>DASRJR010000532.1:0-29735 GCA_035649395.1 Vicinamibacterales bacterium
CGTGAGCGGGAACGCTCGAACGCGGGCGACACCACGAGTGATCGGTCGGCCTGCGCGGACCTCGTGACCTTCCCTGTCACGCCCCGACGCGACAATCCCTCGTGGCGGTCGCGTAGAATGACTCAACCCGTGAGCACTCCCCTGTTCGAGCTGTCCAACCAGGACGCCGTGGCGTGGCTGCGTGCGCTTCCGGCTGCCTCGGTCGATCTGCTCATCACCGATCCGGCCTACGAATCGCTCGAGAAGCATCGCGCGGTCGGCACGACGACGCGGCTGAAGCACAGCAAGGCGTCAAGCAACGACTGGTTCACCGTGTTTCCGAACGCGCGGTTCGGCGAGCTGTTCGAGCAGGTATATCGCGTGTTGCGTGAAGATACGCACTTCTATCTGTTCTGCGATGCGGAAACGATGTTCGTCGCCAAGCCGGAAGCCGAACGCGCCGGCTTCAAGTTCTGGAAGCCGCTGGTGTGGGACAAGTACACGATCGGCATGGGCTATCACTACAGGGCCCGATACGAGTTCATCCTGTTCTTCGAGAAGGGCAAGCGGAAGCTGAACGACCTCGGTATCGCCGACATCATCAACGTGCCGCGGGTTCATCGCGGGTATCCTGCCGAAAAACCAGTGGGGGTCTCTGACGTGCTGGTGAAGCAGAGCTCGAGCCCGGGCGACGTGATCGCTGATCCTTTCATGGGCTCTGGCAGCGTCGGCGAGGCGGCCCTGATGAACGGGCGGCGCTTTCTCGGAACCGATCTGAACGCAGCGGCCGTGCGGGTCACCGGCGAGCGCCTGCAGAAGTTCGGCGAGGGGCGCCAGCCCGATCTCGGTGACATCACCACCACCGACCTTCTCAGTTTGATGGGCACCGAACCGTGACCGGCGGCGCATACGCGGATCTGGTCGCTGCGTATCTGGCGCGACGATTCGCCGGCCGCGGGTTGAAGGTGTATCGCGAGATCAGCGTCGGCAAAACGATCATCGGCAAGAATCGCCGCATCGACGTCTTTTGCGTGTGCGAAGCCAACAACAAGGCGTTCGCCATCGAGTGCAAGTATCAGGAAAGCGAGGGCACCGTCGACGAGAAAGTGCCGTACGCGCTCGACGATCTGCAGGCGCTGCCCATGGCCGGCTGCATCGCGTACGCCGGGAAAGGCTTCTCGGCAGGCGTCCAGCACATGCTCGAAGCCTCGCCACACGCGGCGTACTGCCTGCCGCTGCACGGGCAAACCGAGTGCACGTCGGAAACACGCGAGCTCGATCACCTGCTCGCGACGCATTTCGGCTGGTGGGATGTGCTCGTCGCCAACAAGATGCCGGTGAACCCTGAGGCCTCAGGGCCCAGAACTACACTCCTGAAGGAATCAGGAATCGGGAATCAGGATTCAGGCCTGGGCCAGGCCCCTCTTTCCTTGCCCATGTCTGATTCCTGATTCCTGATTCCTCTAAAGTTCTCGCGTCATCTCGACCATCGTTCGCCGAAATCCGAGCCGAGCGAACAGCCGCTGTGCGGCGACGTTCTGGTCGGCAGTTCCCAGGACCACCCGGGGCGCACCGTTATCCTTCAGCCACGCCATCGCGGCCTCCATCAGCGCGGTCGCGACGCCGGTTCGACGCCCGCGCGCGTCGACGACGATGTCGTGGATGAAACCGCACGCATCTCGCAGCTCCTTCCACGACACCGGCTCCAGCGCCGCGTAGACGTAGCCGATCACCTCGCTCTCCCGCTCGGCGACGTAAACGATGACGTTGCCCTCGTCTTTCAGCTGCTCGCCGAGAAACCAGGCATAGCCTTCTTCGGGGTGAGTGCCTGGATTGAGGAAGCGCTTCGGGTCGAAGTCGTAATGCGTCCGCATGAGGAGCGCACCCAGTCGGCCCAGCACGGGGAGGTCGGAGGCCTCGGCCGGGCGAATCACGATGTCGGACATGATGTGTCGTGAGCGGGCCCTGTCGGCCGGGTCTTCTAGACCCGGCGCAGGGTTGCCGCGAAACACGCCGTTCTACGGAACAACGATGCGAATCTCAGCTCCATACAGCATCGTGCGGTCCTGGTCTCGTGCCGCCCAGGTGAGCATCGTGGCAGCGTCGGGCTTCACGATCGCATCGTGTGCGACCTTGCCGTTGACCGTGACCCGAACCGCCTTCGAGAAGTCGACGACGTCCGGCGAGAGGAGCAGCGTGAACTGCTGCACGCCGCGCGACTTCACCTCGAAGTCGTTGCCCTTGCGCAGCGCGTCGACACGGCCCGAGGGCTTCTCGCGCGCGAACAGCGTTCGCTGCACGATCGGCACTGGGGAGTAGGCGTTGACGTCCTCGAGCACGACGTCGCCGGCGCGTTTGCCGAGTCGATCGATCACCAGCCAGCGGAAACGGTTGTAGCGGTCGGTTCGTTCGGTCTCCCAGGAGATGCTGTCGGGATGCGGCACCCGCGCATGCCTGGCGAGGAAAGCCTCGAACTTCGCGCGCTCCTGCGGCCACCAGCTGACGTCGTGGCCCGCGTCGGGATAGACGTCCCATTCGAGCGCGATCTTCGCCTTCTTGAACATCGCCACGAGCGGCTCGACGGACGCAGCCGGATACAGCGGATCCTTCCCGCCATTCACGAGGTGAAGCGGGCAGTTCACCAGATTGCCGCTGTAGAGTTGGCCATCGGCGCCGGTATCCGGGTTGGCGATGACCAACGGGTGACCGTTCAGCGGCAGGCAGGCGGCCCACGGCGTCGCCGCACGCATCGCGAGGAAATACACACCGGTGCCGCCGTCCGAGATACCGGTGACGTAGGTGCGCGACTCGTCGACGTTGTAGTCGTGCTTCACCCGCGCGAGCAACCGCGCGATGTTGTCGACCTGACCGGGATTCCACCATTGCGACTGGGCCCATGCGCGTGGATGCAGGACCAGCTCACCGTCGCTCGGAATGCGATTGGCCAGCGGCCGCGCCGGCGGGTCGCCCGGGCCTGGGGCCTCGCGGCCGACGCCGCCATGCAAGGTGACGCGCAGCGGCCACGTGCGGGCGGGATCGTAGTCGGCCGGCACTTCGAGCACGTTGTCGAGCGCGAGGCCGTGGTCGCGGGTGGGGAGATCGATGCGTCCCGTTTTCGCTTTGCCGTAGGCGCGGCCAGCCTTCACGCGGGCGCGAATGTCCTCGAACGAGGCACCGCTCGCCGCAACCTGCTTCGCCGCCTTCTCCGCCGCGCCCTGATCCTCCGCGTCCCAGAACGCCTTCATCGCCGCATCGAGCTGCGCGGCCGGTGCTGGACGCTGCGCGACGACGGTGGCGACGCTCAAACAGATGACGGCAACGGGTACAACGCTTCGGGACATAGGGGTTTATCTTACGCCTTCGCGCCGGGCCGCCAGGGCCGTTCGTCGCGCCGAAGCCGAAGGCGAAGGCGGTCCACTGCCCCCCTTCAGAATTCAAACACTTGTTTGATACAATCGTTTGACTCGTATGAAACGACTGCTTCGACTGATTCCCCTGCTGGTCATCGTCGGCGCCATCGGCGCGACCTACTGGTATACGAGCCGGCCACCGACGGAAATGGTGCTCACCGGCGTCGTCACCACGAATCACATCACGGTGAGCCCGCAGATCACGGGACGACTCACCGAGCTGCAGGTGCGTGAAGGCGACGTCGTCAAGGCGGGCCAGATGCTCGCCGTGCTCGCGCCCGACGAACTGCGCGAGGAGCGCGCCTTCTACCTGGCCAGCGCGGAGGGCGTCGGTTCGCAGGTGCAGGAGAGCGAAGCCGCGCTTCGTCTGCAGGAGCGGCAGACCGTCGACTCGATCGCCCAGGCCGAGGCGACGCTGGCCTCGACGCAGTCGCAAGAAGCCGCCGCGAAAGCGGAGCTCGAGAACGCCGCCATCGTGTATCAGCGCAATCAGAAGTTGTCGAAGGAAGGCGTGGCGACGCCGGAACAGGTCGACTCGGCCAAGACGGCCTACGACGTCGCGAAGTCGAGGCTCGAGTCGGTCGGGAAGCAAATCGAAGCGGCCAGGGCCGCGGTGGCGCTCGCGAAAGGGAGCGCCGAGCAGATCGCGATGCGCCGCAGCCAGGTGCTCTCCAACCGCAAGCAACAAGCCGCCGCCGCGGCGCAGCGCGCCAAAGCCGACGTGCGGCTCGCCTATACCGAGATCAAGGCGCCGATCGACGGCATCGTCGACGTGCGTGCGGCGCTGCCGGGCGAGGTCGTGACCCCCGGGCAACCGGTCGTCACCATCATCAATCCCGACGATCTCTGGGTCCGCGTCGATCTCGAGGAAACCTACATCGACCGTGTCCGCAACGGCGACACGCTGATGGTGCGGCTCCCGTCCGGGGCCGAGCGGCCGGGAAAGGTGTTCTATCGCGGCGTCGACGCCGGCTTCGCGACGCAGCGCGACGTCAGCCGCACGAAGCGCGACATCAAGACGTTCGAGATCCGGTTGCGGGTCGACAACAGCGATCGCCGACTCGCCGTCGGCATGTCAGCCTACGTCATCGTCCCGCTGTCATGAGGCGGTCCGGTAGCGCGCGGGTGTCGGTAGGCGTGGAGACCGAATGAGCGACAACGCCATCGAGGTCAAGGCGATCGTCAAGAAGTTCGGCGACTTCACCGCGGTCGATCACATCAGTTTCGCGGTCAGGGACGGCGAGATCTTCGGCCTGCTCGGCCCGAACGGCGCCGGCAAGTCGACGCTGATCCGGATGATGGTCACGCTGCTGCAACCGACGGAGGGAACAGCGGTGATCAACGGCTTCGACGTGGCACGTCAGGCTGATGACGTCCGGCGATCGATCGGTGTGATCCCACAGGCGATGACGAGCGACCTCGAACTGAGCGTCGAAGAGAACCTGCTGATCTTCGCCAAGCTGTACGGCGTGCCGCGCGAGACGCGGACGCGGCTCATCACCGAGCTGCTCGAGGCCGTGGAGCTGACGCAGTGGCGCACCAAGCAGGTGAAACTGCTCTCGGGCGGCATGCGGCGGCGGGTCGAGATCGCGCGCGGACTGGTACACGAGCCGCGTGTGTTCTTCCTCGACGAACCGACCACCGGTCTCGATCCGGTGTCGCGAACGGCCGTGTGGGGCATGCTGCAGCGGATCAAATCGCAGCGCGACCTGACGGTGCTGATCACGACGCACTACATGGACGAAGCCGACAAACTGTGCGACCGCATCGCGATCGTCGATCACGGCAAGCTCGTCGCGCTCGATTCGCCGGGCGCGCTCAAAGCATCGATTCCGGGCCGCGATCCCGACAGCGTCACCCTGGACGACGTGTTCGTGCACTACACCGGGCGTGACCTGCGTGACGCACTGCAGGAGCCATCGGCCGCCGACAGCCCGTTCATGATCAGGAGATAAGCGAGGACGACGATGTCGCGAGCGTGGGCCATCATCGAACGCGAGCTGCGGCGGTTCCGGCGGAGCCCGATGCTGATCGTCATGTCGATGATCTTTCCGCTGATGCAGCTCATCGTGCTCGGCTACGCGTTCGGTGGCAACGTCAAGCACCTGAAGCTGGCGATCGTCGACCAGGACGGCGGCGTGCCGGCCGTGAAGATCCGCGAGCTCGCCGCGGCGGTCTCGTCGGGGGCCCGCACGCTCGATCTGGTCGACTACACCGATCAGGGGATCGCGATGACCGATCTCCGCAACGGTCGCGTCAACGGCGTCCTGACGATTCCGCCCGATTTCTCGCGGCGATCGCTCACCAACAGCTCGCCCCGGGTCGCGCTGATTTCCGACAACACCGATACGTTCGTCTCGGCGACGATGGCGGGCACTGTCAGCAGCTTCGTTTCCGCCCTGAACGCGCCGACCACACCGGTGCGGGTCGAGGGTGCGGCCGGTCTGGACGTCGTCGAGGTCTATCCCTACGTGCCCTACATCCAGTACCTGCTGCCTGGCTCGATCACCATGTCGATCTTCATGATGGTGATGATCGGCGGCGGCATCATCTTCATCGACGACAAAGCGCGCGGACTGCACGAGGGCTACCTGGTGACGCCGATCACCAAGCTCGAGCTTGTCGCCGGCTTCAACATCTCCGGCACCATCAAGGCCGTGCTCGCCGGCGCGGTGATCATGGTGCTCGGGTCGCTGATCGCCGGCGTGCCCAGCCCGCTCGATCCGATCCGGCTGCTGCGGATGCTGCTCGTCGTCACGATCACCGCGTTCTCGCTGATCAGCCTGATGTTCCTGCTGATGGTGCGCGTCACCGATCCGTTGATGCCGCGCGCGATGTTCGGGCTGCTCAACACGGTCCTCTACTTCCCCAGCGGCGCGGTCTACCCGCAGGCCGGGTTCCCCGACTGGATGAAGGTGATTGCGGCGGTCGATCCATTCACCTACGCGGTGCACGCGTTCAAGAGCCTGTTGCTCAAGAACACCGGCTTCGGCGCAATCGCCGGCGACGTGCTGTTCCTCTTCGTCTTCTCCGCGGTCGCGATGACCGCAGCCACGCTGCTGTTCAGGCGCACGTTGTGAAGGCCCGCTCCACCGCCGTCGCCGTCGCCGCTGCCGATCTCGAGACCCGGGAACGACTCATCGAGGCCTCGGCGCGGCTCTTCGCCGAACACGGATTCTCGAAGGTGACGGTCAGGGAAATCTGCCGGCGCGCCCGCGCCAACGTGGCGGCGGTGAACTATCACTTCGGCGGCAAGCAGGGCCTCTATGACGAGATCGTCGACTCCGCGATCCGGACGATGCAGAAGACGACCGACGAGATCCGCAAGGCGGGCAGCGGTGAGCCGCCGGAGGAACAGCTCGCCATCTTCATCCGGATCTTTCTCTCGCGGGTGATGGAGCATCGCGACGGCTGGATCCACCAGCTCATGACGCGGGAAATCAGCGATCCCACGCCCGCGCTCGATCGCGTGATCAAGAACGTTCAGCGTCCCCGGATGGAATACCTGGCCGGCGTCATCGGCCAGCTGCTGCATTGCCGCGCCGACGACCTGCGGGTGCAGTTGTCGGTCATGAGCGTGCAGGTGCAGTGCCTGGCGCTGATCAACGAGCGCGCCGCGAAGTTTCAGCCGTTCCCGCTGACCCCGCCACGGATCGAGGCGTTGATCGAACACATCACGAAGTTTTCACTTGCTGGAATCCGCGCGTTGCGTCGGTGAGCGACTGGTCCGGCTGAAGCCGGACACTACAGCTACCCGTGAACGCCGGGCGCTTCGTGGCCGGTGCGCGCGACGTACTCGACGTACGAACCGGGATAGAAGTGCGGATCCGTGTCGACGCCCGACTCGCCTCCCAACTCGACCACTCGATTGCTCAACGCCCGCAGGAATGCGCGGTCGTGCGAGACGAACAGCATGGTCCCCTCGAAGTCCTTGAGCGAGTCGATCAGCATTTCCTTCGTGAACAGGTCGAGATGGTTGGTCGGCTCATCGAGCACCAGAAAATTCGGCGGGTTGAGCAGCATTCGTGCGATGACGAGACGAGTCTTCTCGCCCCCTGAGAGCGCCCGGACCTTCTTGTCGACGTCGTCTCCAGAGAACTGAAAGGCGCCGGCGAGGTTGCGCAGCACCCCGATCGATTCGTCCGGGAAGTCGCGCTGCAGCTGCTCCTCCACGGTGAGATCGGCGTCGAGCAGATCGAGCGCCTGCTGTGCGAAGTAACCCAGGCGAAGGCTCGCGCCCAGCTTGACCTCACCGGTGTCGGGCGTCAGCGTCCCCGCCACCATCTTGAGCAGCGTCGTCTTGCCGGCGCCGTTTCGTCCCATCACACACCACCGCTCGCCGCGGCGGATCGTCATGTTCAGCCCGTCGTAGACGACGCGGCGTCCGTACGTCTTCGACACCTGCTCGAGCACCGCCACCTGATCGCCGGAGCGCGGCGGCTGCCGAAAGTCGAAGTGCACGACCTTGCGCTTTTTCGGCAGCTCGATGCGCTCGATCTTCTCGAGCGCCTTGACGCGGCTCTGCACCTGCGCCGCCTTGGCGGCGTGGGCGGCAAACCGCTCGATGAACCGCTGCTCTTTCGCCAGCATCGCCTGCTGCCGTGCGTAGGCCGCCTCCCGATTGGCTTCGCGAATGGCGCGCTCACGCTCGTAGAAGTCGTAATTGCCCGTATAGACGGTGATCTCGCCGCCATCGATCTCGGCGATCTTGCCGACCACGCGGTTCATGAACTCGCGGTCGTGCGATGTCATCAGCAGCGCACCACTGCGCGATTTGAGAAAGCCCTCGAGCCAGATGATCGATTCGATGTCGAGGTGGTTGGTCGGCTCGTCCATCAACAGCACGTCCGGCGCGCCGAGCAGCACGCGCGCCATCGCGACGCGCATCTTCCACCCGCCCGACAACAGCCCGACGTCGCCATCGATGCGCTCGTCATCGAAACCCAGCCCGTGGAGCACTTCGCGTGCCTGTGCCTCGAGTCCGTATCCGCCGAGGTGCTCGTACTCCTCCTGCACTTCGCCGAAGCGCGGAAGGATTCGATCCATCTCGTCGGCGCGTGCCGGATCGCTCATCGCGTGCTGAAGATCCTCGAGCTCGTGATGCAGGTCGCCCAGACGCCCGCTTCCGGCAATCGCCTCGTCGAGTACCGACCGCCCCGACATCTCCTCGACGTCCTGGCGGAAGTAGCCGATCGTGAGCTTCTTCGGCACCGAGACGTCGCCCTCGTCCGGGGCTTCTTCCCCGACGATCATGCGGAACAGCGTGGTCTTGCCGGCACCGTTCGGGCCAACGAGACCGACCTTTTCACCGGGATTGAGCTGGAAGGAAGTATCGACGAAGAGGACCTGACGGCCGTACTGCTTGCTGACTCGCGTAAACGCGATCACACGACGATCTCCCCCCGGCCGACGAGCACGGCTTGACCACCCACCTTCACATCATTGATCGCCTCGGGACCGCCGCCGATCGCGATATGGATGCGGCTCGGCCGGCCCATCGCGACACCTTGCTGGCTCACGATGCTCCTGGCGGCGTCGCCTGACACGATGCGGTGGTGGACCAGGTAGCAGCCGAGCGGACCGCTGGCGCTGCCCGTCGCGGGATCTTCAGTGACACCGAGACCTGGCGCGAACATCCGGCTGTAGACCGATTGGCCCGACGAACCTGAATCGACCGAGAACAGGAACACCGCCGAGTCACCGGTCAACAGCGTCTTCAGCGCCGTCAGATCGGCCACCGCTCGATCGACCGTCGTGCGATCGCGCAGCGGCACCATCAGGTACGACACGCCGCAGGTGATCTCCTGCACCGGAAGGTCGGGAACGAGATCGGTCAGCTGCAGCCCGAGCGCCGCCGCGGCCTGCGCCCGTGCCTCGAGCGGCGGACTGAACTTCGGTGGAAGCTGCGTCATCCAGGCAAACGCCAGCGCACCGTTCTGCCACTCGAGATCGACGGGGGTGGGCCCGACGTTGAGCCCGAACACGAACCGCGTGGTGCCCGGACGAATGACGCCTGCGTGCGCGAGCGCGAACGTGCTCCCGATGGTGGGGTGCCCGGCCATGGGCATTTCCACATGCGGCGTGAAGATGCGCATGCGGATATCGGTGCCGGGCCGCTCGGATGGAAGGATGAACGTGCTCTCGGAGAAGTTCATCTCGCACGCGAGTCGCTGCATGCGCGGGCCGTCGAGTCCGCGCGCATCGGTGAAGACCGCGAGCTGATTGCCGGCGAATGGATCACTTGTGAAGACGTCGTAGTGCAGATAGGCGAGCGGCATACGCCGCAGTATAGGAGCGCGGCTTGTCAGCTTGTCTTACGTCCAAGACGACGACCGACCGCGAGGCCCATGTGATACGCGCCCTCCTGCTGCAGCCATACGTGGCGCGCATGGTTGTCCGCCAATTCGACGATGAGTGTGCGTGCAGCCTCGGGCAGCTTCGCGGCGATCTGCTCGACGAGTTGCTCCTGACGCTGGATGTCGACCGGCGCGAAGAGCTCGTCCTCGTGAATCGCCTGCAGCAGATCTTCGTACTCCTCTTCGCATTGATCCTCGGCGTCGGAGAACGACGGGATGTGGCGCATCTTGCCGTCGAGCTCCAGCTTGTCTGCACAGCGATCGGCAAGTTCGAGCAGTTCCTCAGAAGTCGGCATCCAGCAATGGTAAGGCTCTTTCTGACGATGTTGTCGACCGCGGTACGAAGCCGACAACGATGTCGAGCGTTCGAGGAGCACGCTTCGTTCGTTACGTCAGTAATCGGCCGTTTTCACAGGGGGCGGAGAACCGACACACGGCAAACGTCTTGCTACGTCGAACGACGTGGGTGGTTCGCCATGGGAGAATCCGTGACTGTCCGTACGTTGACCGATCGGGTCCGGGGAGAATTCAACGAAATGCCCGGACTGCAGCTGACGATCCCTCAGGCGGCGCGTCTCTGGGGCCTCGAGATCGCCGACTGCAACCATGTGGTCAACGCGTTGGTGGAAGAGGCATTCCTCCGTAAGACACCCGGCGGCACCATCGTTCGCGCGGGTCGTAGCTGACAGCCGACCGCAGGCCCACCAGCCCGCCGTCACGAGAGTGGAGGCGGAAGCCCGCGCGCTACCCCGCACGCTTTCCGTTCAGTAGGTCGAGCGCCCGTGCGGCGGTTTCGCGAACCAGGAAACCCATCTTGGGATGTGACGGCTCGAGATCCGGCGTGATGCCGTGTTTATGGAGCGCTTCGGTGGTCGTCGGACCGATCGACGCGATGACGGCACGCCTCAAACCGGCGTGCACCGCGTCTGTGCGCTCCATGCCCGACGCCACCTGCATCAAGTGGACGACTTGTGTGGCGGTGGTCAGGAGGATCACGTCGATGTCGCCGGCAGCAATCGCGCGTATGGCGGCGTGAAGCGGACCGAGGTCTTCGGGGAGTGCCCACTGGTACACCGGAACGCGGGTGACGCGGGCGCCTCGCGCTTCGAGCCCCGCGAGCAGGTCGGCGTTCGACTCGCCGTATTCCTGCACCGCCACCTCGAGACCGCCGAGGGGCAATTCGCTGGCTTTGGCGTCGAGCGAGCTCAGGACCTCGCGCCAGGTGTTCGGCTCTGGCGCGGTCAACCAGACCGGCACGTTCAGCTCGCGCAGCACGGCAACCGGCTTGGGGCCGCGCGCCAGCACTCTCGTCCTGCGCAACGCGTCCACGAACGATTCCTTCGTGCCGCGGACGCGCTCGATGACCGTCACCAGCGCCCGTGTGCCGACACCAGTGAGAAGAACAACCAGACCGAATGCGCCGCGCTCGAGCGCGTCGGCAAAGCCGATGGCTTCGATGTTGGAGTCGATTGGCACCTCGCGCATCGACGGTGCCGAGATGGGCTGTCCGCCGTACGAGGTGACGATCGAGGCCAGCTCCTGCGCGCGGCGGCTTTCGAGAAGGAGAACGCGAAGGCCGTTGAAATTCGGATGACCGGACATCGCTGGTTGGCTGATCTTTGATCGGCGGTCGTAGATCAGCCAATCCGCGCGGCGAAGCTGGTGAACGAGATGCGTCTCTTAACCGCCGCCCGAGCCTTCGGCGTGGAGATACGCTTCCTCGCCGTGCAGCGCCACGTCGAGGCCGACCGTCTCGTCGGTGCGCGTCGGACGCAGCGGAAGCACGAGCCCAATGAGCTTCAGCAGAACGAAGCTGAGCACGCCGCTGTAGACGATCGCGGCGCCAATGGCGGTGGCCTGTACGGCGAGCTGACCGGGATTCCCGAACAGCAGCCCGTCGGCGCCTGCCGAGTTGAGGCTCTTCTGCGCGAATACTCCGGTCAGCAGCGCGCCAACCGTCCCGCCGACGCCGTGCGCCGCCACGACATCGAGCGAATCGTCGAGACTCGTCTTGACGCGGATGATCAATCCGACGTAGCTCGGCACCGCAGCAATCGCACCGAGCGCGATCGCGCTCATCGGGCTGATGAAGCCGGCCGCAGGCGTAATCGCGACCAGACCGACGACGATCGCCGTGGCCGCGCCGACGGCAGTCGGCTTGCCCGAGCGCATCGCGTCCAGGAACGTCCACACGACGAGCGTTGCGGCCGGCGCCAGCATCGTGTTCACGAACGCCAATGAGGCGAGCTCACCCGCCCCAAGGGCGCTTCCAGCGTTAAAACCGAACCAGCCGAACCACAGGAGGCCGGAGCCGAGCAGCACGAGCGGCACGCTGTGCGGCAGCAGCGATGACGAGGGGTATTCCTGACGCTTGCCGACGACGATCGCCGCCACCAGCGCGGCGACGCCCGCGTTGACATGGACGACCGTGCCGCCGGCGAAGTCGAGCGCCAGCATCTTCGCCAACCAGCCGCCGCCCCACACCCAGTGTGCGATCGGCGCGTAGACCACCAGCGACCACAACGAGATGAACAGGACGTAGGCCGAGAACCGCATGCGCTCGACGATCGCGCCCGAGATCAGCGCGGCCGTGATGATGCAGAACGTCGCCTGATACGCCATGAAGAGCATGTGCGGGATGGTGCCTTTCGCCTCGAGGCCGACGCCGTTGAGGAACGCGTTGGAGAGGTCGCCGATCCAGTCGTTCCCGGTCGTGAACGCCAACGAATAGCCCATCAAGGCCCAGAGCACGCCGACGAAGCCCATCGAGATGAAACTCATCATCATCGTGTTGAGCGTGTTCTTGCTCCGAACGAGGCCACCGTAGAAGAACGCGAGCGCCGGGGTCATCAGGAGGACCAGGGCGGTCGAAATCAGCATCCACGCAGTGTCGGCTTGATTCATTCGCTCACCTCGAAAGCGCAGTCCTCGACAGGGAGGCCGCAGGCCGTGGGAGGGAGAGCAAGTGAAATGCCACGGACGGGGTTGGCGACCGGTGGGAAATGCTGGATTTTTCAGCGATCGGTCCACTGGCGGCGGCTGGCTAGTCCTACAGTTGTGTAGATTTCAAATTACTGAAGACATAAATGTCTCATGGCAGTTCCGCGCTGTTGCCACGCTCGAACACGGCGCGGGCGAGCGCGCCGCCGCGGTGCGCGCGTCGTTTGGCGGAATCAGACTCTGGCGACATTTATGTAGACACGATCGAAAAGACCGCCATTGTTGTAGATCCGGCGGGTCGGTCGGCACCGCTACTGCGCCTGCCTGCGCTCGGCCGCGGCAGCCAGCCCGGGAACCACGGGCGGGCCCGGCGAATGTATCGGGTCGTCGTCGGCCCACGGACGACGGCACGGCTGGCCCCGCTCGTAGAGCCGCAGGTTCGCCGCCATTTCCCGCGCCTCCGTGTGCATCGCCGCTCGGCGCGCGGCGTCGAGCACGCCCCGCTGAATGTTGGCGGCCTCCGAGTACTGACCGACCTCTGCCAGCGCCATCGCCAGCGTCTCCCCGAGCGCCGTCGTCTTGGTCCCCTTGAACAGCTCCTCGACAATGGCCATGGCGCGGGTACCATCCCGAACACCGTCATCGGGCGCCGCCGCCAGCACACGCGCCAGCGCCAACGAGAGCTCGCGCGATTCGGGTAGCGCGCGGGTCGCGTCGGCCAACCAGTCTCTCGCCTCGCGGTAGCGGTGCAGTCGAATGAGGGCGATGGCGTAGCCGAACCGCGCTTCCGCCGCGCGCGGGTTGATTCTGACGACCTCGCCGTACGATTTCAGCGACTCCTCCACCCGGCCACCGCGACGCAGCGCGTCGCCGAGCCCCATGAGGGCTTCGACGTACGTCGGGTTGTAGCGGACGGAGCTCTGGAAGCGCTCGATCGCCTCACGATTGCGGCCGCTCGAGGCCATGACGACGCCGAGGCTGTAGTACGCCTTGGCCGACGATTCGTCGAGCCCTTCGGGCGGCGCCAGCTTCGCGACCTCTTCGAAGCGCGCCATCGCTCCCTTGATGTCACCTCTGAGGAACAGCGCGGTTCCGAGCTTGTGCCGCAGCGAGCGGCCGAGCGCGGTTCCGCCCGTCGTCATCGCCACCCCCTTGCGGAAGAACCCCTCCGCCGCGTTCCAGTCCTGCGCCTCCAGCGCACGCACGCCGCGCAGCTCGTATGACAGCCCGCTCTCGAGCGAGAGATCGAGCTCCATCCGCAGCCGGTCGGGCACCAGGACCTCGGTGTTGCGCCACTCCTTGAGATGCGCTTCCGCCTTGGCCGTGTCGCCGAGTCCGCGATAGGCCATCGCGAGTGGCGAGTGCACGCTCAACGCCGACGGATCGAACGCCAGCGCTTCTTCGAGCAACGTCGAGGCGCGTTGATAGTCGCGCCGCGCGAGCGCGGCCTGCCCGAGGCCAGACAGCACTGCGATGTTCTTTGGTGGCAGCGCGGAGGCGCGCACGAACAATGCCTCGGCCTTCTCCGGTTCTCCCTGTTCGAGATACATCCGGCCAAGCCAGATCAGCGTGGCGATCTCGTTGGGACCGAGCTCGAGCGATCGGCTGAACGACTCGATCGCCTTCGCGGTCTGCCCCGTGCTTTTGTACAGGTGCCCGAGGTAATAGGGCCAGCGCAGATCTCCAGGCGCGAGCGTTTGTGCGTTGAGATACGCCGGCTCGGCCGCATCGTAGTACTCGGCGGCCTGGAGCATCATCCCGTACTGGCCGTACGCGTTGCTCGCGTCGACGTCGCCGGCGACTCGCTTCCGCGCCTCGATCGCGGCGTTGTAGCGCTGCCGGATCTGCTCCTGGACGGGCGTATCCATCCGCGAGAGGTCGGGCAGCGAAATCTCTCGAATCTGTTTCGCCGGCGTCGACGAAGACGATGTGGTGTTCGAGCACGCGCCGATTCCGCTCGCGATCAGCATTACCAACACCGCGACCCCTCGGCGGCCCGCACTCACTTCGCCGTTTCCTCCGTCAGGGTCGTCCAGCGATCGATCGACACGTTGGACCGCTCCTCGGTTCGCCCATCAGGCCACATCACCTGCACTTTGACGGGCGTCGCTGATGCGCCAAGGCCAACGAGGACACGTGGATCGTTGGCGGACGCATAGCTGCCATCGGCACGCGCGCGCCGCATCAGGGCGGGCCCGGATTGTCGCGTCACCACGACCTTGGCGCCCAACGCGTCGCGCTTCTGGGCAGTCACCAGCCGCAGCCCGACCCAGTGCTGGGTGTTGCCGACGTTGTTGATCAGCAGCCGGGTCGGACCCGACGCGGTGCCCACGAGCACGTCGACATCGCCGTCGTTGTCGATGTCGCCGAACGCGGCGCCGCGGTTCACCTCAAGGAGCGTGAAGGCCGCACCGGCCCGCGCCGAGACATCCTCGAAGCGGCCGTTCCCGAGGTTGTGATACAGCTGATTCGACATCTTCAACGGAAACGGATCTTTCGCGCGCGCCTGCGCTTCGACGATCGAGACGCTGCCGTTGGCCGTGAACAGATCGAGCCACGAGTCGTTGTCGTAGTCGAACCACGCGGTGCCGAAACCGGTCTTGGCGAGGCTGGGCGGACCGAGGCCCGATGCCGCCTTGCGATCCTCGAACACGCCGCCGCCCATGTTCACGTAGAGGATGTTCATCTGCGCCAGCCAGTTGGTGACGAACAGATCCTCGTCGCCGTCGTTGTCGAAGTCGCCGGCGTCGATCCCCATGCTCGCTTCCGAGTTGCCCTGGCCGTTCACCGCGGCCCCCGCGAGAAACGCCGTGTCCTTGAACGTCCCGTTCTTCTGGTTGATCCACAGCTGATTGGGCTGGCCGTCGTTGCCGACGTAGATGTCAATCCAGCCGTCGCCGTCGAAGTCGGCGGTCGACACGCCAAGCGCAGGCCCGTCACGGCCCCCAATCAGCGCTCGCGACGTCACATCGTCGAACGTGCCATCGCCGCGGTTGTGATACAGGCGATCAGCCTGCGCGCGATAACTGTTCGGCGGGCAGTAGTCGTGCTGTCCGGTGACGTTGAGGCAATCGATGTCACCGGCGATGGTGTAGAGCAGGTAATTTCCGACGTAGAGATCGAGCCAGCCGTCACGGTCGTAGTCGACGAAGGCCGCCGACACGCCCCAGCCACCCGGGTTGCCGACGCGACTTTTCGCGGTCACATCCGTGAACGTCCCATCGCCGTTGTTGTGCAGCAACACGGCGCCGGAGAGACTGGTCCGGTAGATGTCGACGAACCCGTCGTTGTCGGCATCGCCGACGGCGACACCCATACCGTACGAGGTGACGTCGATCTTGCTGGCCGCGGTCACGTCGGTGAAGCGCAGCGTGCGGGTGCCGTCGGCGTTCACGACGAGATCGTTGCGATACAGTCGATCGCCGAGCGGGCCCTGCGGCGGGTAGACCGCGTCCTTGACCGTCTTCGACCCGAGCATCGCACCCTGGATCAGGTAGACGTCGAGATCGCCGTCATTGTCGTAATCGAGCAGGCCGACGCCCGGAGCCATGATCTCAGGGTAGTACTGCTCGCCCGACATACCGTTGAAGTGCGTGAAGACGATGCCGCTTTCTTTCGCGCGCTCGGTGAACCAATCGGGCGCGCTTGCCCGCGGCTTCTCGGTGCTGTCGCTGCCGGATGAGGCGCCGCCGCACGCGACCGAAAGCAGTGCGATCGCCATCAGGGCGCACTTTCGGACGTGCGCGTATGTCGTGATCATCCTTTCACTGGAGCGTACAAGAAAAGGCGGGCCCTACCAAACGGGCCCGCCGTCGTGATCCGAAGTCGGCGAACGCCGGGCCTAGAAGGCCCGGCCTCCACTGCTCGCTTCGAACATCAGAAGTCGAACGTGACGTTGAAGCGGACGAAGCGCGGATTCAGGATCGTCAGCGGCTGCAAGAACAGCGAGCCGTCGCCGTAGTTCTGCTGCACCGCCGTCGCGGTGTTGGCATTGAACAGGTTCAACACGTCGATCGCAACGTTGGCGGTCTTGTCGCCGACACGCAGGAGCTTGCCCACGCGCAGGTCAACCTGGTTGATGCGATCGAGGAATACCTGTCCCGGTTGGAGCAGGTTCACCTGGCCGTTCGGTGTCACGTAGAAGGCCGACAGCCCCGTGCTGTTGCCTTCAGGTGTCGCGCCGAAACCGAACGACGCATTCGGCTGGAAGCGCATGATGCTGCTCACCAGCACATCGACCCGCGGGATTGTGTACGACGCGAACCCTCTGATTTGCGTCTGCCACGACTCCACCTTGTGGCACGAGTCCGCCGGCTGATAGGTGTTGGCCGTGAACGGCGATGGATTGGTCAGCGCTGCGTTGAGCAACTCGGGCACCTGCGCCACCACGTCGCAGTTGTCGGTGACCGAACGTCCGGTGCTCGATCCGATCTGCAGCGTCAACCCCTGACGCAACCGCGCGTTCACGGTGAAATCGACGCCGTGCCAGTAATTCGTCCAGTCGCCGTAGTCGCTGGCGAACGTGTATCGGTTCTGCACCGCAGTGTTCGCACCAGCCCGCAGGAAGTAGTACGACATCGGATAGCCGCCGCCGTCCGGCAGTCCGGAATGACGCGGCGCCGTGATCGTCGACAACTGGAAATCGCTCGGGCTCATGTTGATGTTGTCGAAGACGAAGAAGTTCTTGAACCAGCGGCGTGCGTAGCCGAACTCGATCGAGGTCCGCGGCAGGATCTCGTGCTGCACCGACGCACCGAACTGCCAATCGCGCGGCCGCACGCCCCAGCCGTGCAGCACGTCCGGATTCACGATCGTCAGCGTGTTCGGGTTGGCGAAGTTCCCCAGATCGGGCGCAATGCACTCGCCGTTTGCGGTGTTGCTGAGCACGTCGCAGTCGGGATAGTGATCGCCGTCGAGGTCGAGGAACAACCGCGACGCCTGCGTCTGGAAATTGGGGCCGCGGCGGCCGTTGCGTCCATCGAGCGCCGGATTGCTGATCGTGTAGTTCTCCTGGTTGTTCGCGCTCTGGAGGTACTGTCCGATGTTCACCTTCAGGGACGTCTTGCCGTTGCCGAAGACGTCGTATGCAAACCCGCCGCGCGGCGTGATGTCGTTGTAGCCGGTCACACCATCGGTCCGCGGGAACGTGATCGGCTGTGCGTTCCAGACCGAGGTCTGCGGCGCACCATTGTGATCGGCCGGGAACCAGCTCCACGCGCGATCGAATCGAACCGCGCCCTGCAGCGTCATTCGGCCCATCGTCCACTGATCCTGCGCGTAGAACGCGTGATAGGTCGTGCGATTGCTCTGCTGCCACGGCGCAATGCGAATGGTCGCGCTGTACAAGTTCAGCCCCGGCGGCAAGCCAAACACGCCGCCAAGAATCGGCGTCAGGTCGGTCAGGATGTACCGTGGATCGTTGGCCAGGTCCGTCGTCTCCTCGACGTGATACGCGCCCTGATACCCGAACTTCATGTTGTGCGCGCCCGTGACGTAGGTCGCCGAGGCGCGCCAGGTGTTCGGATTCTGCGAGTTGTCGATGATGTTGTCGACGCCGCGATACACTTTGAACGTCGGCACCAGCTGCGTCATCTGCACGAGGTTCGTGATCGCCCCTGGCTGCGGCATCCAGCCCCACCGGCTGAGGAACGTGGCATAGCCGGCTTCGAGCAGCAGCTTGTTGGTCACTGGCGACGACCACGTGGCCTGCGAAATGATCTCGCGCGCATCCCAGTAATTCGTCACGGCTTCGGGCGAGAAGCCGCTACCGAACACGCTGCCGGGCACCCAGTCGTCCCCACGCGGACGGCAGCCTGCCGTCTTGCTCATCGACCCCTGGTCGCAGTCCCACTGGTAGTCGTAATAGAAACTGAACTTGTTCCTCGGCGTGGCCTGCGCTGTCAGGCGGATCGACGTGACCGTCTTCGACGCGGCCGTTCGAGCCTTCACGTTGAGGTCGGGAGCGTAGTCCCAGTGATTCGGATCGCCCGCGTACAGATTGGCGTAGAGCCCCGGAATCTCGGTATGGTTGCCGAAGTCCCGGATGTTGCCGAAGAACCACAGCTTGTCTCGCTTGATCGGGCCGCCGAGCGCGAAGCTCACGTCCCACAGCTTGATCAGGGCCGCCTGCTCCGAGATTCCGAATGCGCGCAGCTCGTCGTCGAGGTTGTTGCCTTGGGCCCATTCTCCAGCGCCGCTGCCGAATGCCGATCCGTGGAACGCGTTGCCGCCGGTGTTCGGAACGATGTTCAGCACCGGCCCGCCGACTTCGGCTTCACCGAGCGAGCCCGAGAGCGCCACCTGAAGCTCGCGCGCGTTCGACGTGTCGTAGGCGTTGCCCGACACGCCGCCGCCATTGAACGCGGCGCCGACGCTCAGACCATCGAGCTGCACGCGGCCCTCGTTGGCGGGACCACCGTGCACGGTGAAGAAGCTGGGATTGACGGTCGAGGATGAATTCGCGCCCGAACCCTGCAGCGTCGGAATGCCCGCGAGAATGGCGCCGTACCCTCTCGCCGCGGGCAGCTCGTTGACGATCTTGTTCTCGAGCACCGCCTGCCGACGCGTGCTCTGCACGTCGACGACCGGCGTCTCGGCCTGAATCGTGAGCGTCTCGGCGAGGCCGCCGACGCTCAACTCGGCGTTGATCGTGATGACACCGGCGCCGCTGACCTCGAGTGATTCACTCCTCACGGTGCGGAAACCCGTGAGCGAAAACGACAACGCGTAAGTGCCCGGGCGCAGATCGACGATCTGATACTGGCCCGTGGCGTCGGTCGTGGCGACGCGCACTTTCTCGATCAGCGCGGGACTCGACGCTTCAACGGTGACGCCGGGCAGGACGCCGCCGGAACTGTCTTTGACGACGCCGGCGAGCGTCGCTTGCGCGTGAACTGCGGACGGGAACAGCACCACGGCCAGGAAGAGCGCCAGGCAGAGAGAGGGAAAACGGCTCAACTGGGAACCGGCATCTCGCATCTGATGAACTCCAGGAGAATTTCACAGCCGCCGCGGACACGGCGGCGATAGACCAAGCTCTAGTACAAACAGGTTATATAACCATGACGACGTCGATCCGTCAAATTAATGCTCGATCTGAGATAGCAGACTCGAGCCTGTTTGAACATGCGCCGAGGCACCTCGGAGATGACAGTGCCTCGGTGGGGTTTCCCGCTCGATACCGATCCAGAGCGTTATATCCGCCAGCAATACGGAAAACGCATAAACGAGGCACGACTTCGCCTTCGCTCGATCGTGTGAGCAGGCTGTGGGACACCGGCACGCCCGGGTCGGGATTAGTGCGAAGCAATTACGACGCCCAACCTTTTCCGGCTTCAAGCGTTCAAAAACCGGGCAAATCTGTGAGACTCGCGCGCCGTTATCCAAAAGTTCGAAATTTGACTTTCAGGCGATTGGATTTCGGAGGGGAGAAGGCGCGAAAAGAAAAACTCCCAACGCCCACAGGCTTGGGCGTTGGGAGTTGAGGTTGGGAGTTACGCGCAGCCCCGCGTTTAGGCCCAGCGGAAACCGTGCTTCGACAACGGCAACGAGCGCACACGTGTGCCGCTCGCGGCGAAGATCGCGTTGGCGACTGCCGGCAGAATCGGCGGCAGCGACGGCTCGCCGAGGCCGGTCGGCGCGTTGTTCGACTTCAGCCAGTGCACCTCGATTACGGGCGGCGACTGCGCCATCCGCAACAGCGGCACCTGGTGGAAGTTGCTCTGCACCGCCTCGCCGCCCTTGAACGAGATCTCCTGCATCATGTGGCTGATGCCTTCGACCACGCCTCCCTGGACGAGGTTCTCGGCGTGCAGCGGGCTGATGATCTCGCGACCGATATCGCCAGCCACCCACACCTTGTTCACCTTGATCTGCTTGTTCGAGTTCACCGAGACCTCGGCGATTTCGGCGAAGTAGCCGCGGTGGCTGTACTGGAAGCCGATGCCCATGCCGGTGCCGGCCGGCAGCTTCCGAGTGCCCCAGCCTGATTTCTCAGCCGCCAACTTCACCACGGCGGTCATGCGTGCCGCGTCGAAGCCATCGCCGCCGCGCTCCGGTGCTGGATAGACCTTGTTGGCAAGCAGATCGAGTCGGAACTGGACCGGATCCTTCCCCGCCGCGTGGGCCAGTTCGTCGATGAACGACTGGAACACGAACGAGAACGCGTGACTGCCCGGCGCACGCAACGCACCGGTCGGGACGCCCAGTGGGATCTTCGAATCACCGAAGTCGAAGTTCTCGACGAAGAGCGCCGGAAACTGGATGCCGGCGATGTTGGCCGCCGCAGCGTAGCCGTTGCCGGCGCCGAAGGTCACGAAGTGATTCTTCCAAGCCACGAGCTTGCCCGTCGAATCGACCGCGCCCTTCAAATAGTGGTAGCCGGCCGGGCGATACATGTCGTGACCCATGTCGTCTTCGCGGGTCCACAACAACTTCACCGGCACGTTGATCTGCTTGGCGATGTAGGCCGCTTCGATCACGAAGTCGTTGGTCAGCCGCCGTCCGAATCCACCACCGACCTTCATCAGGTGCAGCGTGATATCGGACTGCGGAATCTGCAGCGTGTTCGCGACGATCGCCAGACCCGCAGCAGGCGTCTGGCTGGGCGCCCACAGTTCCATCTTCCCGTTGCGCCAGTGAGCCACGCAGTTCTCGGGCTCGAGCGGCGTGTGCGAGATGAACGGATACATGTACGCGCCTTCGACGAGCTTCACGCCGGAGCTCGCGAACGCCTTCTCGACGTCGCCGTCGGTGCGCAGCTTGGTCGTGTAAGCACCCTTGCCGAGCTCGTCGGCCTTGGCCTGGAACCCTTCGCTCGACTGCGAGCTCGTCGGATGGGCGCTCCACGTGATCTTGAGCGCCTTGCGCGCCTGGTTGGCCTGATACCAACTGTCGGCGACGACCGCCACGCCGGGCATCAACCCTTGCAGATTGGTCGTGCCCTCTGAGACGAGGACGTGCTTCACGCCCGGCATCGCCTTGACCTGATCGATGTTCGCGCTCTCGACCTTGGCGCCGTAGACCGGTGCCTTTTGATACACCGCCCACAGCATGCCGGGCACGGTGAAGTCGATGCTGAAGATCGGCTTGCCCGTGGTGACCGCGGCGGTGTCGATCCCGCGGATCGGCTTGCCGATGATCTTGTAGTCCTTCGGGTCCTTCAGCGGCACCATGCTGAGCGTCGGCACCGGCATCGTTGCAGCGTCCGCAGCGAACTCACCGTAGCTGCCCGAACGATTGCTGGCGCGATGCATGACGCGCCCGGATGCCGTGGTGAGCTCCGCGGCAGGCACGTTCCATTTCTGCGCCGCGGCGGCGAGGATCATCTGGCGAATGGCGGCGCCGACCTGACGCATCGGATCCCAGTTGGTCGGCGTGGCGGTGCTGCCGCCGGCCACCTGCGCGCCATAGAGCGACTGGTTCGCGTCGGCCTGTTCGATCTTCACGCCGGCCCAGTCGACGTCGAGCTCGTCGGCGATGATCATCGGGAGCATGTTCTTGATGCCCTGTCCGATCTCGGGGTTCTTCGACGTGATCGTGACCGCACCGTCCTGAGCGATCTTCACGAACGCGGTCGCGACGTAGGCCAGCGCGGGTGCTCCGGGCGGCCCCTGTGCCAGAACTTCGATCGGATCGAGGTGCAGCGCAACGAGCAGGCCGCCGCCGGCGGCGGCGCTGACCTGCAGGAAGGAGCGGCGGCTGAGAAGACTGTTGGTCGTCACGGCTCCTCCTTACTCCGCGCCGGCGCCCTGCGCCGTCGATGTCGAACGGGATGTGCCCATCTCGGCGGCGCGGTGAATCGCGGCGCGGATGCGCGTGTAAGTGCCGCAGCGGCAGATGTTGCCGGTCATCGCCGTCGTGATCTGGGCATCGGATGGCTTCGGCGTCGACTGCAGCAGGGCAGCGGCCGTCATGATCTGGCCGGCCTGGCAGTAGCCGCACTGTGGCACATCGAGCTCCTGCCACGCCTGCTGCACTGGATGCAGCCCTTCTGGCGACAGGCCCTCGATCGTGGTGATGGCCGCACCGGCTGCAGCCGATACTGGTGTTTGACACGCGCGCTGCGCGCGTCCGCGGACGTGCACTGTACAGGCGCCGCACTGGCCGATGCCGCAGCCGAATTTCGTCCCCTTCAGGCTCATGACGTCTCTGAGAACCCAAAGGAGGGGCATGTCTCCCGGGACATCGACAGTGGTCGTCTTCCCGTTAACGTTCAATGTAAAAGGCATAGGGCAACTCTCTCGAAGGAAAGGCGCATCCCTGGAGGATAGAGGATGGTGGCAGTATTAGAAGAGACTGCCGGTCGAAAAGCAAGCGCTCTGCCGTAAGCCGTGTAACGATGGGTAATAACGAAATGCGGCGTTTGATCGTGGCTCTCGCGTTCATCGTCTCGGTCCCGCTGATCCGTCCATCGGCTCAGGTGCAGGATTCTGCGCCGCCAACGCCGCCCGATCTCACCGTCGACGCCCCTCAGAGCTTTGACGAATGGCTGACGGCGCTGATCGATGAGGCTCGCACTCGCGGGTACGGGGATGAGCTGGTGGCGCAGACGCTTCAGGGTCTTCAGCCGCTGGAGCGCGTCATCCAGAGCGACCGATCACAGGCCGAGCTCAATCCCGGCTTCGAGCGGTACCTGTCGACCCGGCTGACGACGCTCATGGTGAGGCGCGGCAAGGAGCAGAAGGCGGAACACCGCGCTGTCCTGGCGCGTGTCGAACATCAGTTCGGAGTGCAGCCTCGTTTTCTGGTCGCCATCTGGGGATTGGAATCCCGGTTCGGCCGCAACAAGGGACGCGTCCCGGTTTTCCAGGCGCTCGCCACGCTCGCATGGGAACCGCGGCGGGCCAGCTACTTCCGCGGTGAGTTGTTCGACGCGCTCACGATGGTGCAGCGCGGACACATCGACGCCAAGACGATGACCGGATCGTGGGCGGGCGCGATGGGGCAAACGCAGTTCATGCCGTCGAGCTATCTGAAATACGCCGTCGATTTCGATGGCGACGACCGCCGCGATATCTGGGACTCGACGCCCGATGCGCTCGCATCGATTGCGAGCTATCTCAAGGGATTCGGCTGGAACGACACGCAGACGTGGGGGCGCGAAGTGACCGTGACGGCCGAGGTGAACGAGGCGATCGACACCGCGATCCCGAAGCGCACGGAAGGCTGCTACGCGATGCGCAACATGACCGTCCGGCGGCCGCTCTCCGACTGGAAGCGGCTCGGCGTTCGACGCGCCGACGGCGGGCCGCTGCCGAACGCCGCCGTCACCGCAGGGCTCGTCGACGTCGGCTCACGCAAGTTCCTGGTCTACCCGAACTACGACGCGATCCTCGCCTACAACTGCGCGCACTACTATGCGCTGACCGTGGCGTTGATCTCAGATCGGTTGCAATAACGCGGGAATCAGGATTCAGGAATCAGGATCCCAGAGCTGATTCCCGATTCCTGATTCCTGATTCCTGATTCCTGATTCCTGATTCCTGATTCCTATCGATCGCCGCCCAGCGTGACTGCGGCGCCACCTCTGATCGTGAACGGCAACGACGGATACCCAAACACCGCGTCGTACTTCTTGTCGAACAGGTTCTCGATGCTCGAGTAGACGCGCAGCCGCGGGTGCACGGCGTACCCGACGCTGAGGTCGATCTTCCGATACGCGGGATCGAGATCCTGGTTCGGCAACAGCATCGAGTTGCCAAAGAATCCATCACTCAGAAACGTGCTGTCGTCGCGCTTCCCGGAGAAGTATCCCGCCACCGCCACCTGCGCCGGCCCACGGACGTAGCTGACGAACATCGTCCCGGAGTGCGCCGGGCGCCGGAACGGACGCTCGCCGACCAGAGCCGAAAACGCGCCAATGGGCACGCCGGGAAAGGCGGGATTGAACGCTGGCGAGACGCCAAACGCCCTGGTGATCTCGGCATCGAGGAACGTGTACGACCCACTGACGCGCAATCCTCTGGAGGTCGCGTCGAACGACACTTCGGTTCCCTTCGCATCGAAGGACGAGGAGTTCACATAGGCGAACGGGGTTGCGGCCGCGGCGCTCGGCGCAACACCGGCGGCGACCAGCGCCGTGCGGCCCAGGTATTCCAGCAGGTCGTCGAAGTGGTTGTTGAAGTAGTTGATCCGCGCACGCAGCCGCCCGTCTGCAAAGCCCTGTTCGACACCGACATCTACCCCTCGACTTCGCTCGGGGCCGACCGGCGCGATGGCGGCGCCGGCCGGCGTTCCCTGAACGAGCGCGTAGAGCGCGTTCAGCTCCTGAAACACACTCGGCGCCTTGATGCCTTTGCCCGCGTTGAAGGTCAGCTTCGTCTCGCCTATCTCGCCACGGGCTGGCTGTCTCACATACACCGCCGCCGACACACGAGGCGTATACGCCGTCTCGAACACCGCGTTGTGCTCGACGCCGAACCCGCCAGTCACATAAGCGCGGCTCGCCAGCGCCACTCGCGCTTCGACGAAGGCGCCGCCGTTGTCACGCGTCGCCGTCGCCTCGCCGTCTGGATCGTCGAAGCCCTGCTCGCGCTCGTAACGCGCGCCTCCGGAAATCGAGAGCGCCGGGATCACCTGGTACGTCGCCTGACCGGAGAGCGCGCGCCGCGTCGTGCGGGTGTCGAACAGCGACGGATACACACCGCCGTAGTCGAGAATCCCGCGCCCCGTGACGCTCGCGCCGTTTGCACCGCGCAGCGTCACCGTCTGACCCAGATAGTTCGGACCGAATCCAAACGGATCGAAGGGCTCGCCCGTCGGCGACGGGTTGACTCGACGATACGTCTGCACCGCCGATCCAAATCGCACGGTCGTCTGCCACGCATTGCTGATCTGCGAGTCGACTGACACGCTCCCGTACGTCAAGTCGGTCGTCGACGTCGCATCGTCGGCGATCAGGAAATTGTCGAAGGCGTTCGCGCTCCCGAACTCGCCATCGATGCGGCGGAGCGTGCCGCTGACATGCGTCGCGCTGCCCACGGCGACGCCGACTCGCGCGGCATACGTGCCGCGGTGATACTCGCTGTTCGGCGTGTGGTTGTCGGTGGTGAAGTAGGTGTACTGCGAGAAGTAGTCGAACCGCCGGACAGCGCCCCCGACGGAGAGCGAGTTGCGAACCGTGGCGAGGTTGCCACCGTCGACGGCGTACTCGACCTCGGGCGTCCGGCTGCTGCCGCGGCGCGTGCTGATGTTCACCACACCCGTGAGGGCGTCGCTGCCGTAGATGACGCTGTTCGTCTGTCGAAGCACCTCGATGTTCTCGACGCCCGCGGTATCGAGCTGCGAGAAGTCGAAGGCCCCACCGATGTCGTTCACGGGGATCCCGTCGACCAGCACTTTCGTGAAGTTGGAGTTGCCGCCTCGAAGGAACATCGACGTCGTGTCGCCACGCTGGCCGACCTGGACGATTTGCGAGCCCGGCACCAGTCGCAACATTTCGAGCACGTCGGTCTTGTTCAACGCCTCGAGCGTCGCGTGGTCGATCACCGTGACCGGCGCCCCGGTTCTCGCTTGTGTCGTCTGACTCGCTTCGGCGGTGACGACGACGTGTTGCTCCAGCGGGCCGATCTCGAGCTGAACGGCGATACTGACCCGGTCGCCGGCGCCGAGATAGACCGGCTCGGTTGTTCGAGCATCGAAGCCTCGGGCGGTCGCCGAAATCTGGTACCGCCCTGGGCTCAGGGAGGAAAAAGAAAATGTGCCATCGGCACCACTGGTCGTCTCGGCGGCCTTGGCGCCCTCGCGAAGCAGCATCACGCTCGCGCCCGCGAGCCGCGCGCCCAACGAATCGACCACCGTTCCACTAAGCGACGTCCGAGCCTGACCGTGGGCAAGCCCACCGGTCACGACCATCGCGACGCACACAGCTGCCACCACTACTCGCGTTCGTGTTGTCATCGAACGAGCAACATAGCGCGGCTGGCCAACGAAAGCGACTGAAGAGTGCGTGAAATCGCGTTCAGATCGATCTTGCGCGCGGGCGCCCGAGTGCAGCGAAATCGATTCTGAACAAAAAGTCAGGAATGCGATTTCCTACTATTGCTTCCGCGCGCGGTCGCCTACCCGAACCACGCCGTTCCGCACTACTCGGGCGTTGATCCCCCGCAGGCACAGCGCGCGCCCCATTGGCGAGTTGACGAACTTCATGGCATCGACGCCGAAGCGCTCGACGAACTTCCCGCAGCCGGTGTGCGGCTCCTCGCTCACTTCGAGCAGTGCGGTTCCGATCTCGAGTCGTGTGCCTGGAGGCAGGTTCTCGAGCGCCAGGTCCATGTCGAGGAACAGCTGATCGCCAGCCAGCGCCCATCGCGCCTTGTCGCCGGCAATGAGTGCGATGGCCCGCGCCCCCATGATGTTGATCTGCATGTCGGGGTGCGGTGTGCGGTCGGCCATGCGCGAGCTCGGACGCATCTTCCACGTATCGCCCATCAACCCGTCGACGACATGGAGCTGGCCGACATCAAGAATCTCGCGTTCGCCGACGGCGGGCCGCCGGACGATCATCTGAAGCTCGCCCGCGTCGCGCGGTGCCGAGCGAATCGAGTCGAGACCAGCCTCGAGTTCAGCGCGCGTGAGATGTGTGACCGACATTGCGGAAGACCCTCACGGATCATCGTAGCTGGCGAGAGTGCGAAAGCGTCTTACCGACATCTCCGGAACTCCGGAACTTCGGAACTGTGGAACTTCGGAACTGTGGAACTCGCTGCCTCTATGACCCGGTCTTTCCAAAGGCCGCCTCGCGCGTCGACCGCGGCAGCGAAATCCGGAACGTCGTCCCGTCGGCGCCCGTGTGCTCCAGCGTGAGCTCGCCGCCGATGGCTTCGACGGCGCCCTTGGCGAGCGAGAGTCCGAGGCCGGTGCCGTGCGCGAGCTTGTTTCCTTCGCGGAAAAAGCGATCGAAGATGTGGTCGCGCGCCTCGCTCGAGATGCCCGGTCCCGAGTCGATGACGTCGAGCGTCGCGCGGTCGGCGGATTCAGCGACGCGAATCCGAATGTGACCGGCGGTGGGTGAGAACTTGATGGCGTTGTCGACCAGGTTGATCAGCGCCTGCCGCAGCACCATGCGATCCGCCGGAACGAGCGGCGCCGCCCGGCGTTCGACGACCAGTTGCTGCCGCTTCTCTTCCGCCAGCACGCCCAGGTGGGTGACCACGTCGTCGGCCAGCCGCGCCAGATCGATGACCTCGCGGGCGAGCGTCTCGCGATGGGTCCCGGCGCGCGACAGGGTCAGCAGGCGATCGACGAGGCCGGCGAGACGATCGACTTCCTCGAGCATGCTGCCGATGATGCCGCGATACGCGGCAGCATCCCGGTGGCCGCGCAAACCGACTTCACCGACGCTGCGAATCGCGGTCAGCGGTGTGCGCAGCTCGTGCGAGACGTCGGCGGTGAAGCGCCGCATCTGCTCGAACGATTCCTCGAGGCGCCCGAGCGTCTCGTTGAACACCGTCGCCATCCGCCCCATCTCGTCGTCGCGGTTGTCGATCGGCAGGCGCTCGCTCAGATTCTCTGCGGTGATGTGCCGCGCGCGGTCGCTCATGCGCTCGATCGGCGTGAGCGCGCGGCGCGCCAGCGAATAGCCGCCGAGTCCGGCGATGGCCACGGCGATCGGCAGCCCGAGCACGAGTACCACCGCAAGGTCGCGCAGGTTGTTGCGCATCGGCACTTCCGATCGCGCCACCTGGATGATCACCGCCCGGCTGCGGATGTAACTCGGACGGCTGAGAACGCGCATCGGCACCGACGACGACATGAATGGCATCACCCGATCCCCGCCGGCCTGGGCGACCAGACGCGTCTCGGGCAGCGGGCGACGCCGCGCTTCGTCGTTGATGAGGAGCAGGTCGGCTCCGTTCGCGCTCCAGACCTGCACCCACGGCTGCTCCTCCTCGAGGAGCAGATCGACGCTCGGAATCGGCATGATCATGCCGTCGGGGCCTTCGTCCACGGTGGCGGCGACCCAATAGAAATCGGCGCGCAATCGTTCGTCGAGCGAAGCGGACACGCTGCGGCTCACGAACGTGTAGACCGCAACCGCATAGACGCCAAGGACGACGATCATCGCGGCCGCGTACCACAGCGTCAGGCGGACGCGGACACTATGCGAGCGCCACCAGGTATTGACAGTGCTCATGGCTCGCCTTCACGGAGCATGAAACCAACGCCGCGCACAGTGTGTATCAGCTTCGTGGCCGGCTCGACGTCGACCTTGCGCCGGAGCCTGGCGATGTGCACGTCGATGACGTTGTCGAGCGGCGTCGTGCGCGCCGTCTCCTTCCAGACATCGCGGGCGAGCGTTTCGCGCGAGACCACCTGACCGTGATAGCGCATCAGATACTCGAGCAGCTCGAACTCGCGGACCGTGAGCTCGACCAACTGGCCGCTCCGCGTCACCTTGCGCGTCACGAGATCCATCTCGAGATCGCCGACCCCGAGTCGCGGCGTTTCCGTGACGCGGCCGCGCCGCACCAGCGCGCGAATGCGGGCGAGCAGCTCGGCAAACGCAAACGGCTTGATCAGATAGTCGTCGGCGCCGGCGTCGAGACCGGCCACCCGATCCGTCAGCGAGTCGCGCGCAGTCAGCACCAGCACGGGCGTCTTCATGCCGCGCTGGCGCAGCGCCTGCAGGATCTCGAGCCCGTCGCGGCCGGGCAGGTTCAGGTCGAGCAGGATGACGTCGAACGATTCGGTGTTGACGCGAAAGAACGCCCCTTCCCCGGTCCGCTCGACGACGACCTCATAGCGCTCGCCTTCGAGCCCTTCGCGAAGCGCGTTGGCCACCTTCTGTTCGTCCTCGACGACGAGGATCCGCATCAGGGCGATTTTACTAACTGCAGGAATCAGGAGTCAGGAATCAGGATTCAGTCGTGGGCCAGGTCAAAGGAATCAGGAATCAGGGCTACGATTCCGACGTGGGGGACGTCTTTTCTCTGCTCGAGACGATGCGGCTCGACGAAGGCCGGGTGCCGCGTCTCGAACGGCATCTTGCTCGAATGGCGACCTCGGCACAGCACTTCGCGTTCCGCTGGGACGAGCCCACCGTCCGTGC
>DASRJR010000533.1:0-4253 GCA_035649395.1 Vicinamibacterales bacterium
GACTACGAGTACTTCAAGTCGCGTTTCGGCGGCCCGCCGCGACAGGGCGGTCCGGGACCTGGCCGTGGTGCCGATGCAGGTCCGCAGCCGCCAGCCGGCAACCCGCTCGAGATCGTGATGGCGGAGTGTGACCTGGTGACGATCATCCACCGGAACAATCGTCAGGATCCGACCGCGGCGGCCGGTACGTTCTACGAGGTGTTCACCTTCGACACGTTCCGCGTCAGGAACGGCAAACTGGTCGAACACTGGGATGGCGCGGTGATCAATCCGCCGGCGGCGGGTCGGGGTCAGTAACGGGCGACGCGGCGTCCCCTGAGCAATCAGAGGCGGTGGACGGCCGTTACCACGCCGACGAGAAAGTCGAGACGCACGCGGTCGCCAGCTTGCAGCCTTTTCTCGATCGCTTCGCCGCCGACACGTGACACCCGCGACGGACCGTCGGGTTCGTCGGCAAAGATGTAGTGCACGTCATACGACAGCTGCCCGTGCACGCTGATCGGCTGAAGACGGACGAGCACCGCGTCACGAGAACCTTTGAGCATGGGCGTTACGGTTTCTTCTCGACGGTGACGCGGCTGACCTCGATTCGAGTGACCGGTGCCTCTCCGTTGAGCGGCGCCGTCTCGATCTTCTGCAGCACCTCCAGCCCCTCGACGACCCGGCCGAACACCGTGTACTTGCCATCCAATGACGGCGTGCGGGCCAGGACAATGAAGAACGAGCTCGAGGCGCTCGCCGGATCGTCCAGGCGGGCCATCGACAGGATGCCTCGCTCGTGCAGCGTGTCGTTGAACTCCGGCTGCAGCATGCGGACGAAGCTGGTTTGCCGCTCGTCGAGCGGCTCACGCCGGGTCGGCATGTGGCCGCCCTGCACGACGAAGCCGGGGACGATGCGATGAAATGCCGTGCCATCGTAGACGCCCGATGTCGCCAGGCGCAGGAACTGCCGTACGTGGTTCGGGGCGCGATCGGGAAACAATTCCAACGTGATATTCCCCATCGCCGACACAATCACGGCACGATAGCCGGCCAACTCCTCCACCGTGGCCGTCGAGAACGGCTCGGGCACCGGCGCCGGCTTCTCGCGAATGGTGACCGTCTTGATCTCCACACGCGCCGTCGGCACCGAGTTGACCGCAGCTTCGGTTGAGATCTTCTGGGCGACGTTGATGCCCTCGACCACCCGCGCGAACACGGTGTATTGCCCGTCGAGCGCCGGCTGGTCGGTGACAGAAATGAAAAACTGAGACCCGGCGCTATCCGGCTTGCCGGGCACGAGCACGGCGGACACCGCGCCCCGTGTGTGCTTCTCTGGATTGGGCTCGAACCGGAGCACACCAAGGCCGCCCGACCCGTACTTGGCCGACTGAGTGGGATCCTTCGACAGCGGATCGCCACCCTGAATAATCCCCATCGTGATCACCCGATGGAACGTCGTGCCGTTGTAAGCGCCCTCACGGGCCCGGGTGATGAAATGGGCGACGTGAGTGGGCGCGGCGTCGGCGAGCAGGTCCATCACAATGGTCCCGTGCGTGGTCTCCAGGACCGCCTGCTTGTTGCGCAGCTCCGAGGGCGACAACGTCGACGTGAAGAAGGGATCCTTCGGTGGCGGCGCAGGCCGCGTCGCGCGGGGCGCCTGCGGACTCGCGAGCAGAACCAGCAGCAGCCACGGCAGCATGGCTGAGATTATCTGCTATATTCGAGGTTTGAGCGTTGTTGTTACAACGGCCCCACGTGACGGGATTCAGTACGAGGAGTTCTATGGCTTCGTACAGTCTCCGTTCACGCTCGCTCCCGACCCTCGGTTCCTCTACCTCAGCCCCTCGCACGAAGAAGCGCTCCAGCTCCTGCTCCAGGCGATCAATCGCAAGGAAGGCATCATCATCCTCACCGGCGATATCGGAACCGGCAAGACGACGCTCTGCCGGACCGTGCTGGAGCGCCTGGATATGTCGACGTTCACCTCGCTCGTGCTCAACCCGTTTCTCTCAGTCGAAGAGTTGCTGCGCGAGGTATTGCTCGACTTCGGCGTCGTCTCACGTGAAGCGGTGCGAAGAGGGCGCGTGGCGGCGGCGAGCAAGCACGAGCTCGTCACCACGCTGCACGAGTTCCTCCTGTCGCTGACGCCGATCGGCGGCAAGGGCGTGCTCATGATCGACGAGGCGCAGCATCTGTCGTCCGACGTGCTCGAAGAGCTGCGCGTGCTGTCGAACCTCGAAACGAATCAGTCGAAGCTGCTGCAGATCGTGCTCGTGGGGCAGCTCAATCTGCTGACCTCATTGGAATCGGCGGTCAACCGGCGCTTCGACCAGCGGGTCTCGCTGCGGGCCGTGCTGTCGCCGCTCACACGCAGCGACGTCGAGGGCTACATCGCTCATCGCCTGGCGATTTCGCACGGCTCCTCGTCGGTGAGCTTCGATGGGCCAGCGCTCAATCAGCTTCACTCGGCCAGCGCCGGCGTGCCGCGGGTGATCAATCTCCTGTGCGATCGTGCGCTGATGCTTGGCGCCAGGTTCGGCCTTCGCATCATCACGGCCGACATCATCACCGAAGCGATTCAACTGCTCGGGATCCGCCTGTCGTCGCCGTCACCGCGTGCGTGGCTGGCACGATGGGTGCGGTCGCACCGGTGGCTGGCGCTCGGGGCGGCGGTCCTGGTCCTGCTGGCGCTGATGACGCTGTGGCGTCCGCTGCAAGACCTGACGACGACCGAGCTGCCGGAGATCGCGAAGCCACCGGCACACCCGTTCGCGCCCCCGGCGCTGCCGGGAGTGATGTGGGTCGAGCCCGGACTCTAGCGACCGTCAACCCCGCTTCGTCTTCAGATGCGCCCGCAGCGCTTTCGCGCCGATGCGGCCTCGCCGCTTCTGTTCGAGCTGTGCGCGTTCATCCTGCTGGCGCGCCAGATGCGACAGCTCGTCCTGCAGCTTGAGATAGCTGGCGTGCCGAGCCGCTGACAGGCGTCCCTCGTCAACGGCCGCCTTGACGGCGCACCGTGGCTCGTCGCGATGTCGGCAGTCGGTGAAATGACACGTCAAGGCCAGCGCCTCGATGTCGTCGAAGGTCTCGCTCACCGCATCGGTGGCGTCCCACAACTGCAGCTCCCGCATTCCCGGCGTGTCGATCACGAGCCCGCCCCCCGGCAGGCGGACGAGTTCACGATGGCTGGTCGTGTGCCGGCCTTTCGAATCGGACTCGCGGACGTCGCGCGTCCGCTGCACGTCACTGCCGACGAGACGATTGATGATCGTGCTCTTGCCAACGCCGGACGACCCGAGCAACGCGCCCGTGCGCGCGGCGCTGAGGTATTGCGCCACCTGCTCGAGTCCTTCGTTGTGCTTCGGGCTGAGCACATGAACCGGCACGTCGCCCGCGACGGCATTCACCTCGCCCACGCGCGCGGGAACGTCGTTGGACAGGTCCGGTTTGGTGAGGAGCACCACGGGTGCGGCACCGCTCTCGCGCGCCATCAGCAGGTAGCGCTCGAGCCGGCGCACACTGAAGTCGTGGTCGAGTGCCATCACGATGAAGACGACGTCGGCGTTGGCCGCCACGACCTGCTCATCGGTCACCTGGCCCGCCATCCGCCGCGAGAATCGGCTCCGCCGCGGCAGCACCGCGACGATCGCTCCGCGATCCTCGTCCGGCCGCTTGCGCACGACGACCCAATCGCCGACGGCCGGCAGTTCGCCTCGGCTCGAGGCGTGATGCTTGACGCGACCGGCCACCACCGCCTCGATCTCGCCGGCCTCGGTGGCAACTCTGTAGATGTAGTTGAACTCGATGATCACTCGGCCAGGAGTGAGATCGAGCTTGTCGGTCCATGGCGCGTAGGCGTGCGCGACAGAATCGTCCCATCCGAGAGCGTCCAACCACGACATCGACAACAGTGTCTCATGCACGCCGGGCCTTACAGGCCCGGCACATGTGATGCAGTCGTTTCATTCGTGACGGAGCGCAGCCATCGGATTGATTCGCGACGCGTTGTGCGCCGGAACAAACCCCGCGAGCAGCGTCGCACCCAGGAGCGTCAGCATGGCCAACGCCAGCGAGAGCGGGTCGTAGTGCTTCATCTGGAAGAGAAATGATTCCAGGAACTTCGAGGCGGCAAGCGCCACCGGTACGCTGATCGCGAGCCCGATCGCGGCGAGCGTGAGCACATCGCGCAGCACCATCCACACGACGGTCGTGCGCCGGGCGCCGAGCGCCATCCGGACGCCGATCTCACTGGTGCGCCGCGCGATGCCGTA
>DASRJR010000534.1:0-22145 GCA_035649395.1 Vicinamibacterales bacterium
GGCAACTCCCGTCGCGCCGTACGACGCCATTGCGGAGAGCCCGAAACCTGATCCCGGCAGCGCGCGCGGTGGCAGTGACTGGCATCGACTGGCGAGGTGACAGATCCAGAGCTGCCCGCTTTCTGCGCCGACGAGGTACGCATCGTCGCCGCCAGCGCGATACGCCGTGAGCGCTTCGAAGCCCTGATTGCTCCCAAGACGTGCGACCGGCTTCGGCACGTCACGCGGGGGCCGGTCCCCTCTGGCGGAATACAACCAGATCCGATGATTCCGTTCGAAGCTGATGAGGCGATCTCCGTCCGGCATGATGGCGAGTCCTTCGGCGTCCGCCTGTTGCTTGTTCAGTAACGGGCGGCCTCTGACATCGAGCAGCGGACTCAGCTCCGCCTCCCGCAGCCCGCGCAGACGACCGGAGGCATCGAGATCAAGCGTCGCTTCCAGCAACACACCCTGATCGCCGATGGCGACGAGATGACGATCCGAACTCACACGGAGATCCGACAGGCCGTGCAGCCGATCGGTATTCAGGCCCTCGAGCTGAAGCCCACCGGCATAGTGAAAGCGGCCGAGGCGAACTCGATTCGGGTCGCGTGGATCGACCGGAATACTGCGAACCTTCAGCTCGACCCGGCGGGACTGACGTGAAGCCTCGGACGAATCGCGGCCGGCCTGATCGGAGGTCGACTGTGCCACGAGCGTGACGATTGTAAGAACGGCGATCGCGGTTCCGATTACCCAGCGTGCGACTTTCACGTCACGATCATAGGCCGTCGGCGGTTGGATGAGTGGTGCATCGGCGTCCTGCCCGGTTGGCCGGCGCTGGAGGTCAGGGCCGCCTGAAGGCGGCCCCCACGAGAGCTAGGGTAGGAGCCGCCTGAAGGCGGTTCCCTCGAGAGCTAGGGCAGGGCCGCCTAAAGGGGCCCTACGAGCTAAAGGGAGCGGCCCCCACGCCGCTAGTGGACGGCGAGCTTCTTGAGCAGCGCCTTGTCCGCCAGCATCTTGCCGGCGCCGATGACGACGGCCGAGAGCGGCTGCTCGACGATCTGCACCGGCAGCGACGTCTCCTGACGGATGCGTCGATCGAGGTTGCGCAGCAGCACGCTGCCGCCGCAGAGCGCAATGCCGCGGTCGAAGATGTCCGACGAGAGCTCCGGCGGAATCTGATCGAGCGTCTCGAGGATCGCGTTCAGGATCGTCTTGAGCGGCTCCGACAGTGCCTCGCGAATCTCGGCGTCGCTGACGTTCACACGCACCGGGACGCCTTTCGTGAGATGACGGCCTTTCACTTCCATCGTCATCTCCTTGTCCAACTCGGTCGCCGATCCGATCTCCATCTTGATCGCTTCGGCGGTGCGTTCGCCGACCAGCAGCTCGTGACGTCGCTTGAGATGCTGGATGATCGCCTCATCGAAGGCGTCGCCGGCCACGCGAACCGACTTGCTGATCACAACCCCCGCGAGTGAGATCACCGCGATGTCGGTCGTGCCGCCGCCGATGTCGATGATCATGTTGCCGGCAGCTTCGGTGATCGGCATGCCGGCGCCGAGCGCCGCGGCCATCGGCTCGTCGACCAGGAACACCTCGCTGACCTTGGCGCGATACGCGCTGTCCTTCACGGCGCGCCGCTCCACCGGCGTAATCTGCGCCGGCACGCCAAAGACGACGCGCGGGCGCGTCCAACCGCCCACCTGCGCGTTCGTCTTCTTGATGAAGTGCGTGAGCATCTTCTCCGCGGCGTCGAAGTCGGCGATCACGCCGTCGCGAATCGGCCGCACCGGACGCAATCGATCCGGCGTGCGTCCGAGCATTTCACGCGCGTCGTCGCCGACGGCCTCGACCGCGCCGGTCGCCGTGTTGAAGGCGATCAGCGACGGTTCGCTGAGGACGACCCCGCGCCCGAGCGCGAAGACGCAGGTATTGGCAGTGCCCAGATCGATGGCGAGGTCCGTGCCGAGTCGCGCAAAAGACATGTGCATAATTCCAGAGGGGTATTACTGGCGAGGCAAAAGACGTTCCCGGGCGACATCGAGGAGGGGAGTCGCCAATCTGTTCCGAATTCTGCAGGTTGGTGTTGAGAGACGAGGCTGGTCGGGCGCCGCCCGATTACGCTGCAGGCTGGTCGCTGACACTCTTGTGGCCGGCGCCCAACGTCCTCGGTTATCCTGTCTGCAGGGAGGCGCGAAATGGCACACGAGCACCACGGAACGAAGGAACTGGCGTCGGCCATTCGTGCCGGGGCGCAGCGTCGGCCCGAGCAGGCGTTCGGCGACTACTTCGTCGGCAGGCGCGCCTCCTGCGCGCTCGGCGCTGCATACGAAGGCATCTACCGGCTCGCTGATGACATGGGTGGCAAGCGTCCCACGAAAGATCTGGTTGGCTTCTTCGATTGCCTCGAAGGATCCGTTCGCGCCTGCCCGATCGAAGGATGCAAGAAGCGCCTGCTGCTCTCGGCGATGATCGTTCACCTCAACGATCACCACGAATGGTCGCGCGAGCAGATCGCGACCTGGCTCGAAGAGAACGGCGGTACCAAGAAGACTCCGGCCGCCTGATCGCTATCGCTACCGATCGACCGTCGTTTTCACCGGACAGCCTGCCATCGACAGCCCTGCCGCCTCGACCGAGGCGCAGAGCGCCTGCGCGTTCTTGATCTGCTTCGCGATCGCTTCCTCCACTTCGGCGAGCGGGAGGATGGTGCCGTGCACGGGAACGTCGCGCTCGACTTGCAGGTTGCGGTGGCGAACGTTGTCGATGTAGCTGCTGCCCCACCAGTACGAGTCCCAGTTCACGTCGAATAGGTCACCCTGCACGAGCAAGCGTTCGCGGGGCACATACACCATCAGGCCGTCGGCCATGTGGCTGTTGGCGATGACGCGATAGATCTCGATCGTCATCGAGCCGTCCTTCATCGTCAGATGGTCGTCCACTGCCTTGAACGTGAGCGGACGGGGGTTTCGCCCAAGCGCATCAGGAAAAAGCTTCGCCGGGCGTGACGTCACTTCGCGGATGAACGCCTCGTTGCCCTTGTGCATGACGATCGTCAGGCCCTCGGCCACCGCGGTGCGGAGACCGCCGGTGTGATCGAAGTGGTGATGCGAGACGATCGCTTCGGTCAGCGGTTTCCCCGGCACGAGCGACCGCGCCTTGTCGATGACCGCCTTGGCGTTGGCTTCGCTGGCGTAGACCTCGAACAGCGTGAGGTGGTCGTCGAACTCGAACAGCACCGAGTTGCCGGCGCCCCGCAGAAACCAGATGCCCTTGGCCACTGCCGTCGATTCGATCACGGGCGCTTGCGGCGCCGGTAGCGGAGCGGCGCTCGCAATGAACGGCGGCGAGCCCAGTTCCGGCGCGTCGGCGGCGTGGCGATCGACGTAGAGCTTCTGCAGGACGATGTTCCTGAAGTCGATCGTGGTGTTGTATCCCGTCGGCATCAGGACGCCACTCACGGGCTCGTAGCCGGTGAACGCGGCGCGATAGGTGACGTCTCCGAGGTTGGTGTCCGGTCCGATCCAGCTGACCCAGGCCGGGAGCGACGTGGTGGAGTCGACCGCGAGCGTCACCGTATCACCTTCGGGAACCGTGATGTCGACCAGCCGCAGTGGTCCGGAGCCGCGCACGTTTCCAAGCTTCGCTTTCGCACCCAGCGCGGTCCGAACGATGACGACGGGATCGGCCAGCATATCCATGCGTCGCGCCCGGGCGGCGGCAGCGGTCGCTCGGATCGCGGCGCCGTTGGCGTTGATGTTGAACGCGAGGTCGCCATCGAGCCCCTGCTGTGTGACGACGCCCTTCATGTTCTGTGCGGCGGCGAACACGAACGCATTCAGCTGCCGCTGGCGCACACGCATACGCCCGTTCTCGAGGTCGACGACGCGGACGTAGTCGCGCAGGTCGATCCATTTCTGAGGCGCGTCAGGAGACGAGGTGATGTTGCCGCCGCCGTTCTGGTAGGCAATCTGGCCGTATCCCTCGACAGTGATCCGTTTGAGCGCGAGGATTCTTTCGCGACCACCCATCGCCTCTGCGGCTCGAGTCACGAGCTGACGCGACGGGCTCGACTGTCCTTGCGCGGTGAGATTCGCGATGACGGCCACGCCAGCGATCGCAACTGGGAACAGCAGCTTTCGCACGATCAGCCTCCGGTGGAGGCGCATTGTACTCGGAGGGTCCGCTCAGTCTGGCGTTCCGCTTACTTGGTCTGAAGCCACTTGCTGAGCGGCTCCGATTGTCGCTCGTCCAATGCCACGCAGCTCTCGATGCGTTCGACCGCGAGCTGCACCGCCCGATCGATGGCCGGTAGACGGTTGCGTGCGAAGAATTCCTTGACTTCGGCGGCGCGCGCCGTCGAACAGAACGAACCGAGCGACTCGACGACTCCCGGTATGCCCTGGAACACGTCGAGCCGCTTGAGTAGCACCGGCCATTGTGCTTTGACGAACTCCCACGCCATCTCTGCGGTCGCCGGCGATGCCAGCAGAGGCCCGATCAGGGTCGCCGCATCCTGCGATCGGACCTGCGGCGAGATGGCATAGTTCAGCGTGCGCTTCGCCAGCGCGGGATCGCCGAAGGAGGGCAGCGCGTTGAAGAGGCGGTAGTACTCCTCCGGCTGCGCGCTCGATTGGCCGAGTCGAGCGAGGTAGCGGTCGTACAGCGCGCGGTCCCCGCCGGTCGCCGCGACGATCAAGACGGTTTCCGCCATTGACGGCGGCAACGAGCGAGGGTTCTCGAGATAACGGTCTGCGAGCTGTCGCGCCTGCCGCTGGACGTCCGTGTCGTTGCCGATGACGCCGACGATCGTCATCAGCGCGGCCCGAAGGTGTTGCCGTTCATCGGACTCGTTGGCATCTGCCGGGCCGAGCGCGGTGAAGGCCGGCCCGAAGCGTGCGCGGACCCACGCCGTGAAGCGAGGGATCTCCTCGGCTCTGGCGATGCTGGTCTCGATCTGCGAGAGCCGTTCCTCCATCAGGTCCAGGATCTCGGCGGCGGTGCTCGTCGACAACGCGTCGACCAGATCGAGATAGACGTCGACGTCGTGCCGGCCGGCGCGCACCATCCACCACTCGTTGCCGAGGGTGTTCATCCACTCGGTCGTCTTCAGCGACGCGGGGGCCTTCGCGAGCGAGCGCACCTGTTCCGGGGAATAGTCGGTGAAGTAGTAGCCGCGGCTGTCGGCGTTGGCGTACACCGGTCCGCAGCCGTCGAAATGCAGCGCCGTCTCCCTGCGATCGATCACTTCGCAGCGCGGAGTGCCGCTCGGCGTCTTGAAGCAGACCGGGAGCGTCCAGCTTTGCGAGGCGATCTTCGCACCAGGCGCACCGACGAATCGATCCACGCCCAGGGAGACCTGGCTGGCGCCGCTCTCACACCTGTTCCGAACCGTCAGCACCGGCGCGCCGCCCTGATCGACGAACGTGCGCATGATTCGATCGACCGGCTTGCCGGTGACCCGCGCCACTTCGGTCCAGAAGTCCGGGCCCGCCGCATTCCCATACGAAAACTTCTTCAGATACGAGGCGACGCCACGACGAAACGGCTCCGGACCGACGTACGCCTCGATCATGCGCAGCACGGCGGCGGTCTTCTCGTATGCAATCGCGTCGAACACTTCGTTGATCTCGTCGGGCGTCTCGACAGCGACGCGAATCGGACGCGTCGACTGCAGGGCGTCGAGCCCCAGTGCTTTGAGCGTTTCGTTGCTGTCGTCGCGCTCGATCCGCCAGTCTGGGTGCCATGCCGCCAGTGGCTTGCTCGCCATCCAGGTGGCGAACCCTTCGTTCAGCCAGATGTCGTCCCACCACCGCATGGTCACGAGGTCGCCGAACCACTGATGCGCGATCTCGTGGGCGATCACATTGGCGACGCGCTTCCGTACTGCGATGGAGGAGTTCGCGGGATCGACCAGCAGGAGACGATCGCGGAACGTGATCGCGCCGATGTTCTCCATCGCGCCGGCGGAGAAGTCGGGCAGCCCGATCAAATCGAGTTTCTTGAACGGGTACTTGATGCCGAAGTACTCGTTGAAGAACTTCAGCTCGATACTCGCGGCCTCGAGCGCGAACGCCGTCAGGGAGCGCTTGTCCGGCGTGGAGCAGACGCGAATGGGAATGCCGTCGGCGGCGCCTTCGCGGCAGACGAAGTCGCCTGCGACCAACGCCAGCAGATACGACGACATCTTCGGCGTCCGCTCGAACCGGATCGTGTGCTTGCGGGGTTCCGGTCCCGGCGTATCGCTGACCTGCCGTCCGTTGGAGAACGCCACGTCGCCCGAGTCGACGGTCATCGACACGTCGTATGTCGCCTTGTAGATCGGTTCGTCGAAGGACGGGAACGCGCGGCGGGCGTCGGTTGCCTCCATCTGGCTCGCAGCGTACTTGCGACCGTTCGCTTCACCAATGTAGAAGCCGCGCAGCTTGTCGTTGAGGACACCGGTGTAGGTGATCTGGATGGTGGCGGACCCTTCGGCCAGCGTGTCTGGCACGGTGAACGTCGCCGTCTCCTTGGCCGCGTCCGTCGTCACACGCGCGGTCTGGGTGCGCCCACCGGCCGTGATCGTGACCTCGCCGAACTGGATTTCTGCGGCATGCAGCGTGATGGTCTTGGTCGGCTCGGTGATGGTGATGTGAATCGATTCGCGGCCGCGGAAGGTCTCGTTCTCGAGGTCTGGACTGAATGACAGCGTGTAGTGTTCGGGCAGCACCGTGCCGGGCAGGCGCTGGGCGGTTGCCGGCGTGGACCACAGAACGGACAACAGAAGAACAGGAACCGAGCCGACAAATCTGACCATACGAGGCCCACGTTAGCAGAACTGTGTGGGGGTGGGACGAAACGTGGGATGACTGGCTGCGGGCTTGGGCGGTCCAGGCGGCAGGGATTTGGCATTGGATGGGGTTGCCCGGGCCGGAACCGGTGTTTCAGGCCGAAATCCGAATAAGGCCGGGCTGGCGTGTACTGGGTCCATACGGGATTCACCGGACTTACGCTCAATCCCCGGGGTCCCCACGACGCATGCCTGCGTCGTGGGGTGGAGGTGAGGCATATGCAGAAGTGGTTCTGTGCCGTGGTCCTCGCTGGTGTTTGTGCCGCGTGCGGCGGCTCGGGCTCGCCGGAGCAGTCGGCAGCTCCCGCTCCAGGGGAGGATGCGAAGTCGGCGGCCCCTGCGCCGCCCGAGAAACCGGCGGAGCCTGTTTATCGAGAAGTGACCGTGCCGGTAGGGACGACGCTGCGGCTGGAATTGAAGTCGTCAGTCGCGTCCGACACCAGCAAGGTCGAAGACACGGTCCGTGCCGTGCTGCGGCAATCCGTCATGATCGACGGCAAGCAGGTGATACCCGCCGGTACCGAAGTCGTTGGTACGGTGACGGACGTCGAACGCTCGGGCCGCGTGAAGGGCCTTGCTCATGTCGCGTATCGGTTCACGTCGCTTCGGCACGACAGCGAACGCTACGACATCCGGACGGCGGTCATTTCGCATCAAGCGAAGCCGACGAAGAAGAAGGACGCCACCAAGATCGGGATCGGTGCCGGAGCCGGAGCGGCGATCGGCGCCATTCTCGGCGGCGGCAGTGGCGCGGCCAAGGGCGCGGCGATCGGCGGCGGTGCGGGCACCGGTGCGGTGCTGGCGACGCGCGGCGACGAGGTTCGGCTTGGTCCCGGCGCGGATGTGAATGCGCGACTGACGTCGCCGCTCACCATTCGCATCAAGACGTAGCCGTTTTCTCAACGATGGCGCGCGCGCTCAATCGCCTCGACGAGCGCGTGCGTCACGTTCCGCGCCTCTTCACGCGAGGCCAGGACCACAGGCGGATTGGGGGGGGCCGTGGTCACACGCGTCACCACCACACTCCCATCGATCCGTGCGGCGGTCGCCGCCGCGGTGACGTCGCGTAATCGAGCGACTTCGCGCGCGGCGCGAGTCAGATGATCCGGGCGATTCAAGAAGGCCTGTGCCGCACCTCTCGCGTGCTCGGGCAATCCGGCGGCGCGCCGCGACAGCGACCGGGTAATTCGCAACAGTCCAACCCGCGCCAGCCACGGCCACGTGACGGCAGTGGTCGCCGAGCCACGAGGCCCGGCGCTTTGCGACGGGTCGTCCACCAGCACCAAGCCGACCACGTCGCGCGGGAAACGCTCCGCGTACAGCCTGGCAAGCGCGGCGCCGTATTCCTGCCCCGCCAGGATCACCGGAGTACGTTCACCCGAGCGCAGCAGCAGTGCGTGGAGTTCGTCCGCGGCCCGCATCGGATTGTGCCGTCCGTCACCGGCTTCGCTCCAGCCCAGGCCCGAACGGTCGTAGCTGCAGATGCGAGTCGTCGACCGGAGCTCGTCTTGAACCCAGGCCCACGTCATCGACAGCCCGCCGGCGGGCGCCTCGAGCACGATCGTTGGAGCGCCCTCGCCAACGCAATAGAGATGCAGTTGGTGATCGCCGATGTCGACGAGGCGTCCCGGATGTGGAAAGCGCCGACGTTCGAGCGCGTTCGAGATGCTCTGAAAGGTCACACCCGCGAGCACGCAAAACAGCAGGACTGTGCACAGCGCCACCGTGACGCGGCGTGTTCGCCGCGAAAGCAACGCGGCCATCGAGGACTTAGGGTTCGGTCTCGGCGAGACCGTACTTCTCGATGCGTGAATAGAGTTGTGCGCGCGTCAGGCCGAGCAGCTTGGCCGCACGTGTCTTGTTGTGACGCGCCTGCGTGAGCGCTTTCACCACCAGCGAGCGCTCGATCGCCTCGAGGTTGACGCCACCGGCTGGAAACGGTGCGCCGGAGACATCGTCACCGCGTGTCGTGCTGCTGCGCGGGACGTTGAGCGGAAGATGTTCGCTGCGAATGAGGCCGCCATCGGCAAGGATCACGGCGCGTTCGATCGCATTGCGCAGCTCGCGAACGTTGCCGGGCCACGAGTAGGCGAGCAGTTGCTCCTTCGCGTCGCGCGCGATACCGGCTGCCGGCCGTCCGACTGTTTCACCGATCTCGGCGAGGAACGCGTCGGCGAGCTCGAGGATGTCGTCGAGCCGCGCGCGCAGCGGCGGCAGCGCGATTTCGAACACGCCGAGGCGGTAGTACAGGTCCTCGCGGAATTCGCCGCGCTGGATCGCCGCGTGCAGGTCGCGGTTGGTGGCCGCAATCACGCGGATGTCCGCGCGGAGGATACGGGTGCTGCCAAGACGCATGAACTCGCGCTCCTCGAGCACGCGCAGGAGTTTGGCTTGCACGGTCGGCGCCATCTCGCCGACCTCGTCGAGGAACAGCACACCCCCGGCCGCTTGTTCGATGCGCCCGGGTTTGGCCGACACCGCGCCCGTGAAGGCGCCGCGTTCGTGGCCGAACAGCTCCGACTCGAGCAGCTGGTCAGGCAGGGCGGCGCAGTTGATCGCGATGAACGGGCCGTGGCTGCGGCGCGATGCGTGATGGATGAATCGCGCGACGACTTCCTTGCCAGTGCCGGACTCGCCGGTCAGCAGCACCGTCGTTTCCGTGTTCGCGACCCGGGCGGCGTGTGCGAGCACGTCCTTCCACTGCTTCGATCGGCCGACGACACGCCGTTGACCGGTTCGTGCTTCGAGCTCGCGCGTCAACGTCGCCACCTGTGCTTCGAGGCGTGCCGCCGTTTCGCGCGATTCGGCGTGGCTGCGCGCGGCGTCCGACAGCCGCTGATGCGACAGCGCCAGGGCGAGGTGGTCGGCGACGCGACGCGCGAAGTCGATGTCGTCCTCCGAGAACGACTCGGCCTGCCGCGACAGGAAGAACAGCGACCCGAAGATCTCGTGGCCGAGCGGCATCGGCACCCGCAGCGCCGACAGCACGCCCAGCCGCTTGAAGAAATAGCCGCGAACGCTGTTCGGGTCGACCTCGTTCTCGGCGTTATGGACGACGTACGCGTCGCGATTGAGCTGCGCGCGGTCTTCGCCAGTCAGCAGCGGATGCGGCTCCCAGAGATCGGGCTGGTCGTCTGGTCCACCCGCCATCGCGTAGAAGCGGAACGACGTGCCGTTCTCCAACCACGATGTCATCACCAGGATGTCGTGCGGCAGCCCGCCGCGGACGACGTTGGACACCTCGGCGAAGATGTGCCGGATGTCGAGCGCGCCGGCCATCGTGTGCAGGAGTCCGCGCAGGCTGTCGATGCGCTCGCGCCGCAGCGTCTCGCGATCGACGATGGCGGTGTGCTCGAAGGCGAGCCCGAGCAGCTCGACCACGCTGTCCATCAGCGCCTGGTCGGACGCGTTGAATGCGTCGGCCTGGCTCGACGTCAGCCAGAGCGCGCCATGGACGCGCGGCCCCTGCCGCACCGTACAAAGCAGCCGTGAGTGCGCGGCGCTGTCGACGGCGTCGAGTGGAGTCGCCGAGTCGCCGACGCGGTGTTCGGTGATCTCGATCTCGCCAGTCTCGCGTACCACATAAAGCACGAACGAGTCGGCGCGATCGAGACGGAGGACGTGGAGGCGTTCGAAGGCGATCGAGGCGCGCAAAGTCACCGCCAGGCGCGAGACGACATCGCGCAGGCTGCCGGCCTCCGCGACCAGACGCGCGACCGTCGTGAGCACGTCGGCGGGGTCGGCTTTCGGCATGGTGCTTCGAGCGACCAGTATAATCCTCCATAACCACCCCTCGCAGCGCCGCGCACGCCGGGCCGGACAGCCCGTCGAGCGCGCAGCCATCGTGAAATCGATGAGCACACTGAGTCACGGACTTTCCTGGATTGATCTGCGTTTTCAAGGGCGGACCAACGTCGTGGCGTCGGCCATCGTCGAGAGTGCGGGGGGTGTGGCGATCGTCGACCCTGGTCCGACCAGTTGTCTCGACGCGCTCGAGCTGGGCTTGAACGGCCGCGGCATCAAGTGGAGCGACGTGCGTCATCTGTTGTTGACGCACATTCATCTCGACCATGCCGGCGCCAGCGGCACCATCGTCGCCCGTCACCCCCACGTGCGCGTGCTGGTGCACGAGCGCGGTCTGCGGCATCTTGCCGATCCGACGAAGCTGCTCGAGAGCGCGACGCGGCTGTACGGCGATCAGATGGATCGGTTGTGGGGAGAGTTTGCGCCGGTGCCGTCGGACCGGCTGGTGTCACTCGCTGGTGGCGAGCGAGTCGAGGCGGGCGGCCGTCTGTTCGACGTCGCCTACACGCCCGGGCACGCCTCACATCACGTCAGCTACTTCGATGCGTCGAGCGGCGTCGCCTTCGTCGGTGATACGGCCGGCATCTGCGTCAACGACGGCTACATCCTGCCTCCGACACCGCCGCCCGACATCGACCTCGAGCTCTGGTCCGTAGGCATCGAGCGCATTCTGGCGTGGTCGCCATCGACGCTGTTCCTGACGCATTTTGGTCCGGCCAAACAGGTGCGTTCGCACTGTGCCTCGCTGATGGAGCACCTGCAGACGATGGCGGCTCGTGTGCGCGCATCGCTGAGCGAGCCCGGCACCGACGAAGAGCGCAGCGCCGCATTCGAAATGTGGTTGCGTCAGGAATTGCAGCGCCACATGAGCGACACCCACGTCCAGGAGTACATCATCGCAGCCGGATTCCGTCAGCTGTGGACGGGATTGGCGCGATACTGGCGGAAGAAGTCGTCTTAGGGGGTCAATCGGTCGTCAGCTCCCGACCACCATTTCCCAACTCCCAAAACGGTATCGAATTGGGAGTTGGGATGTGGGAGTGGGGTACTGGGAGCGAGAGAGAGGGCGCCGTTTAATTCGCGAGGGCCAGCGCTTCCTGCGCGCGGGCGCGGACCGATTGCCGTTTGGGTTCGACCAACAGCCGAAGGGCATAGCCGTTCGGCGTGCCGGTGGATGTCTTGTATGGACCGACGCGGTACACCGCCGACAGAACCTTTCCTTCCTTGAGGGCCGAAGGCAGGTCGCCGCCTTCACGCGACGGGCGCTCGATCTGGAAGTGCACCAGACGATAGAGGGGGATCGACGCCGGCACCTGGCACTCGACGAACGCGTCGACTTCGCTGACATCGCGCATGATGACCGAGACGAATCGCAATGTGCCCCCACCGTCCCGCCACGTCAGCCGAGCGGGGACGCTCACCTTCTTCCGATTGCCGATGCGGTCACGGTAGGTGGCGGTCTTCCGAGTGGCGATGGTCTCGATCACGATTGGCCCCCCTGCGGTGGAACGGGTTCTTGCGCGTCTCTACAATCAATGCGCAGGCCTGCACACTTTGCCAGAGGAAGCCCGATCAGGCATGTCCTTAAGTGATTGATATGTAATGACTAAAGATGATTCGTGCAGAAGTGGGAAGCTGCGGATCTGGATACTTGATAACCAGTCGACCTGTATACCTGATTACTAGATATCCGCAGCAACTGCGTCAAGCCCTAGCCGACGCATCTTGAGATAAAGCCCTCGGCGTGTCAGTCCCAGCACGCGCGCGGTCTCCGAGATGTTGCCCCGGGTGCGTTCGAGCGTGGCGCTGATCATCTCCTTTTCGATGCCTTCGACGGCGGCAGACAGGTTGCCCGGCAGCATCGACCGAACCGGGGCGATGAGCGTCGAGGACGACGCGCGTCGATCGTGGGCCGGGGCGGCCAGGTCCGCGGACAGATGGTCGGGCTCAATCGATCCGCCGGGCGGACTCATCGCTACGGCGCGTTGAATCTCGTTTCGCAATTGCCTCACGTTGCCTGGCCACCAATACCGCGCGAACAGATCGAGCGTCGCGGAGCTCAGGAGGACGTCGGGTTTGCCGAGACGCTCGCACGCGTCTCGCAAGAAGAACGTGCTCAAGTGCGGGATCTCCTCGCGCCGATCCCGCAGCGGTGGAACCTGAATTCGTATCACGCTCAGCCGGTAGTAGAGATCCTCGCGGAACTTGCCTTCCGACACGCGCTGCTCGAGGTCGGCGTTGGTCGCCGCCAGCACACGAACGTCGACCGCTTGCGGGCGCGTCTCCCCGACGGGCATGATCTCGCCCTGCTCGAGGAAGCGAAGGAGCTTCGGCTGGATGTCGAGCGGCAGATCGCCGATCTCGTCGAGAAACAGCGTGCCTCCTGCGGCAGATCGAATGAGCCCCTGCTGATCCGTGACCGCGCCGGTGAAGCTGCCGCGTCGATGCCCGAACAACTGGCTGTCGGCGAGTTCACGCGTGGTCGTCGTGCAGTTGTATGGCAGGAACATCGCCGAACGCCTCGGCGATCCCATGTGGATCGCGCGGGCGACGAGATCCTTGCCGGTCCCGCTTTCGCCGGTGACCAGCACCGTGAGGTTGTGCCCCTGCATGCGCAGAATCTGCTCGGCCAGCCGCGTCATCGCTGCGCTCGCGCAGATGAAGCCGGGCAGGAGTGGTTCGAGCAGGCGTTCGTTGCCCGGTTCGACCGCCTGCGCCGGACGGTCGCGTGCGCCACAGAGCTCGAAGCCCTGACGCGCGATCGCCGTGAACATCCGGAAGTGCGCCAACGCGGATTCGCTCAAACCACTGCGGGCCGCGAGTGCACATCGGCGCAGGCCATCGTGATCGCGTCCGAGCGACTCAGTGAAGAGCGGGCCGTCACCGAACTCCTTGGCCCCTTGAATGGCGGCGCGCGCCAGCTCACGAGCCGCGCTGATCTCGCACCCCGCGGAGGCGACAACGCGAAGCTCGCCAGTGGTCGCTTCGACGAACACCACGACGGCGTGACCGTCGGTCGTATCGAGGAGCGCGGTGGCCATCTCCCGTGCGAGCAGCTCCGGAAAGATCGCTGCATCGACGAGCCGTCTGACGATGCCTTCGTCGATGTCCGACGCTGAGAGCGTTCTCGCGGTAGGAGTCGATTCCTGCAGCCGCCGCCTGACGTCACTCACCTCGTTGAGATCGTTCTGCGCGCCGAGCGTCCTGAAGACCGCCGACGCAAGATCGAGGCTGCGTTCCGCGGCCGACTTCGAGCCCGTCGATGCGGCGAGTCGCGCCAATGCGAGCTGACTGAGCGCCGCCTGATACCGCTCGCCGAGCAGATCGAACACGTTCGCGCTTTGCGCGAAATCATGATGCGCGGCATGCGGACGCGCGATTCGTTCGCGCACGAGGCCGCGGACTCTGAGGAACTCGCCCCAGTTCGCCGGCGTGCTGCGCGGATCGAGCTGGCCTTCGCACCCGTCGAGCCGCTGCTCGGCCTCGGCGACGCGACCTGCAACCACGAGCGCTTCGCACGCGGCGAGCTCGGCCTGAATCGCATCGGCAGGCGGTACGCCGGGGGCCTGCGAGAGCGCATCGGCCATCGCGATCGCTTCATCGTACGCGCGCCGTCTGATCGCCAGCTTCACGCCGAGCACTTTCAATGACCACTCGTACCACCGCATCGTCTGCGTGCCGTAGCCGCCGTAGGCCTCGCTGGCCTGACGCAGATACTCGCCGGCACGTTCGTACGACCCGCGCATCATGTGAATCTGCGCGAGGGTGTCGAAGACGGCGCCGGTGGTCTCATGGAAGTGGATCGGGCTGCGAACTTCGAGCGTGCGCGTGAGGATCTGTTCGGCGCGTTCGAGATCGCCGAGCTGGACGAAGATCTGGCCGAGCGTGGCGAGCGCGACGGCGAGTCCATGGCCGGACCCGATCGATTGATGGAGCGCCACGCTGCGCTCGGCGAGCGCCAGCGCCTGATCGTGGCGATGCCGCATCAACGCCACGTTGGCCTGGTTGTGGACGATCCCGGCGACGACGTCGTCGGCTGGTATCGCCATCGCCAGCCGTTCGCCTTGCCGAAGTGCGGCCGTCGCTTCATCGGTGCGGCCCGCCTGTGCCATGAGCACGGCCGACAGAGAGTGCACCAGGGCAAGATGACGACGATCTCCAGCCGCGTGCAATGCCGACGCGGCCTCGGTCAGATGTTCCCGAACAATGCCCGAGTCGCCAACCTGCTGGTAGCACAGCGCGAGCTCGTAGTGAGCCAGGCCGATCGCGCGCGACTCGTGAGCCAGCTCGGCATGCTTCAACGCGCGGGAGTGGAGTGCAATCGCCCGCGACTGCTCACCGCGCGCGAAGGCAATTCTTCCGTGCAGGCGCCAGAGGGTGGAAAGACGAGCGTCGGAAATCCGATCCTGAAGCGTATCCGGGGGGCGTCCGAGCGCGGATGAGGCCTGGCCAAGATCGTCCTGAAGCAGCCACGCCTCCGTAAGCGCCGACCGCACAAGCAGTTCGTCCTCGCGATTCATCGATTGCGAACGCAGCACCGGCTGCAGCAGGGAGGCGGCTTCGGAGCCTCTGCCGCGTTCGAGCGCGACGCTCGCTCGGGCGACCGTAGGAGGAAGAGACGCGGTCGGCACGGCAAGTAGTATACGAAGTATACAAGGGCTTGGAAGCTATAATCCTGGGCTCATGCCGCTGGCGGCTCATGGCGTCACCCACCCGGGCCGCCGACCCTCCAACGAGGATTCACTGCTAGTCGACCCCACTCGGGGCCTGTTCGTCGTTGCGGACGGGATGGGCGGTCACAACGCCGGCGAGGTGGCTTCAGATATCGCAGTGAAGACGATGGCCGAATTTTTTCGCGACGGGGGCGCTCCCAGTCCGTCGCGGCTCGACCAGGCGATCAAATCAGCCAATGACCAGATCCTGGCCAAAGCGGCTGGCCAGTCTGATTACGCCGGCATGGGTACCACCGTCGTTGCCGCGCTCGTCGACAACGATCGCGCGTTCTTTGCCAATGTGGGCGACAGCCGCGCGTATATGTGGCACGGCGGCGTCGTCACGCGAATCACACGGGACGATTCGTGGCTCTCAGCCGCGATGGAAGGTGCGGAAGTCGCCGCCAACGTCGAGCATCATCCGATGCGCCACGTCCTGACGAAGGTCGTTGGTCTTCGACCGGAACTGCAGCCCAGCGTCGCAGAGTTCGACTTTCAGCGGGGTGACGTGCTGCTGTTGTGCACCGACGGCGTGCACGGGTCGCTCACGGATGCGGCGTTGGGCGAAGTGCTCGGCAGCGAGGAACCGGTCGAGGACATCGCCAAGCGCGTCGTTGGTCTCGCCATGGCCCACGGCGCGACTGACAACGTCACGGCGATTGTGGTCCGACGCGAATAGCGACGCTTGCGAGTTCTGCGAACTCCGGAACTCAGGAACTCAGGAACTCAGGAACTCAGGAACTCAGGAACTCGCTACGTGTGCTGGCTGTCAACGCAGCCACCACGTTAGCCAGCATCGCCGGATCTCGCCTCTGCGCGTGCAGGAACATCGCGCGGCGGCCCGCACGATCGAGCGAATGGAAGTCGCCGAGCGCCTGTGCGAGCTCGAGTACGCCGAACGAGAACGGCTCACCGGGCACGGCAAGATCGTCTGCGGGATCCGCTGCGATGACGATGAAGACGCCGTTGTCGGCGCCGCCCTTGTGAAGCTGGCCGGTCGAGTGGAGATAGCGCGGCCCATACCCGAACATCGTTGCGCACCCTGTTTTCGAGGACGACCCTGCACGCAGTGACGCCAGCGTTGCCTCGAATCGCGCATCGTCCGATGGCAGGAACGCGAGCAGCGCGATGTAATCGTGCGGGCGCGCGGCGGCGAGGAAGTCGGTCGCGGCAGCGCCGGACAGCGCGGCTTGTGCGGCTTCGCTCAATGTCAATCGCACGCCGCCGATTTCCGCATGCGCCTCGGGCAGCGGCAAACGGCGGTCGCGACGGTAGACCTCGAGCAGGGCACGCGTGGCATCCTTCGCCTGCTGCACGTTGGGCTCGTCGAACGGGTTGATCGACATGAGCCGTCCAGCCGTGGCAGTGGCAATCTCCCATCGCAGGAACTCAGCGCCGAGTCCGAGCGCACGCTCCATGTGAAGTGTGGCCATGGGCGCGCCCGATGCACGCGCGCGTTCGCAGAGCTCCGCGGCTGGTGTCTCATCGCCGAGCGACACGACCACGATGACGCGATCGTCGCCGAATCGCGCATCCGCGGGTTCACCGGCGATCGGCACGACGCCCTTGCCGTGCTTGCCGGTGCTCTCGGCGACCAGCTGTTCGATCCACAGGCCGAGCGACTGCAGCCGTGGCGGCAGCAGCAGCGTCAGCTTGTCGCGTCCCTCAAGAGCGCCGGCCCCCATCAGCGCGCCGAGCGACAGCCCCGGGTTCTCTCTCACACTGGCCGAACGACACGCCGATTCCATCGCACGAGCGTCGGCGAGCAGTGCGCCGATGTCGACGCCGATCAGCGCCGCCGGCACCATGCCGAAGAAGGAGAGCGCAGAGTAGCGCCCGCCGATATCCGGCGGGTTGACGAACACGTCGCGGAAGTGCTCGCTCGTCGCGTGCGTGTGAAGCACCGTGTCGGGATCGGTAATCGCGATGAACCGCGAACCCCACGCGGTGTGGCCCGCTGTCGTGACGAGCCGTCGTGCCTCGGCGGCCATGACATTCGGCTCGATCGTCGATCCCGACTTGCTCGCGAGCAGGAAGAGAGAGGTGTCGGCGCGAGACATGGCCGCGCGCACCCTGTCCGGATCCACCGAATCGAGTACCTGCAGGCGAGGGGAGCCCGCTGTGATGCCCAGCACTTGCCGAATTACTTCTGGTGCCAGACTCGACCCGCCCATGCCCAGCAGGACGATGTCAGTGAATCCGTCACGGCGTACGCCCTGGGCACATGCCTCGAGACGTACGCGATGGGCGTCGATGAAATCAATCGCGTTCAGCCACCCTAGACGATTGGCGATGAGCCGCTGCACGGCAACGTCGGTGGTCCACACGTCGACACGCTTTTGCCACAGCGCGTCGGCGAACGCGATCCGCTCGAGCTGCGCGCATGCGCGGTCGTATGCGCCAGCGAGCGGTCCCGGTGCGATCGTCGATGTCATGACGGTGTCTCGAAGCGGAACGGAAGGAGCATGGGTGCGTCTTATAACATAATGAGTCAGGTGCTCATGTCACGGGCCGCTTCGATTCCGGTTGTTCTCGTTGCCCTCATCGGTGCCGCCTGCGGCCAGCCGGAGGGCGCGGTCGTCGAGGCCAAACGCCCGGCCGCGAGCGCGACGGATCGCACACCGACTGCGAAGCCGTCGACGTCTCCACGCATCGTGTTCCTGGGTGACAGCTTGACCGCCGGTTATGGACTGGCCAAAGAAGAATCGGTTCCGTCACTGATCGGGTCACGCCTGCGCACCGAGGGCTACGACTACGAGGTAGTCAATGCGGGCGTATCCGGGGATACATCGGCCGGCGGCCTGAGCCGCCTCGACTGGTCGCTCGAGGGGAACGTGCGCGTGCTCGTGATCGAGCTGGGGGGCAATGACGGGCTGCGTGGTCTTCCGGTCGAGAACTTGAAGCAGAACCTGACCGCGATCATCACGCGTGCCAAGCAGCGCGGGATCAAGGTGGTGCTGACCGGCATGGAGGCGCCGCCCAACTTCGGCGCCGCGTACACGGCAGAGTTCCGGCGCGTGTATCGCGATGTCGCGAAGGACCACGACGTCACGTTCGTGCCGTTCTTCCTCGAAGGCGTAGCAGGCAATCCGGCGTTGAACATCGCCGACGGTATCCACCCCAATGCCGAAGGCGCGCGCATCGTGGAGCGCACGATCTGGCGTGCGTTGGAGCCGCTGATCGAGAAGAATGCCGGCCGGAGCGCGACCCGATGATCGAGCTCCGTGGGGTGTCGAAAACAGTGCAGAGCGGCGATCGACCGCTGACCATCCTGCATTCGCTCGACTACACGATTCCCTCGGGCCAGTTCGTCGCCGTGGTCGGGCCCTCCGGCAGCGGCAAGTCAACACTGCTCGGATTACTCGCCGGCCTCGACGCGCCGACGACCGGACAGATCCTGATCGACAACATCGACATCACCAGGCTGTCGGAAGACGGCCTCGCGAAACTGCGCGGCGAGAAGATCGGGTTCGTGTTCCAGTTCTTCCACCTGGTGCCGTCGTTGACGGCGTTCGAGAACGTCCTCGTGCCGATGGAGATCGCCAGGCGCCGCGACGCAGTCGCGCGTGCCCGTCGTCTGCTCGAGGAGGTCGAGCTGACCGACCGCGCGCACCACTACCCCTCGCAACTATCGGGCGGAGAGCAGCAGCGAATCGCGATCGCGCGCGCGCTCGCAAACGATCCGCCGATCGTGCTGGCCGACGAGCCCACGGGCAATCTCGACTCGACGACCGGACGCCACATCATGGACCTGCTCTTGGCCGTGCGGAGCACGCGCAAGTCGACCCTGGTGCTGGTCACGCACGACGCGGAGCTCGCCGCACTGGCCGATACACGTCTGGTGTTGCGCGACGGCCGCCCGGTGGCGCCGGACGCGCGTCCGAGATCCGAGCCGGGTCGAGACCCGCATTCCTCTGCGGCGCCGGCCGGCGCGGAAGCGATGCGATGAGCTTCGTCGTGGCGATGGCGCTTCGGGAAATTCGCGCCTCGTGGCGCCGCCTGTTGTTCTTCTTCATTTGTATTGCCGTGGGTGTGGCCTCGATCGTCGCGATTCGCTCGCTGATTCGAAGTGTTCGCGAGGGGCTGACGCGCGAAGCGCGCGCCATGACCGGCGCCGATGTCGTCGTTCGCAGCGATCGTCCGATTGGTGCGCCGGTTCGCGACGCGGTCGCACGCGAGCAGGGGAGCGGACGCGTCGGCACGGTCTCGGAGGCGGTCGAGCTCGCGACGATGGTAAGGCCGGCCTCCGGTGCGACGACCAGGATGGTCGAACTCCGCGCCGTTCAAGCGGGCTTCCCGATGTACGGGACGATGTCGCTGGTCAGCGGCACGTATTCCTACGCCCTGCTGCGCGATCACGGTGTGCTGGTGCGGCCGGAGCTGCTGGCGCAGCTCAACGTCGGCGTCGGCGACGAGATCCTGATCGGCACGCAGCGGTTCCAGATTCGCGGGGTGATCGAGAACGAACCCGGCCGCAACCTCGGCGCCTTCTCCCTCGGATCGCGCGTCTTCATCGACCTGGCGGATCTCCCGTCGACGGGACTGCTGGCGTTCGGCAGCCGTGCCTCCTATCAGCTGCTGCTGCAGGTACCACACCCGCCGCCAGTACCAGGTCAGCGCGACGTGACCACGATCCTCGCTCGAGACCTGGGCGGCGCCTTCGTCAACGATTTCGTGTCGGTGCGGTCCTATCGCCAGAACGAAGGGCGGATGAGCCAGAACCTGACGAGGGCCGAGAACTACCTGAGCCTGGTCGGGCTCGTCGTCCTCATCCTCGGCGGCATCGGCGTGTCGAGCGTCACACGTGTGTTCGTGCAGCAGAAGATTCGCAGCATCGCCATCCTGAAGTGCGTGGGAAGCACGACGCGCCAGGTCCTCGCTGTCTACCTCGCGCAAGTGCTGATGCTCGGGCTCGCAGGCAGTGTGCTCGGCGTGCTGATTGCGGCGGTGGTGCTGCAGCTGCTGCCGATCTTCGTCGGCGATCTCGCGGCTCAACTGAACGTCGAATACGGCCTGACCCTCGGCGCCGTCGTGCAAGGCCTCGCCATCGGCCTGCTCGTGTCGGTGCTGTTCTCGGTCGTGCCGCTGCTGGAAGTGCGGAACGTCAAGCCGTCTCTGCTCTTGAGGCAGGACATCCCGGCGCCACCGCGATTCGACTGGCTGAAATGGTGCGTCGCGGCGATCGTCGGCGCCTCGCTCGTCGGGGTCGCGGCGTGGCAGGCGGGCTCGTTGCCCGTGGGTCTGGTGTTGTCGGGCGGCTTCATCGCGGTTGCGGTCGTGCTGCACCTCGCCGGTGCCGCCCTCGTGCGCGCGGTCCAACCGCTGCGATACGCACGATCGTTCGCACTGCGGCAGGCGGTCCTCCATATCGCGCGCCCTGGAAACCAGACGCGAATCGTCCTGCTTGCCGTCGGCCTCGGCACCTTCTTCATCCTCGGCGTGCGCGCGCTTCAGGCCAATCTGCTGCAAGACTTCGACCTGCAGGTCGGCGAGGGCGCTCCCGACATGTTTCTGATGGATATCCAGCCGACGCAGCGTGACGGCGTGACCGCCCTGATCGATCGCGCGAACGGATCGCTGCCGGCACCGAAGCTCATTCCAGTGCTGCGCGCCCGGATCGTCGGCGTGCGCGGCCGGGACGTGAATCTCGAGAGCTACGAGGACGTGCGCGGCCGCGGCGGTCTGTCGCGCGAGTTCACCATCACCTATCGCTCCAGGCTCGAGGCCAACGAGAAGCTCGTCGACGGAACCTGGTGGGACGACACGCCGGTCGCGGAGATGCCCGAGGTCTCGATCGAAGAGGGCCTGCGGACCAGGTTCCAGATTCAGCTTGGCGACGAGATGCGCTTCGATGTGCTCGGACGGATCGTGACCGCGCGCGTCCGCAGCTTCCGCTCCGTCGACTTCCGCGACTTCCGCGCCGGCGGCTTCATGATCGTGTTCCGTCCAGGCGCGTTCGACGCGGCGCCGCATACCTACATCGCCGCGGTCAAGGGCGCAACCGACGCTGCGGCGCGCGCCCGCATGCAAGGGCAGCTGGTCACGCAGTATCCGAACGTCTCCGTGATCGACCTGCGCGAGGTGCTGAGCACGATCACGAAGATCATCGACAACGTCACTCTGGCCGTGACGGTGGTCGGCGGGTTGGTGCTGCTGAGTGGCACGTTGATCCTCGTCGGCGCAGTGTCGATGACGAAGTTCCGCCGCGTTTACGAAGCCGCCATTCTCAAGACGCTCGGGGCGAGCAGCCGCTTGATCGCCGCCATGCTGCTCCTCGAATACGGCGTGCTCGGCGCGATCGCGGGCACGGTCGGCGCGCTCGGGGCGATCGCGCTGAGTTGGGCAGTGGCGCGTTACGCGTTGGAGCTGGAATGGCAAGCCGCCCCCATGCTCACGATCGTGGGCATCGTCGTCACCGCGATCGTCGTCGCTGCCGTCGGCGTGATCGCGAGCCTCGACGTCCTGAGACACAAGCCGCTCGCGACGCTCCGCGCGGAATAGTTCGCACGAGCGAGTGCGCGGGCACGCAGTCGCCGACAGGGCCTGCCCCGTGAGCGAGCGAAGCGCGTCGAGGGGCCGTGGTACAATAACCGCTTGGCCCGGGCGCAACGAGGCCTCGAGGAGCACTCAGGGATGGACTTGGAAGTTTTTCGGTCAGCGCTGTTGCGCAAGCGCGGTGAGTTGCTCGGGGGCAGCGCCGCCAAGCCGCTCCAGTGGACGATGGAGAACAACTCCGGTCGTCAGGGCGATGTCGCGGACCAGGCCGCGGGCAACAACGAAGTGCACGTGCAACTGAAGCTGAAACAGACCGA
>DASRJR010000535.1:0-6585 GCA_035649395.1 Vicinamibacterales bacterium
GCGCCCACGGCGCACCGTGCAGGACGACGGCGCCGGCGTCGGCGCGGCGCTTCCGGCAGGACGTGGCGGCGGCCGCGGTCGCGGCGCTGGCCCCGGTCAGCCGCCGGGAGACGCGACCGGCGAGCGTGACGTCGAGCGATAGTGACGGAAGTTGAAAAGTGGAAAAGTGGAAAAGTGGAAAAGTGAAGTACTTAAGTTTTGAAGTTGACAGAAAGTACAACCGGCCACGTCGTGCGGAATGGGCTACATCATGCCGAGTGGCCTCAGACGTACTTTCCGACACTTAAGCACTTGAACACTTTGACTTTTCCACTTTTCCACTTTTCCACTTCTTCCACTTGTCTCTATCGAAGTATCAAGTACGGATTGACCGCCTCACCCTTCCACCATTGGCGTGCGGGGGTGAGCCGAAATATCGCAAAGTGCAGGTGCGGCGCGTCCGGGGATGCGTTGCCCGTGCTGCCGACGTACCCAATCACATCGCCCCGCTTGACGATTTGTCCTTCGCGAAGACCTTCCGCGTACCGGTCGAGGTGGGCGTAGTAATACGAGAACGTTTCCGTCGGATCGAACTCGTAGATCGTCAGGCCGCCGGCTTTGCTGGTGAAGAGTTTTGCGATTCGACCGTGTTCGACGGCACGCACCTTCGTGTTCCGGGGCGCCAGGATGTCGAGCGCCTCGTGCGAGCGCGATCCGCGCGCCTCTGAGTAGGTATCGCGAAGCTCCTCGGCATCGACGCCATCCACGGGAATCTTGAGATCACGCTGCCGCAACGTCTGCACGACCGGCTCATGCGAGGGCGTAGGTGTCGACGCGACCGGCACGGCGTCATCGCGTTGCGGCCGCGGCTGATCGCTGTCTTGCGGCGGCTGCTGGCCGTGAACTGGCGGCGCCTGCTCGACCTGCACTGGTGGCGACGGTGGTGGGTCCCTGCGAAGCTGATAGGCCACGATTGTCGTCACGATACCCATCAGGAAACTCAGCGCGACGATGAAGTGCGTCGGTGTGCGCCTCATCGGAAGATCACCACGGTTCCTCGCTTGACCCATGCGGCCACGCGCTGCACGTCCCAGTTCGTCATCCGAACGCACCCGTGTGATTGCACGTGACCGACGGTCGACGGTTCCGGCGTCCCGTGAATGCCGTAATGCGGTTTGTTGATATCGATCCAGGCGACGCCGACTGGGTTGTTCGGCCCGGGCGCGATTCGCGCTTTGGAGTGCGTCGGATTCGCGTCCCAGAACAGATCGGGGTTGTAGTGAAACGCGGGTGACTGCTGCACTGCGGTGACGCTCCAGCGGCCGAGCGGCAGTGGATCGTGTTGACTGCCGGTCGTGACCGGCGCAAAGAAGAGCACGCGTCCCTTCGCGTCTTCGACGGTCAGCGCACTCGTTTTCTTCGTCACGGCGATCCGCACGCCCTCCGCGCGACTAGGTGTTGCAGCCGATGACGAGACGTTCGGAACCAGAATCATTTCGCCCGCGCGTGCGAACGTCTGGCCTGCATTCAATGACTGAAGGAGTGCCGGACTCGCGTGAAACCGCTCCGCGAGCGCCTCGAGCGGGTTGCGATAGTCGAGCGACGCGAGCTTCGATTGCTCGACGAGGTCCTTGGGGATCTCTGGCTGAAACGCGCCGGCGACGTCGGCGTCGGTCACCGTGTACGACAGTAGTGGCGATTGCTGTTTGAACTCCTCTCGCAGCCGGTCCATGGTGGCCTGGTCGGGTCGACTCGCGACGCGGAGCCCGCGGCTTTGTTGAAATGCAGCCAGCGCTCGCGTGAAGTTCTGCCCCGGGCGGCCGTCGATTTCACCGGGTGAAAAGCCCGCTGCGTCGAGCATCACTTGAGCCGACAGAACCATGTCGGGGGCCCCAGTCACTCGGGGTGGCGCCTGCGCGAGCACTGCCACTCCGGTTATCGATACGGCAATGTAGAGATGCAGTCCAAGTCTCAGCATGACCGGTCGATCTGCAAAGCACGTCCCAACGTCTATTGGCGGGATCATGATGCGAGGGCCGAGTGGCGAACTTCAGCCGTTGTCGACGCGCGTGAAGCTTCGGAGGGAGCCTTCCTGATCAGTCGGGTGTAGGACGCTCGACGTTGGTGATCACGAGCACGTCGGTCTCGACTCGCACAGGCTCGAGCTTCAAGCCGAGCTGCTCGCGTACGGCGGTAAAGATCGAGAGTCCCATCGGACGCGTGGCGTCTGGACTCAACGGTTCAGGCGTCCACTGAAGATCCCAGTCGAACTTTCCCGTCAGCCCGGAACGATCCACGACAACACGATCGGTCCACGTCGCGAGGCTCGTGACGAGAGTAGAGAAGTCCAATGCGCGCGCCCCGACGTGGGCGGAACGTGAGAATCCAGAGGCGCATGGCATTTCCGGGCTCGGCTCAGCGGCACCGGGCGCTGCCGGGACTGATTTGGCTGGGCCGCCGCATTCGGCGTCATTCGACCGGCGGAGTTGTGGCCCGAATCGGCCTTCGTCCCTTGCGAGCACGAGCGCGTACACCTGGATCTCCCGGCGTTCGGGCCGAAGCGTCAATTTGAATCGGTCGGCCAAGGCCGCGCGCAGCATCAGGCGAGCCTGGTCGCGGAAGACGGAGGTGGGCGGGTTACCGACGGCCTTTGCGACGATATCGAACCGATCGGCGCGCGTCCAATCAGGGCCTCCGACGACCTGATCGTCGTGGACACCATAAGCGGTCTTCACCAGCATCTTCAGCGTCACGTTGGTCGCGGTGTAGCGGCCGCCGGGTTGGACCATGCTGGAGGTCCGCTCATCGACGGCGTTGCTTGGTTTGATCGATACGACTTCGAAGGTCTGTGGCGCTTGGGCCTGCCCCGAAACCGCGGACCAGAGCAGCAGCGCCAGGGAAGTCAGCGATGCGGGCGCTCGCTTTGACATCACCGCTTAGGTTACCCGACGATCACCCAGAGATCACTGAGGCGCTGAGTGAGACGAGGTAGACTTCCGCCATGGAGAGCCTGTCCGAACGCGAGGCGACCGGCGTTGAATCCAAGGCCGAACGTCGACTTCGGAAGGAGGCGGAGCGAGCAGACGAGAACAAGCCGCTCGATCCCTGGGAGCGTTATCGTGCCTTGAACGACCTGGTCGACCACATGCTGGACGTGATCGAGATGGCGGATCGCCGTACTCGCTTCGCCCTGCTGCTGCTCGGCTCGCTCAACGCCGCCAACCTCCTGATCGCCGCGAGCGGTGAATCCTTCGGTGTGTCCCTCGTGAATCCGACTCTCGTCCGAGCGTACGTCGGGTGCTATCTGCTGATCTCCCTGTTCTTTCTCGTGCACGCCGTCAACGCGCTGAAACCACGCGCGCGGCAGATGGGGCTGGCGACTGAAGGCGCACCGGCCGCGGCCTTACGCGGTCTGCGGCTGGTCGACGATATCCTGAAGCATCGGTCCGACGCCTTCTACGAGGTGTGGCGCACGGCGTCGGCAGGCGACGTCAATCATGAACTGGCCCTGCAGGTCCATCTCCTGGCTCGCACCACGGCCGAGAAATACGCCGCCTTGCGGAAGGTCTACGCAGGAGTCATGCTCCTGCTCGGGCTGACGGCGGTCTTTCTCGCGTTTCTGGGCATCCACCTGTTTGCGCCGTCGGTTGTCTAGCTGCCAGACGCACGCCACTCTACTCGCGGAGGACCGGCGCGGGATCGAGCATCAGCACGCGCCGCGCCGGGACGTAACACGCGGTCATGGTGACGAGCACGAGACCGATCGCGACGGCAGCGAGCGTCAGCGGATCCCACGGCGTCACCTCGACCAGCAGGCCCTGGATAAGGCCGCCAGCCGCGTAGATTCCCGGAACCGCGATCAGCATCCCGACGCCGACGAGCAGCGCGCCTTCTCCGACCACAAGCCTGAGCACGCGGTGAGGGTTCGCGCCGAGTGCGAGGCGCACCGCCAGCTCACCGCGACGATGCGTCACCGAGCGAGCGACCATCCCAAAGAGTCCGACCGCGACCAGCAGCAGCGCACCGAGCGCGAAGCCGCCAATCAGCACGGCGCTGATACGCTGCTGGCGCAGCACGTCGGTCACGATTTCGTCCATCGTGCGCACGGCCGACACCGGAATACGCGGATCGATGGCTCGAATGACCCGACGGACGTCCACGATCAGCGACTGCGGATCTCGTGTGGTTTTGACCACGAACGACGGCGCGTACGGTGACCAGTCTCCGGCGCGGACGAAGATCTGCGGCCGTCCGTCTTGATGCAGGTCATACAGCCGCGTCTGGTCGACGACGCCAACGACGGTGAGCGACTGACCGCTGAATGGGATCACGGCGCCGAGGGCGTTGCCCGCTGGGAAGAACCGGGCTGCGACGTGGCGATCGATCACGGCTTCGCGCACATTCTCACGGCGCGCCGGGTCGAACGTACGTCCGGCGAGCAGCCGCATCCGCATCAGTTCGACGTAGTCGGTGCGAACGCCGATGACGTCGACGAGTACAGAGTCACGCTGTGGGTCTCCCGTGTTCCCAGGTGCGCCAGGAACCGAAATCGAGGTCTGCTGTGCCGCCGCCGACAACGGCAAAGAGGTCGTGGCGCTGACCCGACTCACACCCGGCACACTCGTCAGAGCGTCAGCGACGCGGTCCTGAAACGCCAACACGTCAGCGGCTTTCGGAAACAGCCGCGGCCCCATGGCGACCGTAAAGGTGAGGACGCCGGCAGATGTGAAGCCGGGATCGGCCGCGAGCAGCCGTTCGAAGCTGCGAGCCACCAGCCCACCGACGCTGAGCAGGACCAGCGTCAACGCGACCTGAGCCACGACGATGGTACGCCGAATCCGATGCGATCCGCCGGCACCGCGGATCGTCGTGGTGGCAATCACCGAGGCCAGCGAGACGCGAGCGGCCCATAACGAAGGCAGTACGGCGGCGATGCAGCCCACGATCAATCCCGCCGAGACCACCACAGTCGCGACTCGCCAGTCGAGCGAGATTTCGTCGCGACGTGGCAAGTCCAGCGGCGCGAGCGCGACCAGGAGTCGCGCGCCCCACGATCCGATCACGGCGCCGGTGACGCCGCCGGCCAGACCAAGCACGCCGCCCTCGACCGCCATCGCGCGGACCACGGCCGCGCCGTTCGCGCCGAGGGCACGCGAGACCGCGAACTCGCGCTCCCGTTCGGCCGCGCGTCCCAGCAGCAGCGAAGCAAAGTTCACCGTCAGCACCAGGAGCAGAACCAGACCGGCGACGCCGAGCGCGATCAGGATCGGCCGAACTGGGGCGACGAGGTCGTCCTGGAGCCGTACCGCCTGCAGGCTCACGGCGCGGTTCGGATTGCGTTCTGTCGCAACCCTGGCGACGGCAGCGATACTGGCGGCCGTTTGTTCGGGAGACGTGCCGCTTCGGACCCGGATCAGGGAGCCAAACGCCAGGGCGTTGGGATCCTGGTCGGCGAGATGAAAGCGGAACGGCACATACACGTCCGGTTCTTGCGGGGGGCCCAGCGTCGAGTGTCGAACGAACCGAAACGTCGGCCCCATGATTCCAACAACGGTATAAGTCGATCCACTCATCCACACCTGGGAGCCGACGATCGACGCGTCGCCTCCGATGCGTTGCCAGAGCGCGTGGCTGAGGATCACGACGGACGGCCGAGTGGGGCCGACTTCCTGAGCGGTGAAGCCGCGACCCAGCATCGGTGCGACGCCTAGAAGGTCGAACAGATTGGGCGAGGTGACGCCCAACTGAATCTGAAGCGGCTCCCCGTCGGACCGCAACGAGAGTGTCGGCGACGCAATCTGGAGGCCGATTGCCGCTTCGATCTCGCCGTGCGCGTTCTGCAAGTCGGCGACGTCGGGGCCAGCGAGCCACTCACGCTTCAGACCGCCAGAGGCGGACTGATCGCGCCAGACGAAGTACAGATCACGCGAGTCACGATACGGCAGCGGTTCGAGAAGGACCTTGTCGACCGCTGTGAAGACAACCGCGAACGCGCCCAATCCCATCGTCAACGTGGCGACGGTCGTCACGACGAACAGCGGCGATCGCATCAGGCGGCGACGGGCCAGTCCGAGGTCGCGTCCCCAGTTGCCGCTGCGGCGCCGCCAGGCGGCGGGGCGGACTCGCTCGGCGATTCCGTTCCAGACCGAATCTGCAAGCGCGCGTATCGCGAGCGCGCACAGGCCGATCGCGCCACGCCGGTTCACTGTGGCCAGCGCTGCGTCTCGATAGTCCTCGACGACGCTTCTTCCTATGGCATCGCGGAAGTCGGGTGGGTATAGGTGGAGGAGGAGCCGAACCCAGCGTTCCGAAAGGTCGATCAGGCGTTCACGTGTCATGGCGTCTTTTTCCCGAGCTGGCCGCCGATCTGCGCGGCTGACTGAGCTCGTCGCGTCGATCCCGCACTCTATGCGTAGCGCATATATGCACCATACATGCCGCGGTCAAGTCAACACCAGGCAGGTTGAAGTCGAGCTCGAGTGTTCGGTTGTGGGATACGACTGTCCGCGCGTGCGCCGCCGCGGCCTGGCCGAGCGCTGATTACTCCGCGCGCATCGTCAGCGCCGGGTCGACGCTCGCAGCCTTGCGCGACGAGAGGAATGTGGC
>DASRJR010000536.1:0-4710 GCA_035649395.1 Vicinamibacterales bacterium
GCGGGCGGCGACCGATGCGGTCCCTGGATCAATGGAAACTTCGGCAACCCGTTCAACACGACGACCGTAAACCCCGAGGTGCTGCACGGCTGGGGCGTCCGTCCGTACGACTGGCAGTTCAGCGTCGGCGTGCAGCAGGAACTGCTGCCGCGCGTCGCCGTCGACGTGAACTACAGCCGTCGATCGTGGGGGAATCATTTCTTCATCGACAATCGCGCGCTGACGCCCGCCGACTTCGACACAGCGACGATCGCGGCGCCGAACCATCCCGAGCTTCCGAACGGCGGCGGCAATCCCGTCACCTTCGTGACGCGGAACGGGCGATCGCCTCTCGGCGCCGTCGACAACTACTACACGTTCGCCAGCGATTACGGCGACGTGACCACGTATTGGCACGGCTTCGATTTCACGCTCAACGCTCGGACGCGTAACGGCATCACCTTCCAGGGTGGCACCAGCACGGGACGCGGCGTGCGCGACTACTGCGAGATCGCGCAGGCATTGCCCGAGCTGTATGTGACCACCGGGTCCGTCCTCAACCAGGCCCAGGTCGCCGCCTGCGCGGTCGACGAGCCGTGGCTGACGACGTACCGAAGCTCGGTCACGTATACCGTTCCCAAGATCGATGTCCTGCTCGCCGGGTCGCTCCGATCGACGCCGAACGTGCAGCCGTCGACGATCAACACCTTCGTTGCGACCAACGGTGCTTCACTCCCGGCGAACTACAACGTCAACAGCGCTATTCTTCAAACGTCGAATCTGGCGCGTCCGCTCGCGACCGGATTGCCGTTCCAGACGGTCGACCTGACGTTGCCGGGTGAGGTCTACATGGATCGGATCAACTCCGTCGACCTCAGGGTGGCGAAGGTACTCCGGTTCGGCCGCACCTCGACGAACGTCGGCTTCGACTTCTACAACCTGCTCAACGCCAACACGGGGACCGCGTTCCAGCAAGTGTTTGCGGTCGCTCCCGCTCCGGTGGTGTGGGCACGGCCGACGAGCATCTTGCAGCCGCGGTTCGCCCGGTTCAACGTGACGTTCAACTTCTAGCTCGTGGGGTCCGGCTTTAGCCGGACCATGCCGGGCCTTGGGAAACAAGGCCCGGCCTACACTGACCCATGAGGCGCATCATCGTCGTTGGCGCGTTCATCGCGATCTCGTCGATGGTGCCTCTCTCCTCGCAACAACGTGGACCGGAGGCCGAAGCCGAGGCGTTTCGTCAGCGCCTGCTCGACGCCTTTGCGCGCGGCGATCGGCAGGCGGTCGCCGGCATGGTGCGCTACCGGCTCGTCGTTGATGCCGGTGGCATTCAAATTCCCGTGCTGAATCAAGCGGCGTTGGTGAAGATGTGGGACGCGGTGTTTCCACCGGCCGTTCGCTGCGTTATCGAGGAGAGCGGCATGCCGGGAGGCGGTTCGCCGCCGCCGAAGTACGTCATGCAGGCCGACGCGACCGGCGTGACGTTTGGCCGCGGATGGATTCGCGCCGAGCGAGGCCCCGGCGGCATGAAGATCACCCAGATGACCTTGCCACCCGGCTACGGGTCGGCCACGCCGGGGAAGCCACGACAAGTTCTCTTCAGGTGGGGCAAGGGGCGCACGAAGTACGCCGGTTCTCTCGCCGCCGACAACGTCGATGTGTATCTCGTCCAGGCGCGTCAGGGCGACCTGCTGAACGCGCAGCTCGAACGCGTGCGGGCCGAGCGCGCGACGTTGCGCATCGTGCACGCTAACGGCAATCGCGTGCTCGCAGCGAAGTCGTCGGCTGGTCAGGACCCGCGCCGGGGATGGGCCGGCGCGTTACCTGAGAGCGGCGAATACCGCGTTGAGGTTGTTCGCAGCGGTGCGTACTGCGACCCGCCTGTGACCTACCAGATTTCGATCAGCCTCGAATAGCGACGGAGCCGTCGTGAACCGCTCGTTAGCCGGAGACTCGCGCCGCGAGTCGCTCGCGCAATCGCACCGCATCACGGGGCGCGTGGCCGCCGACGTCGTTGTTGAAGTACGCGTAAACGTCCATTCCTGCGGAAATGCGTTCGGCGAGCCAATCGGCCCAGTCGTCCAGCGTGGCATCGGCATAGCGGCTGGAGTACTTCGTCCAGCCGTGAAACCGTACGTAGACGAACGGCCCGACGACGAGCTTCGCGGAGGCGGAGCCGCGCATGTCGTGCAGGCAGAGGGCGACACGATGAGCGCGTAACAGTGCAAAAACGCGTTCGTCATACCAGCTCGGCTCGCGGAACTCGATCGCGTGGCGCACACGCGTGAGCCCCGCTCGACGAAGACGGCGTGTCTGCGCCGCCACCGCGCGGAGGAAGTGCTCGAGCCGTTCGAGGTTCAGCGGCCAGCGCGGCGGCAGTTGATAAAGGACCGGACCGAGATGCTTCCCCAGCTCACGCGCGTTCGAGAAGAAACGACCGAGTGGGTCTGCGGGTTCCTTCAGCTTCTTCATGTGAGTCAGGTAACGGCTCGCCTTGACGGCGTATCGGAACTGTCGAGGTGCCTGTTCACCCCACCGGGCGAATGTTTCCGGCTCTGGAAGCCGATAGAAGCTGTTGTTGATCTCCACCGTGTCGAACCTGGTCGCATAGAACTCGAACCATCGTGACTGACCGAGCTCAGCCGGATAGAAATCGCCGCGCCAGTGCCTGTACTGCCAGCCCGAGCATCCGATCCTTACGGCCGTGCTTCGTTTCGTCGCCATCTGCCTCAGAGGGAATCGTTACGGTCGTGTCGCCTAATTTTGTGAGCACCTATACGCCGAGCAAACCCTCCGGTAAAATCACGAGACACGTTCGGCGGTCGATCCGCGACCGCTGGCGCGTGTTCCTCCACAAAAATCGAGCCATCAGGCGCTTGTCCCCCCAGCGTCTGGCCCGGCTTGTTTTCGCCGCTAGGGGATAACTGTGTTCGGAAGAAAGCTGCCACGCGCCCGGTTCGTCTGGATCATCGCCGGCGCGCTCGTTGTCGCCCTCTCCACCGGTGCCTTCGTCATGCTGCGCTCGGGAGGTGCAGCCACTCCGGCGGCGGTTCCCTTCTCGGACTTCCTCAACGACGTCACGGCGAATCGCATCGCGGCCGTCAACATCGACGCCGACGTGATCGTTTACGAGCGTCGCGATCGACAGCGCTTCGAGGCGGTCGCTCCGCGCGGCTACATCGCCGCGAATCCGACGCTCGTCACCGGCCTGATCGCCCGCGGCGTCCGCTTCAACGTGACGCGTACTGAGCCGCCGGCTGCCGTGGGCTACGGCACGCTGGTCTTCGGCGTACTGGTCTTCGGCGCGCTGGCGTTGATCCTCTTCCGCATCGTGACCGGACGAGTCCCGACGCTCGAGAAAGCACGCACGATCGATCCGCACGAGGTGACGGTCACGTTCAACGACGTCGCCGGCGTGGACGAGGCCAAGGACGAAGTCAGGGAGATCGTCGACTTCCTCAAAGATCCCACGCGCTTTGGCGCCATCGGCGGCCGCATTCCGCGCGGCATTCTGCTCGTCGGCCCGCCCGGAACCGGCAAGACGCTCCTGGCGCGATCGATGGCTGGGGAAGCGGGCGTTCCGTTCATCTCCGCCAGCGGCTCGGATTTCGTCGAGATGTATGCCGGCGTCGGCGCCTCTCGAGTGCGCAGGTTGTTTCGCGAGGCGCGTCGTCACCGCTCGTGCATCATCTTCATCGACGAGCTCGACGCGGTCGGTCGAAACCGCGGCGGCAACTCGGTGACGCACGAGGAGCGCGAGCAGACGCTCAATCAGCTGCTCGTCGAGATGGACGGCTTCTCGCGGTCCGACAGCATCGTCGTCGTCGCGGCGACCAATCGCCCCGACATTCTCGATTCGGCGCTGCTGCGGCCCGGCCGTTTCGATCGGCAGGTGACCGTCGGCAATCCCGATCTCAAAGGACGTGAACAGATCTTGCGCGTGCACACGCGAAAGATGGCACTCGATGCCGACGTCGATCTACGCGCACTCGCCAGAGGGACACCGGGGTTCTCAGGCGCCGACCTCGCGAACGTCGTGAATGAAGCCGCGTTGATGGCGGCGCGTTTGGGCCGCTCGACGGTGGGCAATGGCGATCTCGATGCCGCCCGCGACAAAGTGCTGATGGGCGTCGAACGCAAGTCGGTGGTGATGAGCCAGCACGAGCGCGTGACCTGCGCCTATCACGAAGCCGGACACGCCGTCGTTGCCGCATTGCTGCCCGACGCCGATCCGCTGCACAAGGTGACGATCATTCCGCGCGGCCGCGCCCTCGGCGTCACGATGCAATTGCCGGAGGCCGATCGCTACTCGCATTCGAAGCCATACCTCGAAGCGCAGATCGCCATCCTGATGGCGGGTCGCGTGGCCGAGGAGCTGTTCCTGAGTCAGATGACGAGCGGCGCCGCCAACGACATCGAACGCGCCACCGAGCTGGCGCGGAAGATGGTGTGCGAGCTCGGCATGTCGCCACTCGGGCCCGTGCTGTTCCGTCGTCAGTCGAGCGCCTGGGATACCGACGCCCGTGCCGCGGGCTTCAGCGAACAGGCGGCGCGCCGCGTCGACGACGAGATTCGCGCGCTGGTGATGAGGGGCTACGAGACCGCTCGCCAGATCGTCGCCCGCGAGCGCGGCGCGGTGAAGGGCCTCGCAACGGAACTGCTCGAAGTCGAGTCGGTCGATGCGGATCGTCTGAAGGAGCTGATCGCGCAGCACGTCGTCGCGGCACCACC
>DASRJR010000537.1:0-13346 GCA_035649395.1 Vicinamibacterales bacterium
CAATCAGAACAACCCCAACGTCAGACCGCAGGAATCGACGAACTTCGAGGTCGGGAGCAAGTGGGACTTCGGCAACGGGCGCTTGTCTTTCAACGGCGCAGCGTTCAGAACGGAGAACACGAACGTCATCTTCACCGTTGACGCGACCGCCGTACCGCCGATCTACAACCAGGACGACGGACAGCTCGTCAAGGGTGTCACGCTTGGCGCCATGGGCCGCATCACCGATCGATGGGAACTGCTCGCGAGCGTCGCGTTTCTCGACAGCGAACAGCGTTCGCAGAACGTGGCCAACAACGGTCGGCAACTCACGCTGACGCCAAAGTGGTCCAGCAGCATCTGGACCACATACCGCCTGCCACGCGACTTCTCGGTCGGCGGTGGTATCCGTCACACCGATGATGTGTTCATCAACGCTGCCAACACGATTGCCTCACCTGGGTATTACCTCGTCGATGCGTTGGCGGAGTATCCGGTCAACTCGCATCTGAGCCTGCGGTTGAACGTCTACAACCTCACGGACAACGTCTATATCCGAAACGTCAACAACAACGGGGGCCGCTACAACCCGGGACATCCACGGTCGGCGACGTTGACATCCAGCATCCGGTTCTGAGAGCGCGACTCCATGGTTCTGCAGATTCCGGATGTGCTGACGGCGGAGCAGGTGGCTCAGGCGCGCCGGATGCTCCAGGGAGCCGATTGGATCGACGGACGCGTAACCGCCGGTCACCAGTCTGCCAAGACCAAGAACAATCTGCAGCTGCCCGAGGATCATCCAGTCGCGCGGCAACTCGGGGACATGATCCTCGGCGCGCTGGGCCGCAACGCGCTGTTCGTGTCAGCGGCGCTGCCGCTTCGAGTGTTTCCACCGCTGTTCAACTGCTATCAGGGCGGCCAGTCGTTCGGCAATCACGTCGACAACGCCATCCGGCAGGTGAAGGGCAGCGGCGCGACGATCCGAACCGATCTGTCGGCAACGCTCTTCCTCGCCGATCCGGACGAGTACGAAGGTGGCGAGTTGATCGTGGAGGACACCTTCGGCGTGCACTCGGTCAAGCTGCCGTCCGGGCACATGGTGCTCTATCCCGCCTCGAGCCTGCACAACGTCACGCCGGTCACGAGCGGCGCGCGTCTGGCGTCGTTCTTCTGGGTCCAGAGCATGCTGCGCGACGATGGCGAGCGGACGCTCCTGTTCGATCTCGACACGGCGATTCAGCGGCTCACCGTCGACCTGCCCGACCATCCTGCCGTCGTCCAGCTGACGGCCGTCTATCACAACCTGCTTCGCCGTTGGGCGACCGTCTGATCGGCAACCGCCTTTCAGCACCGTGGCGCCGACAGCGCCGCGGGTGTTCGACCAGCGGTGACGGATCGCAAAAACCGCATCACGCGCTGGTCTCGCAGAGCGCAGAAACTTCAAGGCATTACCTCTAACTCGTTGAGCCGCGCGTCCGGTGACCTCGTGGCAGCGCTTGCATTCGCAGGCGCATGGCCATCGGATTCCTTCCGGCGCTCACCCTGATCGCCGGTGCGGTGTCGGCGCTCGCGTTCGATCTGCATCCCGATCGCAGCGTGTTCCTCCCGCTCGCGAGCGGCATCATCGCGGCGCTCGCGTGGGTCCGACGTTGGGAACGACTCACGGTCGCGGCGTTGGCACTCGGCTATCTCTGCGCCGGTGTCGTGCTTGCGGCGAGTGCTCGCGACCGCGCCCTGCACACCTCGCTGCGAGCGTCTCTCGATCGCGAGTTCGGCGGCTATCTCATCGACACACTCGGGCCCGGCGGCGAACACGCGCCGGTGCCGACTCGCGCGGTGATCCTCGAAGACGCGACGCCGCGCGACAGCTACGTCTCACTTCGCGTACGTGTCGTCGCAGTCGAGATCGGCGGCAGCTGGCAACCCGTCGAGGGCATCGCCACTGTCAGCATCGGCGGGCAAACGGCGCTACAGCCCGACGTCTCCCGCACCGCTCCGTCAGCCGACGCCTCTGCGGGTCAGGTTCGCGCCGACGGAGTGACGGACTGGATCGCTGGCAGGACGATTGAGGCGCCGATGACGTTTCGTCGTCCGATGCGCTTTCTCAACGCGGGTGTGCCCGATTTCGAGCGCGACCTCGCGCTCGACGGCATCACGCTACTGGCATCGATCAAGAGCGGCTTGCTGATCGAAATCGTGTCGAGCGGAAGCCGGGTTTCGGAAGCGGCTGGTGCGGTGCGCATGCACGTCCGTCGGGCGATCGACCGATGGGTGCAGCCGCATGCCGCCGTGTCGGCCGCGATCGCGACGGCGGTGTTGATTGGTGATCGAGGTGGACTGCCCGTCGAGATCCGCGATCTGCTGCAGGCGGCGGGCACGTACCACGTCATCGCCATCTCCGGCGGCAACATCGCCATCCTCGCGGCAATCGTGTCGGGTCTGCTCGCCCTGGGAGGGATGCGAGGGCGGCGTGCGTCGGTCCCGGCGATCGTGGTCCTGACGCTTTACGCCGTCGTGGCGACGTCGGGACCGTCGGTCTGGCGCGCCACGCTGATGGCGATCCTCTACTTCGGTGCGCATGCCATCGATCACCGGATCCCGACGTGGCAGGCGACGGCCGTCGCCGCGGCGCTGATGGTGATCGTGCGCCCGCTCGACGTGCGCGATGCCGGCTTCATCCTGACGTTCGGCGCCACAGCCGCGCTGGTGGAGGGTGCTCGCCGTGGCGCCGCATTGCTGCCTCGTCACCGGGTGCTGTCATGGATGATCGCGTCGATTGTGTCGTCGCTCGCCGTGGAGATCGCGTTGATGCCAGTGTCGGCGCAGATGTTCTCGCGCGTGACCAGCGCGGGCCTCGTGCTGAACCTGTTGGCCGTCCCCATGACCGCCGCGATTCAGATCGCCGCGCTCATCGCAGTCGCCTTCGACAGCTGGGGATGGCTGGCGAGCGCCGCAGGTTTGATGGCACACCTGGCGGCATCCGCGCTCGTCGGCAGCGCTCATCTCGTGACCGTCGTCCCGTGGCTGTCCGCGCGTATTCCCGCACCCGGCGTGACCCTGATCGCAGTCTATTACGCCGCGCTCGCGCTGACGTTCGTCGGGCCCCGCATTCGTGTGCTCGGCGTCGTCGCTCTCCTTGGCAGCGCTGCGTCGATCGCCTCCGGTATCAGCCTTGACGGTGTCGCACGGCGTCATGACGCGACACCGCTGCTGCGATTGACGATGTTCGATGTGGGGCAGGGGGAGGCGCTGCTCCTCGAGACGCCGTCTCGCGAGGCGATCCTCATCGATTCCGGCGGCGCGCCGTTCGGCAGCGGCGTCGACATCGGCCAACGGGTGCTCGCCCCGGCGTTGTGGGCGAGAGGCATTCGGTCACTGCACACGTTCGTGATCACGCACGGCGACCCCGATCACATCGGCGGCGCCATCGCAGCGGTCGATGATTTTCTGCCCGCGCGGCTGGCGGAAGGCGTTCGCGTGCCGACCCACGAGCCGTCGCTCGCCGTCGCCGAGCGGGCCGCGCGTCACGGCGCCGCAACGACCGTGCTGCGCGCCGGACAAGAGCTGTGGTTCGGCGACGTGCGCATCCGCGTGCTGAGCCCACCGGAGCCCGATTGGGAGCGGCGGCGCGTCCGCAACGACGATTCGGTTGTGCTCGAAGTGAGCTATCGCGATGTGGCGCTGCTGCTTACCGGCGACATCAGCGCGGAGGTCGAGCGCGCGCTCCTGCCGGCACTAAGCCCTGCACCGATTCGCATCCTCAAAGTCGCGCATCACGGCAGCCGCACGTCGACCTCGTCAGAGTTGCTGAATGCCTGGCGACCAAGCCTGGCCCTCATCAGCTGCGGGCGGGGCAACCGCTTCGGTCACCCGGCCACCGAGGTGCTCGAGCGGCTGAATGCAGTCGGGGCCACGGTGTTGCGTACGGATCGGCATGGGGCCATCACGGTCGAGACAGATGGAAGGAAGGTCGTCGTGCGTACCTACGTTGGCCACGGTGGGCACGAAGTCTTTGGCCACGGAGAACACCAAGAACACTAATGGTCTTGCCACGGAGAACACCAAGAACACTAAGGGTCTTGCCACGGAGAACACTAAGAACACTAAGGGGTCTTGCCACGGGGAACACTGAGGACGCGGAGCCACGACATGGACGGGACGGGAAGCTACAGCAAGAGTGTTCTGTCGTCCGAAACGGATGCCCTGATCACCCGAATCATCGGCTGTGCGATTCGGGTGCATTCGGAGCTCGGGCCTGGATTCCTCGAGACGATCTACGCAAGCGCGCTCGAAGTGGAGTTCGCGCATGAAGGGATCGCTTTCGAGCGCGAGAAGCCGATTGTCGTTCGGTATCGAGACGAGGTGATCGCTGGACAGCGGCTGGATTTCGTTGTGAACGAGCAGGTGATCCTGGAGATCAAGGCGGCGAACCGATTGGAGCCTGTCTTTCAAGCAAAGCTGATCTCCTACCTCCGTGCGACGAAGCTGAGAGTTGGCCTGCTGATCAACTTCAACGTGCCGCTGGTCAAGGACGGCATCAAGCGAATCGTAGTCTGACTCCGTGGCCCTAGTGTTCTCCGTGGCCCGAAGACTTAGTGTTCTTGGTGGTCTCCGTGGCCAAAAGTCTTGGTGTGCTTAGTGTCCTCCGTGGCCAGAAGTCTTGGTGTGCTTGGTGTCCTCCGTGGCCAAAGGCTCCGTGGCCTCCGTGGCCATCTTGACGCGGCCCCACTCGGATTCCATCTCCTCGAGGCTCGCGTCGCTGAGAGTCCGGCCGTTTGTCGTAAACGCAGATTCCATCGCCTCGAAGCGTCTGGTGAACTTCTCGTTCGCGCGTCGCAGCGCGGCTTCCGGTTCGATACCCAGTTTCCTCGAGAGGTTTGTGATCGCGAAGAGCAGGTCGCCCATCTCTTCTTCGGCGCGTGACAGATCTCCCGTCGCGCCCGACTCGATCTCGCGGCGCACTTCGGCGACTTCCTCGTCCATCTTGTCCAGCACGTCGGCGGCGCGCGCCCAATCGAAGCCAACAGCGGCCGCGCGCGAGCTGATCTCGTAGGCTCGCAGCAACGACGGTAGTGTCTTCGGCACTCCGCTCAGCGTCGTCTTCACCTTGGGCGCGATCCCGGCCTGCGCTCGCTCGCGCGCTTTGAGCGTTTCCCACTTCTCGATGACCTGCCCGCTCGTGAGCGGCGTATCCCCGCTCTCGCGCGCAAACACATGCGGATGCCGACGCACCAGCTTGTCGCAGATCGCGTCGATCGCGTCGCCCACGGTGAAATCGCCCGCTTCCTCGCCGATGTGCGACATGAAGACCACTTCGAACAGCACGTCGCCGAGCTCTTCGCAGAGTTCGTGGGGAGTACCGCTCTCGATCGCTTCGAGCACCTCGTAGGTTTCCTCGAGCAGGAATGGCCGCAGCGACGCATGAGTCTGCTCGCGATCCCACGGGCAGCCGTCCGGCGCACGCAGCGCGCGCATGATTTCCACCAGCTTCTCGAACCGTTCGCCGACGCGTCCCTTCATGCGGACATGCTACCATTCGAATTTTGGCCGCTCCGGCGGCCCGAGAGCACATCGTGGCCGACAACGCACAGCACTCCGACGAGCACGCTCAGGACGCGCAGGCGATCACGTTCGTCGGCTTCGTCCTCTCACTGGCCCACACGGCGGCATTTCACTTCGGCGACGTACCCGATCCGGCGACCGGCATGAACGGCGAAGCGAACCTCGGCGCCGCGCGGCAGTTGATCGATATCCTCGCCCTGCTCGAAGAGAAGACGCGCGGCAACCTCACTGCCGAGGAACGGCAGCTGCTCGAACAGCTCGTGTACGAGCTGCGCATGCGCTACGTCGAGGCGACCAAGCAGGCACCTGCCGAGCCGTCGCGCATCATCATTCCCTGATGATCGACGCGCGTGTGTTGTTTCTCGGCACCGGCACGTCCCACGGCGTGCCGATGATCGGGTGCGACTGCGCCGTCTGCCGCTCCACCGATCCCCGCGACGTTCGGCTGCGTCCGTCGATTTACATCGACGTCCCCGGCCACGCGGCGATCCTCGTCGACACGAGCCCCGACTTGCGTCAGCAGGCGCTTGCCCATCGACTGTCACGGCTCGACGCGATCGTCTTCACGCACAGCCACGCCGATCACGTGCTGGGACTCGACGAAGTCAGACGCTTCAACGCCATCATGGGCAAGCCGATTCCGTGTTACGCCACCCGCGAGACGTGGGAGGTGCTGCAACGTACGTTCTATTACGTTTTTGATCGTCTCGTGCACAAAGGCGGCGGCGTGGCGGAGTTGGAGCCGCGCGAAATCACCGGTCCGTTCTCGATCGGTGGCGTGCAGATCGTGCCGGTACTCGTTTGGCATGGCGACATGCCGGTGCTTGGATTTCGACTTGGCTCGTTCGCCTACCTGACCGACTGCAACCGCATCGACGAGGCGTCGTGGCCGCTGCTCGAGGGACTCGATACTCTCGTCATCGACGCGTTGCGCCATCGGCCGCACGGCACCCACTTCAGCGTGAACGAAGCCTTGGACGTCGTCGCCCGTCTCAAGCCGCGACGCGCGCTGACGACGCACATGACGCACGATTTGGGGCATGCGGCGACGTCGTCGCGCCTGCCTCCTGGTGTCGAACTGGCATATGATGGGCTCGTGCTCGACGTGCGAGTCGACGTCGGGTGAAATGGATGCAGGTGAATGGAGACCATCCACTTCCCCGACGACCCCCGGCCACCGTGGCTGGTGCACCCGGTTCTGGCCCTCGGCAACTTCGACGGTCTGCATCGCGGACATCTCAAGATCATCGAGCGTGTCAGACGCGGCGCCGCCGAACACGGCGGCACAGCGATGGCGATGACGTTCGATCCGCATCCGCCACGGGTGGTGCGGCCCGACAAGGCGCCGCCGCTGCTCATGACGAAGGCGCAGCGCCTCGATGCGCTGCACGCCGCCGGAATCCGGTGCGTGGCAGTCGTGCGATTCACGCATGACTTGTCGATGTGGGACCCGGAGACGTTCGTGCGAACCGTGCTCGTCGAGTGGCTGCGGGTCTCGGAAGTCTGGGTCGGCGCGAACTTCCTGTTCGGACACGGCCGGAGCGGGAATTTCAGCGTGATGCGGACGCTCGGACAGCGATTCGGGTTCAGGGCCGACAAGATCGATCCGGTCCGCTACAAGGATTTCGTGGTGAGCAGCACGCGCATTCGACGGCTGATCGCCGAGGCGCGGGTCGACGAAGCCGGTGCGCTGCTGGGGCACCCCTATTACATCGACGGAACGGTGGTCGAGGGGCGCCGACGGGGCCGGGAGCTCGGGTTTCCGACGGCCAATTTGCACACGGAAAACGAACTATTGCCCCCGTTCGGTGTATACGCCACGACGGCTACTATTGATGGCGCGGTCCACGCGGGCATTACCAACATCGGCGTGCGGCCGACCTTCGGCGAGACGGCCGTGACGGTCGAGACGCATCTGCTGCGGTTTGCCGGCGATGTCTACGGGAAGCGGGTTCGTCTCGGATTCGTGCAGCGCCTCCGCGACGAGCGGCGGTTCGAAGATGTCGATGCCTTGCGCGCACAGGTCGAAGCCGACTGCATGCGCGCGAATCGGTTGTTCAGCAGGATTTCAGTGTAGTGGAGTGCCCAAGGATGCGTAGCAATCCGCCAGGAACGTTCGAGCGCGGTCGCACCGGCCGCGACAGGATCCACGCCGGTTCTGACGCGAGAAGGACGTCTCACTAAGGTGGACACGGCGCGATTCGAGTTCAACGTCTCGGTGCCGCTCGACGCGGGCGGCGCGACCATCGCCGGCAAGTTGGCGGTCCAGGCCGCACGTTATGCCGGCTGCCCTGAATCCGGCGCGGCAGGTTTTGGCGTCGCGGTCGAGGAAGCCGTGCGCGCGCAGGTCAACGGCTCGGCCGGCGGCGCCGTGGCTATCGTCGTACGGCGATCGGACGGCCCGGTCGAAGTGCTCATCGGTAGCCGATTGGTCGCCCTCGACGTTTAGTGTCCACTCGCTGCGGATGCTTCAGCTGTACAACACCCTGACGCGCCAGGAGGAGCCGTTCGAACCGCTGCGCGATGGTACGGTGCGGATGTACGCGTGCGGCCTCACCACCTACGCGCGCGGCCACATCGGTAACTTCCGCACGTTCGTCTGCGTCGATGTACTCCGCCGCACGCTGAAATACCTGTGCGGATACCGGGTGCACGGCGTCGTCAACTACACCGACGTCGACGACAAGACGATTGCCGGTGCGCAGAAGGCAGGTGTGCCGCTGCGCGAGTACACCGACCAGTGGATCGCGGCGTTCCAGGACGACGCCGCGGCGCTTGGGATCGAGGTCCCAGAGCAGCTGCCCCGCGCCACCGACGAGTCCAATCTGCGCGCGATGGGCGAGATGATCGCGGCCCTCGAGCGGAACGGCCACACCTATCGTCGCGACGGATCGATCTACTTCAAAATCAACTCTTTCGAGCCCTACGGACGCCTGGCGCGGATCGATCACGACGGCCTCCATGCCGGCGCGCGCGTCGACGTCGACGAGTACTCCAAGGATGACGCCCGCGATTTCGTGCTCTGGAAGGCGAGCAAGCCAGGCGAGCCGTCGTGGGACGTCGGTGCCGGTCCCGGACGCCCGGGCTGGCACATCGAGTGCTCGGCGATGGCGCTGCGGCTGCTCGATGGACCGCCGATCGACATCCACGCTGGCGGCGTCGACCTGATCTTTCCTCATCACGAGAACGAGATTGCACAGGCGGAAGCGGCCACACGGCAGCCGTTCGCGCGATTCTGGGTGCATGTCGAGCACCTCTTCGTCGAGAACGAGAAGATGTCGAAGTCGCTCGGCAACGTGTACTCGGTGCCGGATGTGATCGCCAAAGGGCATCGCGCATCGGCGCTGCGCTATCTGCTGCTGTCGTCGCACTATCGCAAGCAGTTGAACTTCACCTGGGCCGGCATGGACCAGGCCGAGGAGTCGCTGCGGCGGATCGTCGATTTCCTGGCGAGGTTGACCGACGTCCGGGGCGAGGGATCGCACGACGAGGTGCACGGCATGGTCGCGGCCGCGCGAACCGCGTTTCGCGCCGCCCTCGAGAGCGACCTGAACACGGCCGCCGGGCTCGCCGCGATGTTCGATCTCGTCACGGCCGGCAACATCGCGATCGACGCCAGGCGCATGAGCGCATCGGATGCCGCGCTGGTGCGTGAGGCGATCGAAGAGTTCGATCGCGTGCTCGGTGTCGTGTCGCTGCGGCGCGAAGAGGACGAGACAGTTCCCGACGAGCTGGTTCGTGAAATCGAGCAGCAGATCGAGGCACGCAATGCGGCGCGACAGCGGCGCGACTTCGCGACGGCGGATCAGATCCGCAGGTCATTGGCCGACCGCGGTATCCTGCTCGAGGACAACCCCACCGGAACCCGCTGGAAGAGGAAATGACTGGCCCAGACCTGAAGACATCGTTGCCAGGTCCGAAGGCGAAAGCCATCATCGACCGTGATGCGCGGGTCGTCTCGACCTCGTACACCCGCGATTACCCGTTCGTGATGGCACGCGGGCAGGGCGCGTTTGTCGAAGACGTCGACGGCAACGTCTTCCTCGATTGCACCGCCGGCATCGCCGTCACCGCCACCGGTCATTCCCACCCCGACGTCGTCGCCGCGATCGTGGAGCAGGCGCAGAAGTTCCTCCACATGTCGGGCACCGACTTCTACTATGAGCCGCAGGTGCAGCTCGGCGAGGAGCTGGCGGCAATGGCGCCGATGCCGGGGCCCCACCGGTCGTTCTTCGCCAATTCGGGAACCGAGGCCAATGAAGCCGCGCTGAAGCTGGCGAAATACCACACCAAGCGGCCGTACATCATCGCGTTCCTCGGCGCGTTTCATGGACGGTCGATGGGCTCGCTCTCGTTGACCGCGAGCAAGCTGACGCAGCGGCGGGGCTTCGGTCCGTTCGTGCCTGGCGTGTTCCACGCGCCTTACGCGAACTGTTATCGCTGCCCGATCGGCGCCACACCGGACACCTGCGCGGCCGAGTGCCTGCGCTTCATCGACGAACAGCTGCTCGTTCATCTCGTCTCGCCCGATGAAGTGGCCGCGATCATGGTCGAGCCGATTCAGGGCGAGGGCGGCTACGTTGTGCCGCCAAACGTGTTCCACGAGCGGCTGCGCGAGCTGACGTCGAAGCACGGCATGCTGCTGCTCGTGGACGAAGTGCAGTCGGGCATGGGGCGCACCGGCAAGATGTTCGCGATCGAGCACACGGGCGTGCACCCCGACGTCGTCACGCTGGCGAAGGGGATCGCGTCGGGGTTGCCGCTCGGCGTCGCGACGGCGCGATCGGATCTGTTGTCGTGGCCGCCAGGCACGCACGCCAGCACGTTCGGCGGCAATCCAGTGGCGTGCGCGGCGTCATTGGCGACGTTGAAGCTGCTGCGCAACGGGCTGATCACGAATGCTGAAACGGTCGGTGCCCACATGATGGCCGGCGCCAGAGCGCTGATGGACGAGCACGCGCTCATCGGCGACGTGCGTGGCCGCGGCCTGATGATCGGCATCGAGCTGGTGCGCGACCGGAAGACCAAAGAACGCGCGACCCGCGAGCGCGATGCCGTCGTCCACGAATGCTTCCGTCGCGGGCTCCTCGTGCTCGGCGCAGGACAGAACGCGATTCGACTATCGCCGTCGCTGGTACTCACGAAGCAGCAGGCGGATACTGCGCTTGAAATTCTCGACCAGGCCTTGGGGGCGGTCTCACGCCAGGCCTGAAAGGCCCGGCGATCCTGATTCCGGAGAGCGGGCATCAATCGTGCGATCGCCACAGGGGTATGAGCGAAGATGCCCGTCAGCACTTGGGAAAAATGGGAGAAGATCTCGCGTGCGCCGAGCTGTCACGCCGCGGGTACGCAGTTCTTGCGCGTCGCTACCGCACGCGCTTTGGAGAAATTGACATCGTCGCCCGCGACGGCGACGTCACGGTGTTCGTCGAGGTGAAGACGCGCGCCGGCGACGAGTACGGCGGCGGTGCCGAAGCGGTGACCGGCTGGAAGCAGCGGCGAGTTACACAAATGGCGGTCGACTACTTGTCGCGGAATCACCTACACGATCGTCCGTGCCGGTTCGACGTGGTCGTCGTCGATCTTGCCGGTGATTCCACGCGCATTGAGGTGTATGCTCACGCATTTGATGCGAGTACCTAGTTCCCTTGTCTGAGCTGCGCAGAGACCCCATCACTGGTCGCTGGGTCATCATCTCCACCGATCGCAACAAGCGGCTCTCGGATTTCCGGCTCGAGTCGGTGGCGATCGAACCCGACGAAGGCTGTCCATTCTGCGAGGGCCATGAGGCGCTGACGCCGCGCGAGTTGCTGGCGCGGCGCCGCGATGGCACCGCCCAGAACGGTCCGGGGTGGGAGCTGCGGGTCGTGCCGAATCAGTTTCCCGTGCTTCGGGTCGAGGGGGCGCTCGATCGGCAGGGTGAAGGCCTGTACGATCGGATGAACGGCATCGGCGCGCACGAAGTGATCATCGAGACGCCCAAGCACGACGAGACGCTGGCGACGATGAGTGACGCGGCGGTGGAGCAGGTGCTCTGGGCGTTCCGCGATCGCATGCAGGATTTGAAACGTGATCGCCGGTTCCGCTACATCATCGTGTTCAAGAATCATGGCGAAGCCGCGGGCGCGACCCTGGCGCATTCGCATTCGCAGCTGATCGCGCTGCCGATCATTCCCCGCGAGGCGCGCGACGAGATGGACGGGGCGCGGGCGCACTTCGCCAGCAAGGAGCGATGCGTCTTCTGCGACGTGCTGGCGCAGGATCAACGCGACGGCCGGCGGCTGATCATCGACAACGCCGACATGGTGGCGCTCGCGCCGTACGCGCCGCGGTTCCCGTTCGAAACGTGGATTCTGCCGAAGCGGCACCAGTCGCTGTTCGAGGATGCACCGCGGCACGAATACACCTCGCTGGCACGGCTGCTGCGCGAGCTGGTGCGGCGCATGAACAAGATGCTGTTGAATCCGCCGTACAACCTGCTGATTCACAGCGCGCCGCTGCAGGAGCCGGCAGGCGACTTCTACCACTGGCACGTCGAGATGATTCCGAAGTTGACGAAGGTGGCCGGCTTCGAGTGGGCGACCGGCTACTACGTGAATCCGACGTCGCCGGAGGAGTCCGCGCAGGTGCTACGCGAAACCCGTGTGTGAGCAGCCCAACCTTGCCTGCTCCAGATCGCTGTGGTACGCTAACTTTTCGTCCGCGAGCGGGAATAACTCAGTGGTAGAGTGCGACCTTGCCAAGGTCGAAGTCGCGGGTTCGAATCCCGTTTCCCGCTCCAGCCAACCTCCGCGCATGAATGCAGGCGGAGGTTGTCTCGCCGAAGCGCCGCAGGCGCGAAGGCGGACCATAGAGTCGCTGAATGAAGTACCTGCCTTCGATCGTGATCGTTCGTAGCGGCCGCCTGCAGGCGGCCTGTCGCTGTTGTCGCCGCGCCTAAGACGCGGCCGGATCTTCCCGCACAAGTTCCAGCCGGCGCCGTCGCCAAGTGGTAAGGCAGAGGTCTGCAAAACCTCCATCCCCGGTTCAAATCCGGGCGGCGCCTCCAAATTCCCGGTTCAAATTCGATCGTTTGTGTGCTGGCGCACAAGCGAGCGTCTTCGATTGGACTTACGGTGGACTACAAATCAGCCGGCTGCTGCGCGAGCTTGTACGCTAAACAGCTGATCCAGAATGACTTGATTGTTCGGGCGTTGGACAAGGGGGAGGTTTCCAGGACCTCCACCCCGAGAAGCGGCGCTCGCGCCGACGAAGCTTGTTTGCACAGATGCTCCGCCACCACGTGAGGTCATCGAAGGCGCATTCACGGCTCACGGTCAAGACAGGTGCCTTGAGAGTTGCCGCTGTGTCCGCTCGATCCAGCGGTGGGGACATTACCGATCGACGTCCGTGGTGACGGTGTAGCGCAACTGTATGCGCCCGTCGCAGGCCTGCAGGATCTGTCAAGCACACGGCTCGTTCACGTGAGCGGCTTACGGGGTCGTCGGTGACTTAATGACGGCGGCGCGGTGGTGTGGCTATCACAAAGTCGATCCGCGCCAGATTTCGCCGGTGTTGAGTGAACTCGTCGGTCCCGTGTCGCCACCTCGATCCGCCTCGATCACCCACGAAGAGTGCGGACGTTCACAGCACGAAGCTATGAGCAAGCGTATTTGGGCCTCGATGTACAGGGCCAGACTGCCAGGGATGTCGTGACTGGACGCCGAGCGACGGCTTTAGGCGGCCGCGCGATCGTAGCGGTGGTGGAGCCTGCCGACGTGCGGCGTCACGACGATCCGCCCGACCGCCGCCGGCATGACCGGGCG
>DASRJR010000538.1:0-9524 GCA_035649395.1 Vicinamibacterales bacterium
CGATGGATGATGCCGCGGTCGTGCGCGTACTCGATCGCCTCGGCGATCTGCTTCGCGAGTGGCAGGGCGTCGGCGACGGGCAACGGGCCCGTGAGCGTCTGCCCCTCGACCAGCTCCATCACGATCGCGCGGTGCGAGCCCTCATCTTCCAGCCCGTAGATCCCGGCGATGTTCGGGTGATTGAGCGCCGCGAGCAGCTGCGCCTCGCGTTGGAAGCGCGACATTCGATCGGGGTCGGCCGCGAACGCATCGGGCAGGACTTTGAGCGCGACGTCGCGATTCAACTTGGTATCGCGCGCGCGGCACACTTCGCCCATGCCGCCTGCGCCAATGGAGCTCAGGACTTCATAGGGGCCGACGCGCACGCCGGGGGTGAGGCTCATGGCCTTGGCCGGCAGTATATCCGTGATTTCCGGGGTTGAAATCGCGCCGGCTTCGAGGAAGATCATCGCCTCATGGAGGAAGTGCCTGTTCTCTTTTCCGGCGGCGGCCTGGTCGGGTTGTCGACGGCGATGTTTCTCGCTCAGCACGGCATCGCGTCGCTCGCCGTCGAGCGGCTGGTCGGAGGTTCGCCGGTGCCGCGGGCGGCGTTCTTTCACATGCGGACGATCGAGATGTTTCGCTCAGCCGGCATCGAGGATCGTGTGCGCGAGCAGTCGGCCAAGGAGTTCGAGGCCGAAGGCGCGGTCGTGCTGATGGACACACTCGCGGGCACTCAGCTCGCGGGATTGATCCCCAGCCTCAACGAAGGCGTCGAGGCGCTCAGCCCGTGCCGGCGGCTGTTCGTCACGCAGCCCGGGCTCGAGCCGATTCTGCGAGACCGCGCGAAGCAAGCAGGCGCACGCGTGATCGAGGGCCACGAGGTCGTCGGGCTGTTGCAGGACGCCGAGGGCGTCACGACGACGATCCGGGAGTGCGCCTCGGGGCGCGAGCAACAGATCCGCGCGCGATACGTCGTCGGTGCCGACGGCGCCCACAGCAAGGTGCGCGAGCTGCTCGGGATCGAGTTCGATGGCCGGGGCGTGTTCTCGAATGCGATCACGATCTACTTCCACGCCCCGCTGGCCGCCTACGTCGTTGGCAAAGCGCTCAGTGTGATCTACGTGAAGAACGCCGAGCTGTCTGGGTTCTTCCGCATGGACAAGGACGGCAACTCCGGCTTTCTCGTCGTCAACACCGTCGGCGATACCTCGCGGCCGGAGGCGGCAAGCCCCGCGAACGACGTGCGCGAGTCGCGACTGATCGAGCTCGTTCGCGCGGGCGCGGGCGTCCCTGATCTCCCCGTCACCATCGACGGCGTGGCCCGATGGCGTGCCACGTCCGACGTCGCCCGGCGCTTCACCGACGGTCGCGTGTTTCTCGCCGGGGACGCGGCGCATCTGATGCCGCCGAATGGCGGCTTCGGCGGCAATACTGGCATTCACGACGGCCACAACCTGGCGTGGAAGCTCGCGCTGGTGTTGAACGGCGTCGCCGGACCTGGGCTGCTCTCAACGTATGAATCGGAGCGATGGCCCGCGGCCAAGTTCACCGTTGAACAGGCGTACACGAGATACGTCACGCGTTCGGCGACGTATCTGGGTGCCAAGGATTTTCAGCCGCTCGCCAACGACTTCAATATCGAGCTTGGATACATCTATCGGTCTCCGGCGATCGTGTCCGAGGACGATGTCGAGATCGGCCATGAAGACCCGCGCGAGTCGCACGGACGCCCCGGCTCGCGGGCGCCGCACCTGTGGGTGCAGCGCGGCGGCAAGAAGATCTCGACGCTCGATCTCTACGGCCACGGTTTCGTGCTGCTCGCGCCTCCCGGTGGTGACGTCTGGATTCCGGCGGCACAGTCGGCTGCCGCGTCGTTCCCGGGGATCGAGTTGGAGACGCTGCTGGTCCACCCGGGCGTAGGCGAGTCGGTCGGCGTCCGTGAAGGCGACGTCCGCGATCCCGACGACCTGTTCGCGGTCGCGTACGGTCTGGGCGAAAGCGGTGCCACGCTGGTGCGCCCCGACGGCTTCGTCGCGTGGCGAGCGAAGGGGAGTCAGCCGGACCCAGAACAGACGTTGACGGCCGTTCTTGGTCGGCTGTTGCAGCGCACGTAGGGTCCGGCTTGAGCCGGACCGGAATGTAGTGTCCGGCTTTAGCCGGACCCAGGAGTCGTCATGAGCCGTGTGAAAGCATTCGTCGTCATGACCATGTTCGTCGCCGCCTGCGCGTCGACGCCTCCCGAGCGCAGGATCGTGAACGATGCCGCGGCGGCGCTCGGCGGCGCCGACAGGCTGCGAGCGTTGAAGACGATCACGGTCGAGGGCAGCGCGGTTGCGCCCAACGCGGGACAGAACCGGATGCCCGATGACGAGCTCCCGGTCTGGAAAGTGACGGAGTACTCGCGTGCGATCGATCTGAGCAACGGCCGCACTCGCGTCCGCCAGCGGCGCGAAGCGCAGTTCCTGTTTGCTGGCGCTACGACACAGCAGCAGACGCAAGGGCTCGACGGTGACATCGCGTACAACATGGCATCGGACGGTGCGATGAGTCGCGCCGGCGACGCCGCTGCACGCGATCGACGTCTCGAACTGCTCCAACATCCGATCACCATCGTCCGCGTGGCGCTCGACGCCGGTACGAAGCTCGCAAATGTCCGCGCCGACGGTGACGACGATCTCGTGGACGTCACGACAGCGAAGGGGGACGCCCTGACGCTCGCGGTCAATCGCACGACGCACTTGCCATCGCGCGTCACGTACATGAGCGACAACGCCAACATGGGCGATGTGGCGATGGTGACGAAGTTCGGCGATTACGAGGACGGGGGCGGCGTGAAGCTGCCTCGTCGCCTCACCACGACGATGGACAAGTACCTGCAGTTCGATCTGCAGGTCTCGAAGAACACCGTTGACGGGGATGTCGGCGATCTTTCCGTCCCGGCCAGCGTGAGAGCAGCGGCCCCGCCCGCTCCGGCGCCGATCGCGGTCACCGTGGAGCCGGTCGCGAAAGGCATCTGGTGGCTCGCCGGATCAGGCAATCATCGCAGTGTGGTCTTCGAGTTCGACGACCATCTCGTCCTGTACGAGGTACCCCTCAACGAGGCGCGGTCGAAGCCGGTGATCGACAAGGCGCGGACGCTCAGTCCCAAGCCGTTGACCACGGCCATCGTGTCGCATCACCACTTCGACCATTCCGGTGGCTTGCGCGTGGCCGTCGCCGAAGGTCTCACCATCGTGACCCACCGCGACAACGAAGCCTTTTTCAAGGATCTCCTGACGCGCCCACACACCATCGCACCAGACGCACTGCAGAAGAATCCGCGGCCGGCCATGTTTCAGTTCGTCGACGATCAACTGACGCTCAAGGATGCCTCGATGGAGGTGCAGCTCTATCACCTGCTCGACAATCCGCGGGAAGGCACAAACCTCTTCGCCTACGTGCCGCGCGAACGCCTGCTCGTTCAGGCCGATCTGTACGATGCCGGATGGCTGCAGCATCCGTGGGGCGACAACGTGCTGGCCAACGTGGAACAACGGAAGCTGAAGGTCGATCGAGACGTGCCCGTGCATGGCGTCATCGAACCATACGCACAGATGGTGAAGACGATTCAGGCGAAGAAAGTGACGTCGACGAACTGATCGGCGGCGAGGCGAGGCCCGGCCTTGTCGCCGCGGACCGGCACGCACAGGGGCCTACACATGCGCCATGGCCTGCGCCACGTAGTCCATCACCTGTGCGGTGAGCCCCATCGCTGCCATCCGGCGTCGGGCAGTTGGGTCCGCCCGCATCATCCGGCCCGCGCTGTGCGCGATATCGGACCGGCCATTGGTGAACTCGTCGAGCAGCGACCGCCACTCGCGCGCCAGCCCGACGACGCGCGCGTCTCCGGGCGGGGTGCCGGCGTCGATCTCGCGCCGGACATCCGCAATGAGCCGGGTCCACTGCTGTTCCGCATCACGAATCCGGTCCGGGCCCAGCGCCTCGGCACGCTCGCTCAGCGCCCGCCGCTGCTCGTCGGTGAAGTGACGCTCGAAAGCCGCGACGGCTTCAATCAGCGCCAGCGCATCGTCCGTGCTTCGATACTGATGATTTTGCAGTTGCGCGATCGTTGCCGTCAGACGCGACTGCGCCGCATGCATGCGCTCGAGCTCCGCGTCGACCGCACGCGAGTGGCGTTCCAGCAGCTCGAGGAGTTCGTGACCGTCGCCGTGCAGCGCCGATGCGATTGTGTCGAGCGGCATGCCGAGCCCCCGCAGCAGCACGATTCGCTCGAGACGACGCACGTCGTCGTCTGAATACAAGCGATAGCCGGACTCGGTGCGCCCGGAGGGCGAGAGGACGCCGATTTTGTCGTAATGGTGCAGTGTCCGAACGGTGAGGCCCGTGCGCCTGGCCAGCGCTCCGACGGTGAGTTCTGCCATGTGCCGCATCGTAGAGGCTCACGCGGCGTCAGGGTCAAGCGCAGCGGGCTCGCCGAAGCCCGAGCGGGACATGATCACACCGGCGGCGGATTGCGATCGGCGAACCCACGTTGATGCCAGTACGGATACGTCAACGGCATGTCACTGGCTTGGTCGAGCGCCGCCATCTGATCGCGTGTCAGCGACCACCCGATCGTCCCCAGGTTGTCGCGCAATTGATCCTCGTTGCGCGCGCCGAGTATCAGCGTCGACACCGAGGGCCGCTGCAGCAGCCAGTTGAGCGCGATCTGCGGGACGGTCCTGCCGGTCTCCTTGGCAATCGCGTCGAGCGCGTCGACGACGCGATAGAGCAGGTCTTCGCTGACCTGTGGGCCGAGATCAGCCGCGATCTTCGTGCGCAGACGGCTGACGGATGGCATCGGCTGGCCGCGGCGGATCTTGCCGGTGAGCCGGCCCCAGCCAAGCGGGCTCCAGACGACCGTGCCGACGCGCTGATCGAGGGCGAGCGGCATCAGCTCCCATTCGAATTCACGCCCGACCAGCGAGTAGTACGCCTGGTGCGCGACGTAGCGCGTGAGCCGGCGCGCATCGGCGACCGCGAGCGATTTCATGAGGTGCCAACCCGAGAAGTTCGAGCACCCGAGGTAGCGAATCTTGCCGGCGCGGACAAGACCGTCGAGCGTATCGAGTGCTTCCTCGACCGTCGTCAGCGCGTCGAACCCGTGCAGCTGATAGAGATCGATGTAGTCGGTGCCGAGGCGACGCAGGCTGTTGTCCACGGCCGCGATCAAGTGATGGCGAGAGGACCCGACGTCGTTCGGCCCGCGTCCGACGCGGAACGTGCCCTTCGTCGAAATCAGCACCTGATGCCGTCGCCCCTTCAGCGCTTGTCCAAGGATCTCCTCGGCCTGACCCGCTGAATAGACGTCCGACGAATCGAACATCGTGACGCCGGCATCGAGGCAGATGTCCACCAGCCGCGTCGCCAGCGCGACGTCGCCACCGCCGAATGCTTTGAAGAATTCACTGCTGCCGCCGAACGAGGCGGTGCCGAGACTGAGGACCGGGACCTTCAATCCCGATCCGCCAAGCTGCCGGTATTCCATCAATCCTCGAAGATGTCGGTCAGGGGAAGATCCAGCCCCGGCAGCAGCGGGGTGGTCAGTACTTCGTGTCGTTCGAGCATCAGCTCGGCGGCTCGAGTGTAGCCGCCATCGCTGCGGCGGTACATGTGGATCGAATCGAGCTCCGGGTCGATCGTCCAGTATTCCGAGACACCGAACCGCTCATAGAGCCGACGCTTTATCGTCTCGTCTCGCTTTCGCGTGGCTGGTGAGCCGATCTCGACGACGAGGTCAGGCGCACCACGAACGTACTTGGTGGTCAGGATATCGCCTTGCTTCGCCCGCGAGATAAACAGCAGATCAGGTTCGACGACGTCGAAGTCGGAGAACACGACATCGAAGGGCGCGGCAAATGCGCGTCCGATGGGATGCGCACGCAAGTAGTTCCCAATCAGGACAGTCAAATTCCAGGCGATCGCCTGGTGCTTGCGAGCAGGAGACGGCGTCACGTAGTGCTCTCCATCGATCAACTCGTGCCGCTTCCCGTCGTCGGGGAATAGCAAGAAGTCGTCGTAGGTGAGCTTCACGCCAGGAATGTTGGGTTTCACGTCGTCGCTCCCGGCCATCCGCTCATTATAGCGACGGAGTACGCGAGGCCCATGCCACGTGAGAGTCGAGCGACAGTCTATTTGTTTCGCGTCGTCCTTGAGAGCGGTACGCAAATCGCGCGATCCTGGCCGGATTCACGGTTGGCGTTTTTCGGAATGTGCGATTAAGGGTCGCGTGCGACCGAAGCCTGTCGCTCGCTCGAACGCGTGCGCCACTTGCAGTACGCCGAGATCATCGCGATAGCGTCCGACGATCTGGATGCCGACGGGCAACCCGTCAGGCGTGAAGCCTGCCGGCACCGAGATCGCCGGACGGAACGTCGTGCTGATCCAGTACGCCGACTTCATCCACGCGACGTAGTGATCCATGGCAACGCCGTCGATCGCTTTCGGCCAGTCGAGGGTGGCGTCGAATGGGGGCACTTGATTCACCGCGCAGACGAGAAACGGGTAGCCGGTTTGAAACTGGCGTATCCGCTCCAACAGCTCGCCATGCTGCACCATCGCGCGGGCGAGGCGGCTGCCGGTGACGGCAAGGCCGGCTTCGATCTCTTTCACGGCTTCGGGCTTCAGTTGGTGCCGATGCGTCGCGAGCAGCGGACCCAGTACCACGGCCGATCGCCACGCGCGAACGGTGAGGAAGATCGAATCGACGTCGCCGAACTCGGGGCAGGCGTCTTCGACGATGCATCCCAGCGATTCGAAGGTGGCCCGCTGACGGTCGAGGACCGTCCGCACGCGCGGGTCGAGAGGCAGGCCGCCAAGGTCGGGACACCAGGCGACGCGAACGCCGGTCAGACCACAATCGAGCGGGGCACGAAAGCTCGAACCGTCGGACGGAAAACATGCCGGATCGCGTTCATCGGATCCCGCCATGACGCTCAACAGCCAGGCGACATCGGCGACCGAGCGGCCCAGCGGACCGTTCACGCCGAAGCCGAGAAAGGGCAGCAGGTCGGGAGCGTTCGGCACGAGACCGACGGTGGGCCGAAGCGCGACGACGTTGTTGAAGTTGGCCGGGTTGCGCAGCGACCCCCCAAGGTCGCTACCATCGGCGATGGGAAGCATGCCCGATGCGAGTGCGACGCCCGCACCGCCACTCGAGCCGCCGGCCGTCTTGCTGAGGTCGTACGGATTGAGTGTCGTGCCGTAGACGCGGTTGTAAGTGTGGGAGCCCATGGCGAACTCCGGCACGTTCGTCTTGCCGATCGGAATCGCGCCGGCCGTACGGAGCCGTTCGACGAGCACCGAGTCAGTCTGCGGGCAATCGTCCTTGAAGATCGCTGATCCACGCGTGCAGGGGAAGCCGACCGCGGGCTGCAAGTCTTTAAAGGCGATCGGAAGACCGTGGAGGGGACCGACTGACTCGCCACGAGCGAGGCGCTGGTCGGCGGCATCAGCCAATGCGAAGCAGTTCTCGTCGGGCAGCTTGGCGACGATGGCGTTGAGACGCGGGTTCAGTCTGGCAATCTGATCGAGGTGAGCCTGCATCACCTCGCGCGCAGAGACTTGCCGGGTCGCGATCATGTGCGCGAGTTCTCTCGCGCTCTCGAAACAAAGATGAGAGTTACTCGGGTACCGCAATGGGCTCGTCTTCAGCACGCAAGTTCGTCATCTCGGCTTCGATCATGCGCTCGCCAGTGCCCGACGGAACGTTGCGCGCGAAGTGCACCGGTGGCAGAAACAGCGTCGAGATGAAGCCGGTAGCCGATACGATCAGCCCGGCCAGGAAGACGCGATGCAGTCCGGTGGCGAACAGCTCGCGCACCGGTTCGGTGAGCGCCATCGTGCTCGCGCCGTTCAGGCTTTCTGCACCACCCGGCAGCGCCACGCCAGCAAGCGTCCGCGCCATGATCGCACCCATGACCGATACGCCGACCGCGGCGCCGACGCTGCGGGAGAACTGGTTGAGCGACGTCGCCAGGCCAAGGCGCGAACGATCGACGCCGTGCTGCACGGCGAGCAGCAACGACAGCATCTGCGTGCCCATTCCTGCCCCGAGTACCGTGCAGCTGGCCAGCAGCAACATGCGCGGCGATTGCGCAGTCAACATCGTCAGACCGGCGAACCCCACCGTCATCAACACGCTTCCGCCGATCGCCGCGACGCGATAGCCCATCCGAATCGTCGTCCGCGCGCCGACGATCGACATCACGACCCACCCGAGGAAGAGCGGGGTGAGGACCTGACCCGCCTGCGTGGCGGTGCCGCCCATGACGCTCTGCACGAACAGCGGGATGAAGGCGATGGCGCCGAACAGGGCGAGGCCGACGAGGAACACGACCACGAGTGTGCGGTTCATCACCGGCAGGCGGAACAGATCGACTGGCATGATCGGCTCTCTGACCCGACGTTCGACAACCACGAACAGGGCCAGCAGGACGACAGAGGCGACCAACCACGGCAACGCGGTCCCGCCTTCGCCGCCGAGCGCGATCAGCAGTGCGCTGACGCCGGCGAAGAGCAGCGAGGCACCGAGCCAGTCGACGCGCACATCTTTCGTGAGCCGTGATGGTGGGTATGCGGTGGCGATGACCGCCATGCAGCAGAAGCCGAACGGCACGTTCAGATAGAACACCCAGCGCCAGTTCCACGCGTCAGTGATGTAGCCGCCAACCAGCGGGCCCGCGATCGACGCGACACCCCAGACGCCGCTGAACAGCGCCTGCGTCCGCGCCCGTTCGCCCAGCGCGTAAAGCTCGCCGATGATCGTCATGCTGAGCGGGATGATCGCGCCGGCGCCCAGACCCTGGAGCGCACGAGCGGCGATCAACTGCATCATGCTTTGCGACGCGCCCGACGCGACGGAGCCGACGAGGAACGCAGCGACGCCGATCAGGTACATGCGACGACGGCCATACAGGTCCGACAGTCGCCCCCAGATCGGAACGGACGCGGTCGATGTCAGGAGATACGCCGAGAACACCCAGCTGTAATGCGCCAATCCGCCCAACTGCGCGATCACGGTGGGCATGGCGGTGCTCACGACCGTGGCCTCGAGCGCGCCCAGGCTCATTCCGAGGAGAAGACCGGCGGTGATGGCGCGGCGGCGGGGAAGGCTGATCGGTGGGTGGGCCTGCGACTCCGACATCTGTACAGGGTACCACGCGCAAATTGTTGAAGGCTCATTCGCGTTCAGCCGCACCGGGGTTGACACAGCTGCGCAGCGAAGCCGTGTGGAGCGGCCGACATCTGTCGCCTGACCGCGCGAGAAGACTCAGGGGAGCCGCGAGGTCACGGACCTCGCGTCACGCGGCCCGTACAAGTCCTCGCAGCGCGGTCCGGCCGCGGAACGACGGCTTCGCGGAGCAGTTGTGTCAACGCCGGTGCGGTTAGTCGCTGGAATCGACCTAAGGCCCAGACCCGAAAGCCGAAAGCCCAGAACCGAAAGCCCGAATGTGAGTTCAATTCACTCCTCGCCGCGCCCTGGGCGTTACTATGTGCCCATG
>DASRJR010000539.1:0-2588 GCA_035649395.1 Vicinamibacterales bacterium
CTGGAACAATACGCGCAGCGAGGGTTCTAATCGAACGACCAACCCGACTACGGGATCACAGGGCCGTGATGATCGATCTCAGCTTTCGCGCGATTGGAATGGAAGTGCTCGCCCGGGAGTGGCCGGCGTTTGCCGGCGGCGCGGCGATTCAGGTCTATCTGGCTAAACGCGCCCACCGTTCAAGCCACTACCGGATTCAATGGATCGTGTTTTGTGCGAGCGTGGCCGTGATCGGGATCGCCTCGATGGGAGTCGAATCGACGCTCGTCAGCGAACGTCTCCACCGCGACATCGGTGAAGGCGACCGTCGCCGTCGCCGGAGTCATGGCCACCTGGCTGATCGCGATGTGGCTATATACCACTCCGCATCAAGACACGGTGTTGCGTGTCTTCCTGGTCCCGGGCACGTTGGGCGTTGTCGCGTCGCTCCTCGGCTTTTCGGCATCGACGGCGCTGTGGATGATGACAACACGTTGGATCACGCGACGTGGGTGTCCCACTCCTGATGGTGAGCGTCGCCAGTTTCTTGTAATCGACAAAGGTCATACCGAACTGCATGGGTAGCAAGATGGACGCGTTTCTCGCAGGCTCCGCCCAGCCCTTGCGGTTGGGGGCTCTGGCATTCGTCATCGCCGGAGCGGGAGTCGCGCTCGCATTCAGCATCGACTATGGCCCGCAGAACCCGCTGCCCTACGTGGCGCTCGGGCTGACCGTTGTCGGCATTGCCATGGGGTTTGGGGCAGTCGCGTGGGGTTGGTACGAGACGTTCTGCGAATGGACCAACCGGCGGAACAGCGGTCGCTGAACGAGATATTCGAGAGCCTGATATTCTCCGTGTTCTCGGTGGCCAGATTCTTCAGTGTGCTCGGTGGCGCGCCAAGCAAGCTGGCGTCGGCCCTCGTTTCCTCCATCGCCGCGTCGATGCTTCTCGTCGCGTGCGGCTCGTCAGCCGTCGACGCCGCCAACGCGAAAGTCGACGCGCTCTTCGCCGAATGGAACCGCGCCGATTCACCAGGCTGCAGCGTCGGCGTCGGGCGAGAGGGAGCGGTCGTCTACGAGCACGGCTACGGGATGGCCAGTCTCGAGCTGGGAGTCCACATCACACCGGAGTCGGTCTTCCCCGCAGCATCGATCTCCAAGCAATTCACCGCGATGAGCATCCTGCTGCTGGTGCAGCGCGGCCAGATCGGACTCGACGACGAGGTGCGGAAGTACGTTCCAGAGCTCCCCGCCTACGGAGCTCCGATCACGATTCGACACCTGCTGAACCACACCAGCGGTTTGCGCGACGGCTTCAACCTCGATGGGTGGTCGGCCGCGAGACAGGATGGCTCCGACCCCAACGACGCGATTCTGCGCGTCGTCGTGCGTCAGCACGGGGTGAACTTCGCGCCAGGCTCGCAATTTCAGTACAACAACGGCGCCTACAACCTGCTCGGCAGCATCGTCAAGCGAGTGAGCGGGCAATCGCTGCGGACGTTTGCCGACGAGACCATCTTCAAACCGCTCGGGATGACTCGCACGCACTTCCACGACGATCCCGCGATGGTCGTTCCCGGCCACGTGTCCAATTACTGGCGCGACAGCAGCGGCTGGCACGTGGGTTCGGAAGTACCGGGTGTCATCGGCAACGCCGGTCTTCACACCACCGCACCAGACCTGCTGCGCTGGTCGCATAACTTCGATAACGTTCGCGTCGGCGATGCGGCGCTCATCGCCGCCATGCAGTCACCCGCCACCCTCACCACCGGCGAGAAGAGCGCGTATGGCTTTGGGGTGTCGATCGGCGAGTATCGCGGCCTTCGCACCATCACGCACGGCGGAGGCGATCGAGGGATCTCGACGTACCTCCTCCGGTTTCCTGACGCGAAGCTCGCAGTGGCCGTTCTCTGCAACAGCGACAGCATTCCGGCGCAGACGCTGGCTGAGCGCGTCTCGGAACTGTATCTGTCCGATCGCATGCAGGCTCCCGCCGCGGGTGGCAAGCCGACGCCGATCGCGGAGGTGAAACTGTCGGAGCGGGAGCTCACGCGATATGCCGGTTGGTATCGCGACCCTTCGCACGGAGGTGTGCTGCGACTGTTCATCCGCGACGGACGCCTGTCAGTGAGCGACGTCGAGGGCGATGACATCCCGTTTGAGCTGACACCGGCTGGTGGAGGCCGCTTCTTCATCCTGCTGGGCGGCGTTCCGATGAACCGGCTGGAGTTCCTTTCGGAGCCAGACGGGTCTGCCCGCGAACTGCACATGTTCCCAGCAGGCCTCGAGTCGACGCCGCAGGTGTTCCAACGAACGCGCGCCGCCGCCGCGCCGAAAGACCTGTCAACGTTCGGAGGAAACTACCGGAGCGACGAGCTGGACGTAACGTACTCGGTGGTGGCGAGTGGTGCTGGACTCGTGATGCGTCCGCCCGGGAAACCCGAGATGGTAGTGGAACTGATCGAACCCGACCAGTTCATCGGCTCGATTGCCGGCCTGGTCAAGTTCTCGCGCGATTCCAGCGGACAGGTCAGAGGATTCACGATGAGCCGACGCCTCGCCCGCGGCGTCCAATTCGATCGGGTTCCCTGATGCTTCGGCGATGGCTC
>DASRJR010000540.1:0-6793 GCA_035649395.1 Vicinamibacterales bacterium
GTGCTTCCTGGTGTAATCGTCGAAGCGTCGAGCCCCGCGCTCATCGAGAAAACGAGGTCGGTCGTCACCGACAGCACAGGCCAATACCGCATTGTCGATCTCCGTCCCGGTGTGTACACCGTGACGTTCACCCTGAGCGGATTCAACACCTTCAAGCGTGAAGGCATTCAGCTCGTCGGGGCGTTTGTCGCGAGCGTCAACGCGGATCTCCGTGTCGGCAATCTGGCCGAGACGATCACCGTTTCTGGTGAATCCCCGCTCGTTGACGTGCAGAGCTCGCGGATCTCGCAGACGATCGACAACGAGACGTTCTCGACCATTCCCATCAGCAGGCAGTACTCCGGACTGACGGCGCTCGTCCCAGCTCTGAACATTCAGGGGCAGGATGTCGGCGGCACCAATCTCGCCAGCTTCAGCGTGTTCCAGGCGCATGGTGGCCGGCGCAATGAAGGGCAGGTGCAGGTCGACGGTTTGAGCATCGGATGGGTGGGCATGGGCGTGTCGAGTTACGTGCCGGAAGTCAGCGTCGCTCAAGAGGTGACGTTCACCGTCAGCGGCGGGTTGGGTGAGTCGCCCACCGGCGGACCGCAGATGAACATCGTGCCCAAGCAGGGCGGCAATTCGTTTTCCGGAGGCCTCTTCACGTCTTACGCCGGTTCAGGCTGGCAGGGGACGAACCTCACCGCCGCCCACGTAGCGAACGGCCTGCGCGTCGCGGCCGAAACGCTGAAGCTGTGGGATGTCAACGGGTCGTTCGGCGGCCCGATTCGTCGTGACAAGCTGTGGTTCTACTGGACCGGTCGGCACCAGGGCACGCGTCAGAGTGTGGCTGGACTCTGGCTCAATAGAAACGCAGGCGATCCGACGAAATGGACATACGACCCAGGTCCCGAGGGCCAGCGTGTCCAGGCCAAAGACGATGGCACGTGGAAGAACTCGAGCATCCGGTTGACGTGGCAGGCGTCGCCACGCAACAAGTTCGGCATTTGGTGGGACGAGCAGGTGAACTGCCAATCGTGCATCAACAGCGGCGCGTCTGGAGGTCCGTCCGCGACGTTTGCCGCCACGTCGCTCTCCCCGGAAGCCGATGGCAAGTTTTACAACCCGATCCGAATGGGGCAGGCGACGTGGACGTCACCAGTCACGAACAAACTGCTGCTCGAAGCCGGATTCGGGCTTGGCCCGCGCGCGCAGTTCGGCGACAAAGAGAGAGATGACACGAACAAGGATCTGGTTCGCGTCAACGAAGCGGCCGGGATCATCCCGAACATCACGTACCGTGGACTGACCTGGGCGCGCAACTACGGCGAGATGTACACGTATCGCGGATCGGCGTCGTACATCACGGGCGCACACAGCCTGAAAGTGGGCGCGCGCCTGCAATGGGTGAAGGCCGGATTCCGCTCCTATTACAACAATCAGCGCGTGCACTACAACTTCGCCAACAGCGTGCCGACGCAGTTGACGATGTTCGCGGACCACGCGGCCGACAACCCGTTCGAGAACACGTTCACGCAGTTCTTCGCACAGGATCAATGGACCTCCGGGCGGCTGACGCTTCAGGGTGGACTGCGCTTCGAACACATCACGAGCTTCTACCCCGAGGGCCGTCTCACGCCGGACCGGTTCGTCCTCACGGAGCTGGTGTTCCCGGCACAGGATGCTGGTGTCGGTCCGAAGGACATCAACCCGCGTGTCGGCGCGACGTACGACGTGTTCGGCACCGGCAAGACCGCGCTCAAGTTCAGCCTGGGCCGGTATCCGACACCAACCAACGCGTATGAGACGTACGGTCGTCTTCAGCAGCCGATCTTCCGAGTGGCCGCCTCGACCAACCGCAGTTGGAATGACACCACGACATTCCCTGCCGGCGATCCGCGGAACGGAAACTACGTACCCGACTGCGACCTGTTGAACCTGTCGACCAACGGCGAATGCGGAGCGGCCAATCCGAATTTCGGCCGCGCGGTGTTCGCCACGACCTATGACCCGGAGATCCTCAATGGCTGGAATATCCGCGAGTACAGCTGGGATCTGAACGCCGGCGTGCAGCACGAGATCATGCCGCGCGTGTCCGCCGAGGTCAGCTATGTCCGGCGCAGCTGGGGGAATCAGACCGTCACCGACAATCGCGCGTATGCCGCGAGCGACTATGATCGGTTCAGCCTCACCGCGCCGACGCACCAATCGCTGCCTGATGGCGGCGGCTACCGCGTGACCGGCTTGTACGAATTGAAATCGACACTGCCCTTCGGGCGCGTCGACAACTTCGTCACGTTCGCGAAGAACTACGGCGACTACACCGAGACCTACAACGGCGTGGACGCGACGGTCAGCACGCGCCTCACCAACGGCCTGCATATTCAGGGCGGGATCAGCACTGGTCGCCAGAGGCTCGCGTTCTGCGACATCGCGGCAGCGGTCCCTGAAATGCTGACTACCTTGGGTGTCCGGCTCCCCGAAGCCTACTGCGATCAGCAGACGCCTTTCCTCACCAACATCAAGGGACTGGCCACGTATACGATTCCGAGAATCGACGTGCACGTGGCTGGAACGCTTCAGAGCCGGCCGTTTGTCGGGACGAACTTCCCGTCGATCGCGTCGCAGAGCCTCGCGGCGAACTGGCTCGTGAGCAACGCGCAGATCACCCCTGAGCTCGGACGCGCCCTTTCAGGCAATGCGGCGACGACGTTCGTGAATCTGGTCGAACCGGGCGATCTCTATGGTGACCGGATCAATCAGGTCGATTTCCGCGTCGGGAAGATTCTGCGTTACGGCCGAACGCGGGCCAACGTCGGGCTCGACATCTTCAACCTGTTCAATGCGAGCCCGGTGACCACCTACAACCAGAGCTTCGTTCCTCCACCTGCCAGCAGCCCCTCGTTGCCGGTGGGGTACAACTGGCTGCAGCCGGCCGCGATCATCGGAGCGCGGATCGCGAAGGTGAGCGTGCAGTTGGATTTCTAGTCACGGAGAACCCGGACTATCACGGCGGGTCTAAAAGACCCGCCTCTACGACGTTCGCTAACCGGCGTAGTAGAGGCGGGTCTTAAGACCCGCCGCACTGAACGTAGCGATTGGCCTCGTTGCTACTTCTTGGGAGTCAATCGCAACAGGGAATTCCCCGCCAGTACGTACACTGCTCCATCAGGCCCTTGCCGGACCTCGCGGATGCGCTGCTTCAGATCGACCAGCAGCTTCTCCTCGGCCGTCACCCGCTCGCCCTTCAAGACCAGGCGGACGAGATGTTGTCCGGCCATCGCCCCGACGAACAGGTCGCCCTTCCACATCGGGAAGACGTCGCCCGTGTAGAACATCATCCCTGAGGGCGCGATCGACGGCACCCAGTAATAGATCGGCTGCTCGACGCCTTTCATCGACGTGTCGCCGTTGCCGACCAGCACGTTCTTGCGTCCGTTGGTCTGCCGCGCGTCGTACTGGCGGCCGTACGAGACATCGGGCCAGCCGTAGTCGCGCCCCGGGCGAACGATGTTGACCTCGTCGCCACCCTGCGGTCCGTGATCGATCGCCCACAACTCTCCGGTCGCGGGATGGATCGCGGCGCCTTCGGAATCCTTGAAGCCGTGCGCGTAGGTTTCGGGCAGCACCGTCGCGCGAGTCAGCCACGGGTTGTCCTTCGGAATCGTGCCGTCGCGGTTGATGCGGATGATGCGACCCGAGAAGTTGCGCCGGATGTCCGGGTTGTCGGTGAAATCGTGCTCGACGCCGTCGAGATCGGAGTCGTAGAAGCGGAAGCGATCGGCCCCGGTGATGAGCAGCGTGCCGTCGGGCGCGAGCACGATGCGGCGTTCGACCCCGCCGTCGATGAGCACCTCGACGTCCTCGAGCGTGGTGTTATCGCGGCTGAGACGGGCGCGCGCCACCCGCTCGGTGCCAACATCCATCGTTCGCCGCTCGGCGAACGGCCGCGTCCACACCTTCTCGTAGAAGAACTCGTTCGGCCAGATCGCCGCCGGCTCGCCGCGGGGCGGTGCGAAGTAGGTGAAGTAGAGCAGCCGGTTCTCCGCGAAAGCCGGATCGAGCAGGACGTCGTGCAGCCCCTGGGCCGCGACCACCTTGACCGGCGGCACGCCTGCGATCGGCTTCGAGACGACGCCGTCGCGCCGGACCGTGCGCATCGTCCCGGTGCCTTCGGTGATCAGGAAGTTGCCGTCGGGCAGAAACGCGATCGCCCACGGGCCATTCAGGCGCGTCGTGATCGTCTCGACGTTCAGCGCGGGCGACGGCGTCGAGGGGGCCGGCTGATCGGTCTGCCCGGTGAACGCCGGTTTGGGCTCGGGCGATTGAGCACGCAGCGTGATGACAAGGCTCGTGACGAGTGCCGCGATGAGGAGGCGTCTGGTCATAGGCGAAAGGTCCGGCTGAAGCCGGAAATGGGAAATGGGGTCGGGAGTCATTTTACGTTTCACGAAAAATGACTCCCGACCCCATTTCAGTTCTGTCGGTTGAAGCGGTGGACGCGGCCGAAGGCGCTGAACTCGGACACGAACAGATCGCCGCGCGCGTTGAGCGCCACGCCGTGCGGTGACAGGACGAACCCCGATCGCCACTGCTCGGGCGGGATCTTGTTGGTGCCGATCCCCTGCTCGGTGTTCGCTCCGATGCGCGTGACCGCGGCGCCGGACTTGTCGAGCACCGTCACGCGTCCGCTCAACTCGCCGACGATCGCGTTCTCACCGTCGATGACGATCGCCGCAGGCAGTAGCAGGTCCTTGGCGACGACACCGAGGAACGCGCCGTCGAGCGAGAGGTGCACCACGCGGTTGTTGGCGCGGTCGCAGGCGATGATCCGCGCGGGCTGAAAGCGCGTGTCGATCGCGAGCTTGTGCAGCGTGTTGAAGCTGTAGGGCGGCTGCTTCCCGCCGAACGACGCCAGGTACTTGCCGCTCTTGTCGAAGCGATGGATGTAATCGCTGGCGTAGCCGTCGGTGACGTAGATGTCGCCATTCGGCGCGACGTCGAGGCCGGTCAGCAGCAGGGCCAGCCGATTGCTGCGCGCGTTGCGAATCTTGTACTGGTCGGGAATCGATGACGAGCCGATCGTCATCACGATCGCGCCGTCGAGCGTCATCTTGACGATCGTCTGGCCGCGCAGCGTGGCGCCGTAGATGAACTCGCCGTCGGCGTCCTTGCGGATGACGAATCCGTGGAAATCACTCGGCGCGCCGTTGACGTTGCGGAGGAACTTGCCCTCGGGGCTGTAGACCTGCAGTCCGGCGGCGGGGTCCTGCACGCTGACGTAGACGTCACCGGTGGAACTGACAGCCACGTCGCCGTGCTGATTGCCCAGTTGCGTCCGGCCTTCCGGCAGCTTCAGCCAGTCTGCGACGGTCGTATAGGTGTTGGCGGCGCGAGGAACGGCGAGCAGCACGAGCAGCGCTGCCGCGGTGAGGAAGGCGTGCGTCATGGTGGGCGGATTATACCGCCCCGATCCTACGGCGTCCGTTCCATCCCCTTCGCTTTGATCACGGCGTCGTTGGCCTTCGACATGAGAAACGCGACGAAGTCGCGCGCGGCCGATCCGGGCGATTTCGCGTTCACACCGGCGGCCATCACGATGAAGGTCTGCACGTCTGCCGGGAACATGCCGCCAAGCTGCGCACCCTTGACCGGCAGGATTTCGCTGACCGGCAGGATGGCGATGTCAGCAGCGCCGCTGGTGACGTTGGCGTTCACCTCCTCGCCGTTGGCGGCCGGCTTCGTCTTGATCGTGTCGGCGATCCCGAGCTTTTTCGCGGTGGCGAGAAACGCCACGCCGCTCGCGCCCGCCGGGACGAGCGTCACCGCCTTCGCACCGACGAGCGTCTTCTTGAACGCGTCGACGGTGCTGACATCCGGCTTCCGCGCGCCCGCGGGAATCATCAGCCCGAGTCCGGTGCGCGCGACCACCGTCTTTGACGCGGCGGCGATGGCTCCTTTGGCGATCAGCTCGTCGATCAGCGCCGGCGTGAGAATCGCGACGTCGAAGCGCTCGCCCCCTTCAATCTTGGCTTTCTGCGCGCTCGCAAGGTCGAAGACCGCGGTGACCTTGTGCTTCGTCGTCTTCTCGAACTGCGGGGCCAGTTCCTCGACGACGGCTTTGATGCCCACAGAGGAGAGCACGCGGATCTCGTCAGCTGACGCGATGCCAGCCGATAGAACCGCTGCCGTGAACGAAATCGCTGCGAACATTGGTCGGGTCATAGCGCCGAGACGATAGCATCCTCAGGCGCCGCAGTCTATGACCTGGGGCGCCAACATGACCTGCTGCGCCGATGGCTGTTCGACAAACCGCAGCAACGGAACGGAGGAAGACGGAGAAACGGTTGAACAGGAGAAACGGAGCAACGGAGATCAGAGGGAGCACATCGCTTCGAGCCACCAGTGCCCCACCCGCTCGGAAAGTCGCTCGCAGTATGGCTGCTCTGTCTGACCTCCGTTTCCCCGTTCCTCCTGTTAAGCCGTTCCTCCGTAAGCTCCGTTATCTGACGGGCATCGAGGCGGGCCTTTAGACCCGCCGAGAACAGCGTAGACTTGCACCCGGCTAAAGGAGAGGTGCGATGCGGAGATCGATGATCGGGGGAGCGCTGGCGCTGGGCGCGGCATTGCTGATGCCGCCTGGCGTGCTCGAGGGGCAATGTGTGGATCACTCGAAGGATCCCGCCGGCTGTCAGCCGAGCACGTTCGATACGCCGATGGCGCTGATGCCGTCGGTGCGCGTGAACCGGCAGGGGAACATCGATCCGTTCTCGTCGGAAGCGGACGCCAAGGCCGGCGCTTTTGCGGTCGAGCA
>DASRJR010000541.1:0-3957 GCA_035649395.1 Vicinamibacterales bacterium
CGTGCGCGTGCGGCCGGCTACTCGGTGCTTGCCGTCACCATTGACACGCCGGTGAGCGGCATGCGCGAGCGCGATGTGCGCCGCGGCGCCGGTCCGCTGTTGAAGGGAGGCCTCGGCACGATGCTGCCGCACGTCTGGCAGCTCATGACGCATCCACGCTGGCTGATGGGTTACCTGTCCGACGGCGCGCCGCGCGTGTTTCCGAACGTCGAGCTGCCCGACGTCGGTGCGATGCCGTGCGGCGACACGAGCGTCCTGCTCGCGCAGACGAATGTGACCTGGAAGGATCTCTCGTGGATCCGCGACGCGTGGCGCGGGCCAATTGTGGTCAAAGGTGTCCAGACGGGCGACGTCGCGCGTCAGGCGGTCGATGCCGGCGCCGATGCCGTGATCGTCTCGAATCACGGCGGCCGTCAGCTCGACGGCGTCGCGGGCAGTCTGCGTGTGCTTCCCGAAGTCGTCGCCGCGGTGGGCGATCGCGTCGACGTGCTGATGGACGGCGGCATCCGCCGCGGCGCCGACATCGTGAAGGCGCGGTGCCTGGGCGCGAAAGCGGTGCTGATCGGTCGCGCCTACGGCTGGGCGCTTGGCGCGGCCGGCGGCCCTGGCGTGGCCCGCGCGATCGCGATCCTCAAAGCCGATCTCCACCGGACGATGCGTCTGCTCGGCTGCGCGTCGATGCAGCAGCTCGATTGCAGCTTCGTTGACGTGCCATCGGAATGGCGGATCCGGGATTGAACATGCCAGACATCACTCGATGGCGCGGGACATGGACGGAGCTGGGCGTCGACGAAGCCGATGACGAGTTGTTTGCCGAGATCATGCGTCGGTATGCGGAGCCGCACCGCAAGTATCACACCGTCCAACATCTCGACGAGTGCTTCGCCAAGCTGGACGAAGCGCGAGGCCTCGCGGAGCGTCTGAGTGAAGTCGAGCTCGCGCTGTGGTTTCACGATGCGATCTACGACGTTCGAAGCTCCGACAATGAAGAGCAGAGTGCGCAGTGGTCGCAGGCGGCGGTGGCCGCAGCAGGACTCGCGGATGCGGTCGGCGAGCGCGTGCGCGATCTGATTCTGGCCACCAAGCACGACGCGCTGCCGTGTTCGAACGACGCCGCATTGCTCGTCGACGTCGACCTCGCCATTCTGGGCGCGCCGGCCGAGCGCTTCGACGAGTACGAACGTCAGGTGCGAGAGGAGTATTCGTGGGTGCCCGGGTTCCTCTTCAAACGCAAGCGGCGCGAGATCCTCGAGGGTTTCTTGCGGCGCCCGGACCTCTACACGACTGAGCATTTCCGCACTCGGTACGAAGCCGCCGCGAGAGCCAACCTCTCCCGCTCGATTCAACAACTCAAAGGCTGACCTGTTCGGATCTCCGAGAGGGCGGGGCGAGCGGGAGGAAGGATCAACACGGAGGAACGGGGATCACGGAGAGCCGATCGAATTCCCACGTACAAGGCCGGGTGGGGCGCCGGCCCTTGGGGCCGGCCGCGCGTTGCGCGGTCTAGATCGAGAGCACATCGTTATCACGAACGCCTTAGATTCATGTGGCGGTCGTGATAACGATGTCCTCTCGATCCAGAGGTCCCACCCGGCATACATGCGTAGCGGAGTCTGCGCGATCCGTCCGATGCTCACTCCGTGATCCCTGCGTTGTAAACTCTGTGCGCTCTGCCTCCTCTGCGCTATATCAACGCGAGCCACCCGTATCGCCGTGCGTCGTCCGCAAGTGCAGCACCTGCACGCTCGTCGGCAGTTCGATCAGGAACTCGGCATCCCGTTCGAGATGGTGCACCGCGGTCGGGTTGCCGCCGGTGAGGCGCGTCATGGCGTCGATGCCCTCCCAATAGGAGACGGTGACGAACTCGGACTCGTGCTCGCGATCCTCGCGCAGCGTCTGCACGCCGAGAGCTTTCTCCATCAACGGCTTGATGCCGGCCTCATAGTTGTAGGCTTCGTATTCGTCGGCGCGATCGCGGCGCGTGCGGCCGCGCCAGATCCGCACGATGGTCGGTTGAACGGTGGCCATTTCACCATGCTACTCGCCCAACCATGAAGCGTCCGGTCCGCCTGAAGGCGGACACTACAAAGGCTGAAGTTGGCGTTTGTCTGCAACTGCGCCAGAATCTCCACGAGGAGAACGGCAATGACGGTCAGAGCAGCGGTATGCGGAGCCATCTGTGTGCTGACGATCGCGCTGGTCAGTGGTCAGTCGGCGAAGCCGGCGACGCTTCCCGACTGGAGCGGCGCGTGGACGCTGGACGGGCCGACCGTCTTTGACGGCTCGACGGTTCAGCCGAAGAACGGCCGCGCCGGTGAGCCGGGCGTCCGCGAGTTCCCCCCGTACAACGACGAGTGGGAAGCGCTCTACCGGAAGCACATCGAGATGATCAAGCAGGGCACGCTGCCCGATCCGGTCAGCTTCTGCGGGACGCCGCACGGATTTCCGCGCCTGATGAACCTGCCGGACGTCTATGAATTCGCCGTCACCCCCGAGAAGGTGATCATCCTGGGAGAGAACGGACCGAACATCCTGCGTATCTACACCGACGGCCGCAAGCATCCGGATGCCGCCGATCTCTGGCCGACCTACAGCGGCGCGTCCGTCGGACACTGGGAAGGCGATACGCTCGTCTTCACGACGATCAGCCTGAAGGGCTTCAGCGGCAAGGACGTGCTCGTCGATCGCACCGGCCTGATTCTCAGCGACGCCAGCCGTGCGACCACACGGATGCGCAAGATCGATCCGATGACGCTGGAAGCGCAGATGGTGATCGAAGACGCGAAAGCGCTAAAGGCGCCATGGCGCGTGACAAAACGATATCGCAAGCAGCCCGCGGGAACGTGGGCGTGGGATTACGCGTGCGCGGAGAACAACCGCAACCCGGTCAGCTCCACCGGCAAGACGCTGACACTTGGACCCGACGGAAAACCGATCGACAAGGTGGTCGATTGAAGCCGATGGAATGAGGCGTGCGATGAAATCGACGTTGATGGTCGTGCTGCTGTCGGTCGCGGGCTGGGCGATCGCGTCCTCGCCCCTTCGGGCCCATCACTCCGGCGCGATGTTCGATCGTGAGAAAGTGGTGGAGCTGAAGGCGACTGTGAAGGAACTGCAGTGGTCGAACCCGCACATCTGGATTCAGGTGATCACGCAGGAGAACGGCGCGCCGAAAGAGTGGAGCCTCGAGGGCGGGAGTCCCAACACGCTCTCGCGTCAGGGCTGGCGCAGCACCACGTTCAAGCCGGGCGATGAGGTGACCGTGCGGTTCAACCCGATGAAGGATGGGACCGCTGCCGGCGCGTTCGTCGGCGCCAAGCTCGCCGACGGCAAGACGATCGGACGCTGGGATTGATGGGCGGGCCGCCTGAAGGCGGCCCCCACGAATGCGGTGCCTTTAGGCGGCCCCACGGACTCATCGCATCGCCACGGCCATCCGCCGCACCGCTTCGGACGACTCACGCTCGTTGAGCCACGCGAAGCTGAAACGCGAGTACGGCTTCGGCCGGCGATCGAACGCGTATCGGCGGCCGGTGTACCACGACACGCCATGAGCAATGCTGCGTGACGCCCACGCGTCGACGTCGGCGCTGGTGCGGAACCGCACCCACAGCGCCATACCACCCGGCGGCATCGTGAATTCGACGCGATCGCCGAACGTTCGCAGGCAACATGTTCTTGATCGTGAGGAGCACCAGCGACCCGCGGTCGATAGTCGAGAGCGTGACGAAGATCGTCCGCGGGATCGATCCTGACGTCGCGGCATCACAGGTGTGGCCGTTGGACCGCTATCTCTCGGACGCCTTCGCGCCCCGTCGCTTCAGCCTCTCTCTCATCGCCGGCTTCGCCTTCGCCGCTCTCGCCCTGGCGCTGACGGGTATCTACGCCGTGGTGACCTACTCGGTCAGCCAGCGCGCGCGTGAAATCGGCATTCGCGTCGCCCTCGGTGCCAGCCGC
>DASRJR010000542.1:0-12139 GCA_035649395.1 Vicinamibacterales bacterium
AGTGTCCTGGAAACGAATTCCATTGCAATAAAGTATCGTCGTGTGATCTAACAGGGGCATGCCGATCACTGGACGACCGAAGAAGCATGCGTTGGTAGTGACCGCTGACGAGCGCACCGAGTTGGAGCGCCTGGCGAAGCGGATGCGTGTGAATCGGGCGGTCGCCTTCCGTGCCCGCCTCGTGTTGGCGTGCGCGGCGGGCGTGACCGATACGACGGTGGCCCGCCGGTACCGTACGACGAACGCGACGGTCGGCAAGTGGCGCACGCGTTTCATCGTCGGTCGGTTGGAGGGCCTGTACGACGAGCCGCGCGTCGGGGCACCGCGCACCGTGTCGGATGCCGACGTGGAAGCCGTCGTGGTGCGGACGCTGGAGACGACGCCGACGGGCGCCACGCATTGGAGCACCCGCACGATGGCGGAGAAGGCCGGCATCAGTCATACGCTGGTCGGACGGATCTGGCGCACGTTCGGGCTGAAGCCGCATCTGACGCGCTCGTTCAAAATGTCGCCCGATCCGCAACTCGTCGACAAGGTCCGCGACGTGGTTGGGTTGTACATGAATCCGCCGACCAATGCCGTGGTCGTTGCCGTGGACGAGAAGTCGCAGATCCAGGCGCTCCAACGCGCGCAACCGATTCTGCCGATGGACTTCGGGACGCCGGAGCGGCGCACCCACACCTATCTGCGCAACGGCACGCTCGACCTCTTCGCGGCCCTGAATGTTGCCACTGGTGAAGTGATCGCGCGCTGCAAACCGCAGCATCGAGCTCAGGACTTCGTCCGCTTCTTGCGTGACATCGACGCGCACGTCGATCCCGACCTCGCCGTCCACGTCGTGCTCGACAACCTGGCCACGCATAAGGCCCCGCCAGTGCATCGATGGCTCCTGCGGCATCCCCGCTTTCATCTCCACTTCACCCCGACGTACGGCTCGTGGCTCAACCTCGTCGAGCGGTTCTTCGCGGTCCTCACCGAACGCGCGCTCAAGCGCGGGTCGCACACGAGCGTGTCGCAATTGCGCGACGCGATCCTAGCCTATGTGGCCGCGCATAATGACAACCCGAAACCGTTTCGATGGACCAAGACGGCTGACGAGATCCTCGATAAGATGCGCCGCTTCGGCACCCGCACGCTCCAGGTGCACGGCGCATGCGCGAACTTTTGATAGAAATCACGGATCCAGGACACTAGGTCACCGCGTTGGATCTGTCACCGTTCGCGATTGGAATCGCCCAACAAGCGACGGCACCACCCGGCCATCTGGAGCGCCTTGCCTTCAGTGTGTTGGTGCTGGCGTTGTTGGCGGGGCCGCTCCTCCGCCTCTATCGACAGGGAGCACGGGGCGCACTGACAGCGCGGCAACTCTCGAGTCGGCCGACTCGTGAGCCGCCGGGAGATGAACGATCTCATCACGGTTCGTTCGGCCACGAGTTCTGACGCCCGAGGTATCGCCGAAGTGCTCGTCGACGTCTGGAAGTCGACTTACGCGCAGATTCTGCCCGGGGACTTCCTTGATTCACTCAGCTACCAGCAGCATGAAGCGAACACGCGCGAACTTCTGCAGAGTCTGCCGACGTCGACTGCGGCCTTCGTCGCCGATCACGGCGCGGACGTAGTCGGTGTCGCGCTCATCCGCGTGACCACCGACGATGACTTCGCTGCCGAGCTCGATGCCCTCTACGTTCTTCCAGGAATGCAGCGACACCGAATCGGCAGCCGTCTGCTGCGGCACGTCGTGCGTTGGTTGAGCGAACGTGGGCACGCATCGCTGCGTCTGTGGGTTATACGCGACAATCCGTATCGGCGCTTCTATGATCGAATCGGTGGCGAGCTGCTGCGCGAGGAGCGGCAGGACGAGTTCGGCGGCGCGAGCGTCGTCTCGGTCGGCTACGGGTGGCGTAACCTCGAGACACTCGCCGAACGCCTCGAGGCGCGCGTCCAATGATTCCGTAATGTAGTCCCATGACCTGGTACTCCATGAGCACGGGTTCGATACTGGCCGCCGTCATCGTGGCCGCGTTGCAGGCCACAGACCCGAGAGAGCGGACAGATCGTCAAGCCGTCTATCGCGCGGTGCTTCAGGACGCCCGATGCAGGGGGAGCGGGCGTCCTGGGGGCAAAGGGGACCAGCCGGTGCTCTTGCGCGAGGTCGTGAATCCGATCGAACAGGCGTGGTGGCAGTACGCGCCTGCGCCAGGTCTGGCCGAGCGTCTCCCCAAAATGATTCAGGGACTTCGTGCGGAGCTCCTTCAGGAATACCTCCGCGTCAACGTGACACGATCGCAATTCACCGAAGACGAGGCTCGGCAGCTCGGTGCGGATCTTGTCAGCCGGGCTGAACTGGACCAGATGGGGAAGACGGCCTGGATCTGGACCGCGTTCTACCAACGGTTTCCTTCCGCGACGGCGCTGGTCGAACTCTCCGTGCCGGTGATCGATCGAGCGGCTGGTGAGGCGTTGGTGTATTGCGGTGAATCGACCGACTCCTTGGCCGGCCGCGGCTTCCTCATCCTGCTGCGCAACGGCAGCGCGGGTTGGGTGCCGGTGTTCTGGCAGGAACTGTGGGTGTCCTAGCGCGGGTCGAACTCGTAGCACCCCGGTGTCACCAGCAGCCGCCCGTCGCGGCCGAACGCCAGACTCGCCGGGGCGATGATCCCCGCGGCGCTGAACTGCACCGTCCTCGTTTTGTCGCCGCTCGCATCGTACACGTAAGTGAATGGCACCACGAACGAGATCCACAAGCTGCCGCGTGCATCGACGGCGGCCGCGCGAATGATCGGCGGCACGAACGGCACCTCGCGATCCTGCACCCGGCGCTTGGGCCAGCGCGTCGGCTGCGCGTCGAGCAGCGGGTCCAGCTCACGCCCCTCGATGTGCCGCTCGAACAACAGCGTGCCGTTCGCGTCGTACTTGCGGAACATCGGCCGGCCGGTGATGAACACGTAGAAGTAGCCGCCGGTCGGATCGAGCAGCGGCAAGCCCGCGTTCAGCGCCACGTGAAGATCGCGATCGTCCTCGAATCCCGTGGACCGCAGCCGCCCGATGCTGCGGAAGGCCGAGCCCCTCGGCGTGTATTCGGTGAACAGTGCACCGCTCTCGGGGTGGCTGATGAACAGCGTCTCGGCGCCGAACTGTACGGAGCCGGCGCCGTTCAACATCAGATTGCCGAGGACCACGCGCGCGGCCGGTGCGCCGGGCAGAAAGAATCCGGTGAGCAGCCGTCCGGTGGCGTCGAACGTCTGCACCCGCTGCTGCGAGCGCGGCACGTCGGCCACGACGAAGCGGCCGTCCGGCGCCAGGTCGAAGCCGCTCGGCTGGATGACCCGGCCATCCTCGAATCCGATCTCGAGCACCTTCTTCGATGTCGTGCGCGCGGCATCGACGGTGTGCACGGTGTGGCCGCGCCGGTCGAAGATGTAGTACTCGCCGCTCTTCGCCTGTTTGAAGTCGATCGGCTCTTCGAACGTGCCGACGATGTGCGGCGGCAGGCCGCCGACCGATCTCAGGATCTCGACTTGAAGTGCGGCATGAGGGCGCGCGAGCGTCGCCAGTAGCGCGAGCGCGACCAGGAACGCGCGGATAGAGCCCACGGTCACGTGTTTATCACGATCGGGATGGTCCTTGGTTCTTGGTGCTTAGTGCCTGGTCCGTCCGTTGGTCCTCGGTCCGTCCCTCGTCCCTGGTCCTATGTCCGCGCCCGGCTCGAGGGCACCTCAAACGCCATCAACGAAGGACCAAGGACTATGGACGGACCAAGAACCAAGCACGGACCAAGAACCAAGCACGGACCAAGAACGAAGAACCAAGGCCCAAGGACTTCAGTAAGCGGCGAGACCGCGAATCGCAGCCACCACGTCGGCCGTGGTCGGCAGGATCTCTTCTTCGAGCACCGGCGCGTATGCGACCGGACAGTCGAGTGAGGCGACGCGCTTGACCGGCGCATCGAGGTCCTCGAACAGCTCGTCGGAGATCCGCGCCGCGATCTCGGCGCCGAAGCCGCAGGTCAACTGATCCTCGTGCGCCACGATGACGCGGCTCGTCTTCTTGACGTAGGCCGCAATGGTCTCCCAGTCGTACGGTACGATCGTGCGCAGGTCGACGACGGCGACGCTGACGCGGTCGCGGGCCACCTGCTGCGCCGCGAGCAGCGAGCGCTGCACCATCGCGCCCCACGTCAAGATCACCATGTCGGTGCCGTCGCGCGGTACCGCGGCCTTGCCGAACGGGATCATGAAGTCGGGACCGGGGTAGACGCCTTTGTTGTAGGTCTGCCGGTAGAGGTGCTTGTGCTCGCAGAAGAGCACCGGATCGTCGCAGCGGATCGCCGTTCGCAACAGGCCGGCAGCGTCGTGCGCGTTGGACGGCAGCACGATGCGAATGCCCGGCGTGTGCGCGAAGATGGCCACGGCCGACTGGCTGTGGTACGGCGCGCCGCCTCGCAAGTAGCCGCCGATCGGCACCCGAATCACCACCGGGCACGACCAGTGATTCGCGGAGCGATAGCGCATCATCGCGAGCTCGTCGCGAATCTGCATGAAGGCCGGCCAGATATAGTCGAAGAACTGGATCTCGACGACCGGCTTGAGGCCGCGCAGCGCCATCCCGACCGCGCGGCCGACGATGTTCGCTTCGGCCAGCGGCGAGTTGAACACGCGGTCGCTGCCGTAGAGACGCTGCAGCCCGTGCGTCACCTTGAAGACTCCGCCCTTGCCGGCGACGGCGCCCAGCGATTCCTCGTGGCTGACGTCGGCGACGTCCTGCCCGAAGACGACGATGCGCGGGTTGCGCGCCATCTCGTCTTTCAGCGTGGCGTTGATCGCGGCGACCATCGTGTCGGGCTTGCCCTGGGATGCCGGCTCGGTCGCAAACGCCGATGACGTCGGGTCGACGTCCGGTGAGAACACGAACGTCTGCGCACTCGCCGCCTCGGGCTTCGGCGCCTGCAGGGCTTCGTCGGCGGCCTGCTTCACTTCCCGTTCGACCGATGCTTTGACGTCGGCGAAATCCTCGTCGGTGGCGAGTCCCTCGCTCTTGAGGAACTGACGCATGCGCACCAGCGGATCGCGTCGGGCCTCGGCTTCGCGCTCGCCTCCTGTCTTGTACAACCGCTCATCGTCCGACAGTGAGTGCGAGTAGGGGCGAATTACCGTGGCGTGAACGAGCACAGGCCCTTTGCGTTCGCGCGCGTGCGTCACCGCGTCGCGCATCGTCCGGTAGCTGCCGAGATAGTCGGTGCCGTCGCAGCGCAGCACGCGCAGGTTGGGGAAACCGTCCACCAGACGGGAGATGTCGCCGCCGGGCGTCTGGACGTCGACGGGCACTGAGATCGCGTAGCCGTTGTCCTCGACGAGGTAGACGATCGGCAGCTTCCTCTGGCAGGTCGTGTTGAGCGATTCCCAGAACTCGCCCTCGCTCGTCCCGCCTTCGCCGATCGAGATGTAGGCGATCTCGTCGGGATGGTACTTCGACTCGCGATCCTCGATCGCGGCGACGCGGCTGTAGATCACCGCGGCTTCGGCGCAGCCGACGGCATGCAGGCAGTGGGTGCCGACGCAGCTGCTCTGCGAGGGAATGTTGAGCCGCCGGTGTCCCCAGTGCGACGGCATCTGCCGGCCGCCGTTTGCCGGATCGTCTTTCGCGCCGACGGAGGCGAGGAACATCTCGAGCGGCGTGAAACCGAGCGTGAGACACAACGCGCGGTCGCGGTAGTAAGGAAAGAACCAGTCGTAGCCGCCGCGCAGATGTTGGCCCGCCGCCACGAGGATCGCTTCGTGACCGGCACCGCTGATCTGGAAGAAGGCTTTGCTCTGATTCTTGAGCTGGATCTCCTTGTCGTCGATCGTTCGCGACAGGAGCATGAGACGGTAAGCGCCGAGCAGGTCGTCGCGCGTCAAGCCTTCGTGTTCGCGGCGACGTGCGTGGGCGCCCGAGGCGCGCGTCTCCGCGCCGTTTGCCAGGCCCGGCCCTTTCATCAAAATAAAATTATGTCACTATCCTCTGGCTCTGTCTTCGACATCCGAACGACGTGAGCCAGGAGCCCAAAGCCGGAAGCGCAAAGCCCAACACCCAGAGCCAAAGTCGCATGGCAGCACCGTTGCATCGATGGGATGAAATCGCTCTCGAGAAGATCACCGAGATGATCTCGCGCAAGATCGTCACCGGCGATCGCGAGATGCTCGCCCAGACCTATCTGAAACGCGGCGCGCTGGTGCCGCTGCATGCACACGCCAGCGAGCAGATGACATACGTGCTGCAGGGTGCGCTTCGTTTTCTCGTGGAGGGCGAGGAGATCATCGTGCGCGAAGGCGAGGTGATCCACATCCCGTCAGGCACACCGCACCAGGCCGAGGCGCTCGAGGATACGTTCGAACTGGACGTGTATAGCCCGCTTCGCGAGGATTGGATTGATTCCAGCGTGGAGTGATTGCCGGTCCGCGTACCCGCCTGGTTCTAGTGGACGCGTCGGTTGACGTCGTCGCCTCGACCTCCCGAGTAGACGTCGAACTTCTTGCGCATACGGTTGATGCGCCACTTCAAGTAGCGGTACTGAATCTCGGAGATGAGGTTGATCCGCTTGCCCTTCAAATAGAAATAGCCGGTGACGAGTCCGCCGAGATGCGCCGTGTGGGCGACACCGCCGCCGCCACTACCAGCGCCGCTGATGGCCATCAACAGTGAGATGGCGCCCAGAACCATGACCAGGATCCGCGCCGGCACTGGAAAGATGAAGAAGACCAGGAACGGACGGCTCGGGAAGTAGAGGGCGAAGGCGAGCAGCAGCCCGAAGATCGCCCCCGACGCGCCGATGGTCGACTGCTCGTAGAACTGCGTGCCGATGGATCCAGGCAGGAAGCCGAGGATGATCTGCGTCGCGGCGGCGCCCAGGCCGGCGGCGAAGTAAAACCTGGTGAAGTACCTCGTGCCCCACATCCGTTCGAGCTCGACACCGATCATCCACAGCGTCAGCATGTTGAAGAACACATGCGACAGGCTGCCGTGCATGAACATGTAGGTGACGATCTGCCAGACCGCACCGCTTTGGAAGATGGCGTGCGGCCGGAGTCCGAACGTCAGCAGCAGTTGCGGCAGAAAGAACGTGACGACGAACAGCCCGATGTTCGCGATGAGGAGCGCTTTGACCGCGGGCGTCACCGGACCGGGGCCGAACGCGTAAGAAATGCCCGACGGAGCTGGGTAGCGCCCTCGCATGACTTAGTGGAAAGTCTGAACTGGAAGAGTTCCGCTTTAAATGAGTCTCGTAAGCAATCTGCCGGCCGCGACCACGGAGCGGCCGACCCACGCGCGGGGAGTATGCACCATTAAGTCTGGCGCAAACGGTGCCTAGTCGGCAACATCCATGCTCACCGGCTCTGGCGTGACGATTCCCGCACTCACGTGAGGCGACGTGCGTTTTCCTGAAGGCAGCGGCACGGCCAGCGCCGCGGCGAGCAGCGGCACGGCTGCCATGGCAGTCAGGGTGCGCTCGATGCCGATGCGGTCGGCAAGCAGCCCGACAAACGGGGAGGCGAGCCCGCCCACGCCCCACGCGAATCCCATCATCAGCGACGACACCGTCGCCGCGCTGATCGGGGCGATCGTTTGGCCGAACGTCACGTTGACCGGCAGCGTCGACTGCAGCAGCAAACCACCTGCGGCGAGCGTCACAACGAACGGCCAGCCCGAGAGCTGCGGTGCGAGCGCGAGTAACGGCACCGACGCCACCAGCGACGCGATGATGACGCGGCGCGCTCCGAACCGATCGGCCGACGGACCGCCAAAAAACCCCCCGAGCCCGGTCGCAAAAAAATACAACGAGGCAGCGGTGCCAGCTTCCGCGAGCGTGAGCCCACGACGCGTGAGCATCACTGGAACGAATGTCGCGAAGCTCATCGAGGTCAGCGTGCGAAGCACAACGATGAGGTAGAGCAGGGTGAGCGGCCGCGCATACGGGCGCAGCGCGCTGATGCCTCCGCTGCTGTGGGCTTGGTGGAAGCGTTCGACGCGTGGCACCCGGCGCAGCAGCGCGACGGCGAGCACGGTGAGCGCAGGCACCATGAGGATGGGCGTCGCCCGCAGGCCGAACGCCTGGACGAAGGGGGCGAATGCGATGGGAGCGATGGCCTGTCCGAGCGTGCCGCTCGTGATGTGGAACGACATCGCCAGCCCGCGCTGCTGTCCCGAGTAGCGAGACACGAGCGCGGCGGCCGGTGGGTGGAACGCCGCTGCACCAAGGCCTCCGACGATCAACACAATCGCGAGCCCCACTGCGCCAGGGGCGAGGCCGACCAGCGGCAGGAACGTCACGGAGATGAGCGGACCGGCGATGAGGAGCACGCGCGGCCGCCATCGATCAGCGACATGGCCGAACCCGAGCTGTGACACCGAGCTCGCCAGCTGGAAACACATCTGCAGTGCGCCGGCGGCTGCCAGCGAGAGATCGAGCTGTGTGATGAGCAGCGGCAGCAGCGGCGCCAGGATGTTCCCGTAGCCGTCGAGGATGAAATGCGTGCCCGCCAGCAGCAGGACCGTGGGATGCAAGCCGAAGGGGCGCGTCATTGCCGGACTCGTCGAAGACGACGGGTCACGATCGCAACACCCTCGGTGAACTCGCGGATGCGAAGCAGCCACGCCGATGCGGCCAGCACCACCACCGCCAGGCCAATCGAGGCGACGAGGCGCAGTGCCTGTGCGGCAACCGCGGCGCTCGGCATCCACACCTCGAGCTGCAGACGCGAGTAGTGGGCGGCCAGGCCCATCAACGCCGAGGCCAGCGTGATGCGAGCCACAGCGCCCATCAGCCGCGCCTCGTTGAGTCCCTGCAGGTGCCCGCGCAGCAGATACAACAGGGTCGTTGCATTGAAGAGCGCCGCAACAGACGTGCCCAGGGCCAGACCGCGATAGCTCATCACGCGCACCAGCCCCAAGTTCAGCGCGGCGTTGACGGCGACGGCAGCGATGCTGACTTGAACCGGGGTGCGATTGCGACCGAGCGCGTAGAACACGGGCGAGAGAATCCGGACCACCGAGTAGCCGACCAGTCCGATCGCGTAGAACTGCAGCGCGGCTGCCGTGGCCATCGTGTCCACCGCGGTGAAACGACCGCGCTCGAACAGCAGCCGCACGATCGGCTCCGCCAGCACGATCAAGCCGACCATCGAGGGGATGTTGAGCATCAGCATCAGCGACAGGCCGTTGGTCACGGTTTCTCGAACGGCCGCGAAGTCCCGATCGGTGCTCTGCCGCGAAACGGTCGGCAGCGTCGCCGTCCCGATCGACACGCCGAAGAGCCCAATCGGCAAGTACATCAACCGGAACGCGTAATTCAGCCACGAGACGGAGCCGACGCCGGTGCTCGTGGCCAGCAGCGTATTGACGAACACGTTCACCTGTGCGGCTGCCATGCCGATGGCCCCGGGCCCCATCAGCGTCAGCATGCGCTGCAGGCCTTCATCGCGCCAGTCGATCTCGAAGCGATACCGGAACCCTTCACGATGCAGCGTCGGCCATTGCAGCGCGAGTTGCGCGACGCCGCCGAGCAGCGTCCCAATCGCGATCGCCACGATCGGCTGGAGGCCGAACATCGGCATGAACGGCACGAGCGTGAACGCGCAGACGATCGTCAGAACGTTGAACGTCGCCGGCGACAGCGCGGGGATGAAGTAGTGGTGCAGCGAGTTCAACATCCCCATGAACGCCGCGGCCAGCGCGATCAGCGTCAGCGTCGGCAGCATGATGCGCGCCATCTGCACAGTCAGCGCGAGCTTGCCGGTGTCGGCGGTGAATTCCTCTGCCGCAAACGCCAGAATGAGCGGCTGCGCGAATACGATGCCAAGCGCGACCAAGGCGCCCGTCACCACGATCAGGGCGTTGATGACATGGTTCGACAGCCGCCACGCCGGTTCCTTGCCCGACTGCGTGAGATGGCGCGTGAAGGTGGGCACGAACGCCGCGCTCATCGCGCCTTCAGCGAACAGATCCCTGAGCAGATTGGGGATGCGGAACGCGACGTTGTAGGCGTCGGTCGCGGCGCCGGCGCCGAATTTCGCGGCGATCACCTGCTCGCGAACGACGCCGAGGATGCGGCTGGTGATCGTGGCGGCGGCGGCCGAGGCCGCCGAGCGCGCGAGTCGCGACGACGAAGTCGGCTCAGGCGCCAAGCGTGCGGCGGACGATCTCGTTGACGGCTTTGCCGTCGGCGTTCTTGCCGGCGAGCTTGGGCATGACCGCCTTCATCACCTTGCCCATGTCCTTCGGCGAGGCGGCGCCGGTTTCGACGATGGCGGCTTTCACGGCCGCTTCGATCTCGTCGGCGGTGGCGGCCGGCGGCAGGTAGTGCTCGAGCACGGTGATCTCTCCGGTCTCCTTCTCGACCAGGTCGGTGCGGCCGGCCTTCGAGAACTGCTCGATGGAATCGCGCCGCTGCTTGACCAGCGATGCGACGACCTGCAGCACCTCGGCGTCCTCGAGATCGCGCCCCTTCTCGACGTCCTTGTTCATGATGGCCGCCTTGAGCATGCGCAGCGCCGACAAACGGCCCGCGTCCTTGGCCTTCATGGCCGCCGTAAGGTCGGCGTTCACCTGGTCGCGTAAGGGCATCAATGATCCTGATCCGAGTCGCCGCTCGTGATGTGCCAGCCGTCGGTGTCGTCGTAGAACCCTTTCGGGACCTGCACGGCGTTCACCTTGACGGAGACCTCGAGCGTCGACTTCACGTTGAAGTAGCCGTTGCGGCGCAGCACGCGCCGGAACACGCCGTGCATCACCGAGCAGCGCACCTTGTCCGAGTCTTCGGCGCGCGCGGCGCGATCCACCCAGCGCAGCAGCGTCTTCAGCCCGGAGACGTCGTCTGGATCGACGAAGAAGTCGACGAGCAGCGTCACCCGGCCCAGCGGTTCGTGCCGGTGTCGGTATACCGCGTAGCCGTGCAGCTCGCCCTGGCGTTTGAGCGCAACGACCGCATAGCGGACGTGCGGCGGCTCGATGTAGCGCCAGTTCAAATACGCGGAATCGCGACGCACGGCGAGATCGAACTTCGGCGCGAGCCGATCCCACAGCGCGGTGAACGCCGCGTCGAAACGGCGAATCGGTTCGCATTCGGCGCGCAGCGGTCGCGTTCGCGAGACGATCTGCACCAGCGGATGCGTCACCGCCGAGATCAACCGGTTGAATGTCGTCGGCAGATGCGGCAGCCGGAACGCGCGGCGCGTCAGCGGCTTGACCAGGGCCGGCACGACGTTCGAGTCAGGCCAGTGCAGCCGATCCAGTACCTGACGCGACTCTCCCGGTCGGCCGAGCACGAGCACCGCGCCGCTGTTGCGATCCCACGCGCGCACCAGCGCCTCGTCCAGGCCTTGCTGATCGCGCTCCGGCGCAATCAAGGCGCCGGCGCCCCACGCACCATCGACCTCGAGCCCTTTCAGTGACAACCGGACCGGCAGCGTCTGGTAGTGCCCGACGACTGTCGGCCCTTCACGCGCGACCCAGATGCCGGGGAGCCCGGTGGCGTTGTGAGGATTGCGCCGATGCTGCCAGTCCCACCGGAACCGATTTGCTTCAGCCGCGTCGGCGCCGTGCGTACGTCGATAGAGCGTATCGACACCGCGACGATCCTCGGGCTTGAAACGATCGATATCGGACATGACGGTGAGTCGCGTCCATTGTACGGGAGGACGCGAGGCGAAATGAGAATGCAGAATGCAAAATTCAGAATTCAGACAGTGTCTGCATTCTGCATTCTGAATTCTGCACTACCGCTATCGTTCCCGCGGCGGGCCAGCCGGTGTGGGTGCCGGTGTGATCACGCCGGGAGTCGAGCTGCCGGGCGCGACGCCGAACGGATTGCTCGGTGTCGGGGCTGGCCGCGGGGGCGCCTCTTCCCCTTGCGGTGGTAACCGATTCGCGTCCTGCTGTGGAACGCGAACGCCCGGCGGCAGCGTCTGCGGAGGCACCACACGCTGTCCCGGCCCGGGCGGTGGCGCGTTGTCATCGTCGTCGACGACGAGCGGTACGGGTGTCGCCGTCGACGGCGGTGGCGGCAGCACGGTCGCACTCGTCGTCACGCGGCTGGTGGGAACGATGTAGATGCGATCGTACCGAGAGGTGCCCGGCGTCGGGGTGTCGCGCGCGGCCGCCAGAT
>DASRJR010000543.1:0-4128 GCA_035649395.1 Vicinamibacterales bacterium
GAGCCGATCCGCGACGTCGGACAAGGCGTGACCGCCGCCTACGAAGGCTGGTACCGAAACCCCGACGGCAGCATCAACCTGCTCGTCGGGTACTTCAATCGCAACAAGAAGGAAGCGCTCGACATCCCGATCGGCCCCAACAATCGGATCGAGCCCGGCGGTCCCGACCAGGGCCAGCCGACACACTTCCTGCCGCGTCGGCAGTGGGGTGTGTTCACCATCACGGTGCCCGCTGATTTCGGCGACAAGAAGCTGACCTGGACGATCGTCGCCAACGGCAAGACCACGTCAGTGCCTCTGGGGCTGCATCGCGATTACGAGGTGGAGCCGTTCAAGGACGCGGCGATGGGGAACACGCCACCGGTCTTGCGTTTTTCGATCAAGGGCCCGGCGTTGCAGGGACCTCCACGCGGCGTGGCGTCCTCGTTGACCACGACACTGGCGAACGCGCTGCCACTCACCGCCTGGGTCACGGATGAAGCCCACATCGAGCCGGGCGCAGCGCCGCGGCGCTCGAACACTCCTCCCGTGTCGATCACCTGGAGCCTGTACCGCGGGCCGGCCGACGTGACGTTCGATCAATCGAAACCCAAAGTGGATCCCACGGACGGCAAGACTGTCGCCACCGCCACGTTCACCGCGCCCGGCGAATACGTGCTGCGCGCGCAGGTCAACGACACCTCCGGCGACGGCGGCGGCGGCTTCCAGTGCTGCTGGACGACCGGGCACGTGAAGGTGATCGTCAAGTAACTCACGACTCCAGTTGATACATGGCATCCAAACCCCTCGCGACTTCACCGCTCAATTCGCGCCGCGCCGAAATCTGCCGGACGGCGGCGCGCATCATCCGCCAGCGCGGCTTCGACGCGACCTCGGTGAGCGACATCGCCCGCGCGCTGAAGATGACGAAGGCCGGGCTGTACCACTACTTCACGAGCAAGGAGGAGCTGCTCCTCGAGATCATGCTGTTCGGTCTCGACAACGTGCGCGACGAGGTCATCATCCCGGCACAGTCGATGCGCGACCCGGAAGAACGGCTCCGGCAGATCGTGATGCGGCACGCCCGGATCACCACGCGCGCCGAGGGCTCGGTCGCGCAGCTCGACGAGATTCGGGCGCTGCCGCCGCTCGCGCAGAAGCGCGTGCGTGAGATGCAGCGCAAGTACTTCGAGCTCGTGCGCGAGACGCTGCGTGAGCTGAAAGCCGCCGGACGGCTGCGCGACGTCGACCTCACGGTCGCGGCGTTCAGCACGATCGGCATGATCCTCTGGCTGCCGCGCTGGTTCCGGACCGACGGCCGGCTGAGCGCCGATGAGGCGGCCGCCGAGATCGCCGCGCTTGCGCTCGCCGGCGTGCTGGCGCCGACGCCCAGGGCTCGCCGCGTCACCAAGCTGCGAGCGGTCACCAAGAAGGCAGCGAAGCGTCGCTGAGAACGTAGAGCGGAGGCTTCAGCCTCCGCGGAACTGCTCTACGAATCACGGAGGCAGGTTGTGAGCTCCACGTGGAAGACCGTCGCGATTGCACTGGTCAGCGCAGTCGCCGGTGCATTGATCACGGCCGCTGCGATCCCGGTCGCAGGTCAATCGCGAACGGCGGCGTATCGCGCACCGCGGCTCGCCGATGGTCGTCCCGATCTGAACGGCGTCTGGCAGGCGCTCGGCGAGGCGCACTTCGACCTCGAGGCGCATATGGCGCGGCCGGCGCTGGCGCTGCGTCCCGGCCCCTTCGGCCCCGTTCCGGCCGCTGCGGTCCTGCCGTTCGGCGCCGTCGGCGCGGTACCGCCCGGCCTCGGCGTTGTCGAGGGTGGCGAGATTCCGTACAAGCCCGAGGCGCTGGCGACGCGCAACGAAAATCGCGAGCGCTGGCTCGAGCGCGATCCGGAGATCAAATGCTATCTGCCGGGTGTCCCTCGCGCGACCTACATGCCCTACCCATTGCAGATCCTTCAGAGCTCGAGCGCGATGTTCATCGCCTACGAGTACGCGGGCGCGACGCGGAACATCCTGCTGAAGGATCCGGGACCAGCGCCGGTGTCGTCGTGGATGGGTCAATCAGTCGGCCGCTGGGACGGCGAGACGTTTGTCGTCGACGTCACGGGACTGAACGATTCAACGTGGTTCGACCGGTCTGGCAACTTCCACAGCGACGCGCTGCACGTCATCGAGCGCTACACCCGAACGGCGCCCGACGTGATCAGTTACGAAGCCACGATCGAAGACGCGAGCGTGTTCACGCGACCATGGACGATTCGGATGCCGCTCTACCGGCGGCTCGAGGCGAACGCGCAGCTGCTCGACTTCAAGTGCGTCGAGTTCGTCGAGGAAATGATCTACGGCAAGTGGCGAAAGACTCCGCTGAAATAGGAAGCAACGATATGCGTCCACGTTTCTTGATTGGTACCGCCGCCGCGGTTGTCGCGATCGCGACGACGTCGTTGACCGGGCAGGCGCCGAAGCCGGCCGCCAAACCGACGGCCGCGTCGTCGATTCCAAGAACTCAAGACGGACGTCCCGATCTGCAGGGTACGTACGATCTCGCTACTCTGACACCGGTCGAGCGCCCCGCGAACATGCCCGCCGTGCTCAGCGACGAGGAGGCCCGGAAGCTGGAGCGCCAGGTCGCGCTGGTGCGCGCGGTGACGTCGCAGGCGAGCAAGGGGGATCGCGCAGCGCCGCCGGTTGGAGGCGACGGATCCACGGGCGCCGCCGGCAACGTCGGCGGCTACAACACGTTCTGGCTCGATCCCGGATCCGCGTACACGATCGTCAACGGCCAGAAGCGGTCGTCGCTGATCGTCGACCCACCGGACGGCCGCGTTCCGGCGTACACCGCCGCCGCCCGGACGCGGCTCGCGGCAGCGCGCACACAGCGCACGTCGGACGAGCCGCAGCGCGAGAACGATCCAGGGCTCGGCGATCCGAACAGCTACAGCGACCCCGAAGTGCGCACGCTGTCGGACCGCTGCCTCCTCGGCTTCGGCTCGACCTCGGGGCCGCCAGTGCTGCCGAACTACTTCTACAACAACCTGCATCAGATCGTGCAGACGAAGGATTACGTGATGATCCTGACCGAGATGGTGCACGACGCGCGGATCGTCCGCATGAACGCGACGCACCTGCCGGGTCACATTCGCAAGTGGATGGGCGACTCGATCGGCCGCTGGGACGGCGACACGCTCGTCGTCGAGACGACGAACTTCACCGACAAGACGCGCTTCCGGGGCTCGACCGAGAACCTGCGAGTGGTCGAACGCTTCACTCGCGTCAGCCCCGAGGCATTGTTGTATCGGTTCACGATCGAAGACCCGGCCACCTGGGAGAAGCCGTGGACCGGCGAGTACGTCTGGCCGTTGACGAAGGACCCGATCTACGAATACGCGTGCCACGAGAACAACTACGCGCTCGAGGGCATTCTCCGCGGTGCGCGCTTCCGCGAAGCCGAGGCCGCGAAGAAGAAGTGACGCACGTAGGGGCCACCTTCAGGTGGCCACAGAGAGGACGTATGACGGTTAGAAAGCTGCTTGCGATTACCGGACTGATCGTCGCTGCCGCGGTACCAACTGTGGCGCATCACGCCTTCGGCGCCGAATTCGATCCGAACAAGCCGCTGCTGCTGAAGGGCAAGGTCACGAAGGTCGAGTGGGTCAACCCGCACACGTGGATCCACCTGCAGGTGATCAAGCCGGACGGCAGCAAGGAAGTGTGGATGATCGAGGGCGGCTCGCCCAACTCGCTGCTGCGCCGCGGCGTGACGAAGGAATCGATCGCGGTCGGGACTGATCTGGTCGTCGACGGTTACCAGGCGCGGGACCACACGCTGATGCGCGCGAACGGACGCAACATCACGTACCCGGACGGCCGAAAGCTGTTCCTCGGATCGTCGGGCACGGGCGCTCCGATCGACGGTGCTGATGCGACCGAAGGCGGCGCAAAAAAATAGACCGCGATCGGTCCTTGGTGCTTAGGCCTTGGTTCTTGGTCCGTCCAAGCGATCAGCGCGGCTTCGGTCCCACCTTCGACATAGAATTGCGCCCGCTTAGGAGGGCTCCGTGGCTACGATTACGAGCTCGAAGAAAGCGGCGCCTATGCCCGTCCGCGCGCGGTTAACCGACGCGCTTGTGCCCGGCCA
>DASRJR010000544.1:0-18371 GCA_035649395.1 Vicinamibacterales bacterium
TACGGGCTGCGCCAAGTCGAGACGACGGCCACGCGCGACGTCGAGGTTAGGCTGCAGCCGCCGATGGTGGCGGTGATGTCGATGTTCCACTTCATCAACCTCGGCGGCAGCGAGTTCGTCGTGTATCGGGCGACTCCCGACGACGTCGCATCAGGAGTTCGCGTCGGCGACATCGAATACCCGGGCTTTCCGGCCAAAGGCGCCGGTATCGGTGACCCAGCGTTGCGTGTCGCGTTCTTCGCGCTTCTCTACAACCAGAATCCGGACGTGCCGATTCAGGTGTTCGCCAAAGACCCTGCCGGCAACGAGACGATGGCGCCGCTCGATCACAAGGTGTTTCCCAAGGCCTATGTGAAGAGCCGGATCGACGTCGACGACAAGTTCCTGGGGCGCGTGGTGCCGGCCATCGCCGCCAACGCACCCGACGAGAAGATCCCGACCGACAACCTGGTGACCGGATTCCTGAAGATCAACGGCGACCTGCGGCGGAAGAACAACCAGTACCTGATGGAGCTCGCGAAGAAGTCGGCGCCTGAAATGATGTTCAAGGACGCCTTCCAGCAGCTCGGCAACTCACAGGTCGAAGCGCGGTTCGCCGACACGCGCACCTACGTCTATCAAGGCAAAGACATCGACCAGCAGGTGCACCTCGGCTTCGATCTGGCGAAGACGGCGAACGTCTCGCTCGTCGCGTCACAGCGGGGACGCATTGTGCACGCGGCGGACCTCGGCATCTACGGGAACTGCGTGGTCATCGACCACGGCCTCGGCATCCAGTCTCTGTACGGACACCTCTCATCGATTCTCGTCAAGGTCGGCGACACGGTGGAGAAAGGACAGGAGATCGGCCGCAGCGGCATGACCGGGCTGGCCGGCGGCGATCATCTGCATTTCACGATGCTGGTGAGCGGACAGCAGGTCACGCCGGTGGACTGGTGGAGCCCGCAATGGTTCCAGGACCGCGTGCTGCGCAAAATCGAGGCCGCGGGCGGCGTGAGATAATTGTCTGTTTCGGAGTCCAGTGTCGATGAGCGTCCGAGCGCGCACTCTTTTTCTTGCGGCAGTGATAGCGGCGGCAGCGTCGGTCGCGTGTGGTGGCGGTGAAACTCAGCCAGCCAGCGCGCCGCCACCTGCGGCCGCACCCGTCACCAATCCTGTCGACCCGGCTACGGCCGCGACAATCACGGGCACGGTCACGCTCGAAGGCAAACCGCCGACAGCGGAGCCGATCAACCTCGCGTCCGACGACTACTGCGCGAAGCAGGGCTCGAAAACAACGCGGACGTTCGTCGTCGATGGCCGCGGACTGCAGAACGTATTCGTGTACGTGAAGGATGGGCTCGGCAATCTGAAGTTCCCGGTGCCCACCACGCCGGCCGTCCTCGATCAGCAAGGCTGCTGGTACGAGCCGCGCGTGTTCGGGATTCAGGTCGGTCAACCGCTCGACATCCTGAACAGCGATGAGACGCTGCACAACGTTCATGCACTACCCATGGCGAATCGCGAGTTCAATCGTGGCCTCGCGCTCAAGGGGCTGAAGTTCACGACGACGTTCACGGCGCCGGAAGTGATGGTGCCGTTCAAGTGCGACGTGCACAAATGGATGAACGCCTGGATCGGCGTCGTGGCGCACCCCTTCTACGCGACGAGTGCGGCGGGCGGCACCTTCTCGCTGAAGGGCCTGCCCCCGGGCACCTACACCATCGAGGCGTGGCACGAGAAGCTCGGCACGATGACACAAATGGTCACGCTCGGCGCCAAGGAGACCAAGCCGATCACGTTCACGTTCAAGGTCTAGTGGCATGCAGATGCGTCACCTCTACTCGGCCTTCGTCGCCGCCTGCACGGCCGTGCTCATCTTCGCCGGCGGGCTCGTCACCAGCACGGAGTCGGGGCTCTCCGTACCTGATTGGCCGACGACCTATGGCTACTCGATGTTCACGTTTCCGCTCAGCAAGATGGTGGGCGGTATTCGCTTCGAGCATACGCACCGGCTGATTGCGAGCACGGTCGGCTTTCTCATCGTCGTGCTCGCAGTGTGGCTGTGGCGGGCCGAATCGCGCGCGTGGGTGCGGCGGCTCGGCTACATCGCGCTCGCCGCGGTGATCACACAGGGACTGCTGGGCGGGCTCACGGTGCTGTTCCTGCTGCCCGACCCGATTTCAATTGCGCATGCCGGCCTGGCGCAGATCGTGTTCGGCCTGACCATGACGATTGCGGTGGTAACGTCGCCAGGCTGGATGACGGGATACGCGCGATGGGGGTCGGCGCCCGACGATCGCGCCCTGCAACGAATCGCGGTCGTGACGGCCGCGATCGTCTACGGGCAAATCATCGTCGGGGCGACGATGCGGCATACGGGCGCGGGGCTGGCGATTCCCGATTTTCCGCTGGCGTTCGGCCACCTGATTCCGCCGACCTGGAGCCAGCCGATCGCCATTCACTTCGCGCATCGCGTCGGCGCGCTCATCGCGACGACGTCCATCGTCGCCACGACGGCACATGCCTTCTATCATCACCGCCAGCGGATGGAGCTCGTGCGGCCGTCCCTGTTGCTGCTCGTTCTACTGACGGCGCAGATCACGCTCGGTGCCTTGACCGTGCTCACCGGCAAGGCGGTGCTGATCAACTCGCTGCACGTCGTCACGGGCGGGTGCGTCCTGGCGACGACCATCGTGCTGGCGCTGCGGGCGCATCGCGCGCGGTTTGCGCAGACGCTCGGTGGGGTTGTTCGTCAGGATGTGGTCGCCGGGCCTGAAGGCACGGCCTACACAATCCCCAGTCGGGGGCACGTGTGAAGGGGCGCATGTGAAAGTGCAGGTGGCAGAGGCGGCGAGCGTACCAGCGACGAAGGCGATCAGCGATCGGCGTGCGCTGGACTTGGTGGCGCTCACCAAGCCGCGGCTGAATCTGCTCGTCCTGATTACGACGCTCGGCGGCCTGTATCTCGCCTCACCGGGCGGTGTGCCGCTGCTGTTGCTCGTGCACACGCTCGTTGGCACCGCACTCGTCGCTGGCGGTGCGGCGGCGCTGAACCAGGTGTGGGAACGGGAGACCGATGCGCGAATGCGGCGTACGCGCGGGCGACCGTTGCCGAGCGGACGCCTCAGTATCAGCGAGGCCGCCTGGTTCGGGATCCTCCTGTCGATCGTCGGTTTGTTCGAGCTCGCGATCGGCGCGAACGTGACTGCCGCCTCCGTCGCACTGGTGACATGGGCCAGCTACGTCCTGTTGTACACGCCGCTCAAGACACGCACGTCGCTCGCCACGCTCATCGGCGCGATCCCAGGGGCACTGCCGCCCGTGATCGGATGGGCAGCCGCCAGCGGCACCATCACCGTGCCGGCGCTGGTGCTCTTCGGGATTGTGTTCTTCTGGCAGATGCCGCACTTCCTCGCGATCGCCTGGATGTATCGCGACGACTACACGAATGCCCGCATTCCGTTGCTGCCCGTGATCGAGCCGGACGGGCGCCGCACTGGACATCAGGCTCTCCTCTACGCAGCTGCACTTTGGCCGGTGAGCCTGCTGCCAGCACTGGTCGGTCTCGCCGGCGCGCCGTACAGCATCGTGGCGAGCTGTCTCGGCTTCGTGTTCATCGGGCTCGCGGCCTTGTTCGCGCGCGACCGATCGCAGCCCAACGCGCGGCGTCTCTTCCTGTTCTCGCTCACCTACCTGACGCTGCTGTGGAGCGCACTGGTCGTCGACCGCATTTTCCTGCGATGACTCGGAACGCCCACCGGTGAACCCCGAACTCGTCGCCCAGCTTCCCGCGCTCAACGCCACGCTCAACGCCATCTCCGGTGTGCTGCTCACCACCGGCTACGTGTTCATCAGGCGCGGCCAGATGACGCCGCACAAGCGCTGTATGCTCGCCGCACTCACCTCGTCGGCACTGTTCCTGACCAGCTACGTGATTTATCACCTCCACACCGGGTCGCGTCCATTCGCCGGACAAGGTCCGATTCGTGTCATATACTTCGCAATCCTGATCACGCACGTCGTGCTAGCGGCTGTCATCGTCCCCCTCGCGCTGATGACCGCGGCGCGAGGCCTGCGTGCGCGGTTCGACGCGCACGCTCGAATCGCACGATGGACGTTGCCCCTCTGGCTTTACGTTTCCGTAACCGGCGTCGTCATCTATGTGATGCTGTATCAACTGTACTAGTGTCCGCCGGGCGGCTTCGTGCTCTCTCGCTCGCACTCATCCTGACGGCGGTCGCGCCGGCGGGCCTTCATGCGGCGTCCGACCATCCACTCGGTCTCGCCGCGCTCGATTCCCTCCGAAGTATTCCCGGTCTGGGAGCGGTGGCGATCCAACCTCGCGTGCTGTCCGCGTACGGCGCCCTCGTCGCCGCCGGGATGCTCAGCCTGCTGTATCTGTATCGCGGACGATCGTTCATCGTGTACTGGATCGGCGGCTGGCTCTTCACCGCGGCGGCCCTCGGGCTCGCGTCGCGCACCTACGCCGACCCGACGTTGAACCGTGTGCTCACGGGTCTTGCGGCGCTGTTCACCGTGTGGGCGTCCGGTCTCGTGCTGCTGGCCGCCGAGTCGTTCCCGCAGCAGACGATCCGCTGGGAGACGGGGCGGCTGAATGCGATCGCGGTCAGCGCGCTCTGGTTCCTGCTGGCGCCGTTCATCTTTCCAATTTCGTCGGTGGTGATCAGCGGCGGTGTGGTGACGGCCCTTGTGCTCGGCTGGTGCGCGGTCGTCTATCTGCGGCTCGCGCGCGACTCACGCTATGCCGGTGCGCTGCTGATCGGTGCCGGTCTTCTCCTCGTGTCCGTGCTCAACCTCGCCGGCATCGCCGCCTCATGGTGGGTGGATCTGACGAGTTGGCAAGAACGGCTGGGGGCTTTCACCGTTCTCAACACGCTCATCGTCGCGCTCGGGATGCACCTGCTCGTGTTCGAGGACATGACGCAGGAATTGCGGCTCACCAATCGTCAACTCGCCGGGGCTTATGAAGAAATCCGCCGGCTGGCGATCACCGATCCGTTGACCGGATGCCACAACAGGCGGTTCTTCGATGAGGTCGAACGTCGCGAGATGGAGCGCCATCGCCGCTACGGTGTGCCGTTGTCGGTAATCTTCATCGACGTGAACCATTTCAAACGGCTCAACGACACGCTCGGGCACGACCGTGGCGACGCGCTGCTCTGGATGATCGGCGCGCTGCTCCGCGGCCAGGTTCGTCAATCGGACTATGCCATTCGGTGGGGTGGCGACGAGTTCCTGCTCCTGTTGTCGTGCTCAGAGGAAGAGGCGAGCGAAAAAGCCAAGCGGCTCAAGGAGGGGTTCGAACGTGAGCGAGTCGCGGCGGGCCTGCCGCCCTACATGGGGTTGAGTGTCGGCGTGGCCGCGGTCGATCCCAACTCGAGCCTGCGCGACGCGATTCGCGAGGCCGACAGCCGCATGTACGGGGACAAAGTCTCGGATTCAGGGGCCCAACGCCTGGGATAAGATGGAGCGTCCAGGAGGAACTGGTGCGCTCCTTTCTTCGACATCTCGCTCCCGCCGGCGCCGCAATCCTCATCCTCGTTCTGACCGCGCCGGCGTTCGCCCAGTCGGCGCGTGCAACCGGTACCGTACGAGACCAGGCGGGCAAGCCGTTGAAGGGCGCGACGATCCGCGCCATCAATCGCGACGCGTACCCGCCAGAGATCACCTCCTCGACCGACGACAAAGGGCGATGGGCGATGATCGGACTGCGCACGGGCACGTGGACGTTCGTCGCCGAATCGCCGGGTTTCACACCAGCGCAGACGCCGTGGCCGGTGCGCGTCGGCGGCACACAGCCGATCCCATTCGTGCTCGCGCGTGATCTCGGACCGATTCCCAACGCGCTCAGCAAGACCGTTCAGCAGCAGATCGCCGCCGCGAACGCGCTGCGGGATCGCGGCCAACTCGATCAGGCGATCAGCGCTTACGAGCAAGTGCGCGACCAGAATCCGAAGCTGACGGCGATGAACCTGGTCGTCGGCGGGGCGTATCGGCAGAAAGCCGCGCAGGAACAGAACGCCGCGACGCGTCGTGTGCTGCTCGATCGCGCGATCGCGTCGTACACGACGATGTTGACGAGCGAACCCGAAAACGCACGAGCCAAGGCCGAGCTCGACGCCGCCAAGGCGGAAGCCGCGGCCACGAAGTAATCGATGCCCACTCGTCCGAGGGCCAGAACGCGACGCGGGGTCGCCTCGCTCATCATCGCGCTGTTCTTCATGGCGGTGGCCGCGTCCGCGGCCGTCGGCTGGTGGTACGCCCGCGAATCGCCGGCGCATCAGGGACCGATCGTGCTGGTGTCGATCGACGGCATCCCGGCGACGGAGCTGCACACCTACGGTGCCGAGCGCAGCGACACGCCGGCGATCGACGAGCTCGCCGCTGAATCGGTGGTCTTCGAGCGCGCCTACGCGCACTCTCCGCAGACGCTCCCCTCGCACGCCTCGATGCTCACCGGACGACTGCCGCTCGATCACGGTGTCCGCGACGAGGCCGGCTTCACGCTGAGCAGCAACGCGAGGACGCTCGCGGAGCTGTTGCGCAACCGCGGCTTCACGACCGGCGCGGCCGTGTCGTCATTTCTCCTGCGACAGCAGTCCGGCCTGGCACAGGGGTTCTCGTTCTTCGACGCTGATATTCCCGCGAACACCGTCGGCGAGACGCCCGCGCTCGAGCGCGCTGGGGCCTTGACGCTGGACGCCGCCGAGCGCTGGCTGCAGCTGCAGAACGGTCAGCGGTTCTTCCTCTTCGTGCAGGTCGATCGACTCGACGCCGATTCCGCTGTCGCGAGGCTGTCGGCTGCGCTCAAACAACGGCGTCTCTACAACGACGCGACGATTGTCGTTGCCGGCGACCACGGCGAGACCGGATCAGGCATCTCACTCGACGACACGGCACTGCGCGTGCCGCTGATGGTGAAACAGCCCAAGGGCGATGGCGCGGGACGCCGCGTGCTCAGCGCCGTTCAGCACGTCGATCTCGTGCCGACGATCCTCGACCTCGTGCGGGCTCCGATCCCGGGGGACCTTCGCGGGCGCTCGCTGCGCGCCGTGCTCGACGACGAGAGCGCGACGATTCCCCCACGGCCGATCTACGCGGAGTCGTTCGCGGCGTATTACCGCTTCGGCGGTCATCCGCTCTTCGCCTTGACCGGCGAGCACTATCGATTCGTCCGCGGCGCCGACGAAGATCTCATCCCGCTCGCGCCGGCCGGAGGTGAGACCGGTGGTGGCGAATCGACCGAAGCCGGTCGGCTTCGCGTGCTCCTCGATGAATTGCTCGCATCGAGCACCATCGTGCCGCCGGCGCCGGTACCGCCAGTCGATGAAGAACGCTATGCGCTGCTCGGCTATCTCAGTCCGTTTCGCGCGGCACCGGTCGGCGACATGGGGCTCGACGAAACGTCCGAGCGCCAGACCGTCGAGACACACCGCGCCGCCGCCGTTCTGATTGGCCAGAAGAAATACTCCGCCGGCATCAGAGCGCTGCAGGCAATCGTGCACGCTCACCCATCGCTCGCCACGGTGCACTATCAGCTCGGCGATCTGCTGGTGCGCATGGGTCGATTCGATGAGGCTGTTCGCGCCTTCGGTACTGTCCGCGAATTGAGGCCCGACTCGGCGGCTGGCGCGCTCGCGCTCGCCGATGCGCTCGTTCGCACTGGCAAGACGTCCGCCGCACGTGAACAGGTGCAGATCGCCGTCGCGCTCGCCGAGCACGAGGCGCCGCGCAGCCTTGCGCTCGCGCACGAGCTGGCCGCGCGCGTCGCCCTGGCCGACAAGGATCCCGAAGCCGCGGCGCGACACGCCGAGGCCGCGCAGTCATCCGATCCGACGCTGCCGGTGTCGCAGTTCGTGCGCGGTCGAATCCTCTACGACGAGGGCAAGTACGAAGAGGCGGCCGCCAGTTTCACGGAAGCCGCGGAGAAGCTGAAAGAGCACGGCGACACGTTCCCCGAGCTTCATCTGTATCTCGGCGAGTCGCTCGCCAGACTCGATCGCTATAACGACGCCGAGGCACAGTTCCGCGACGAGCTGCGTGCGTATCCGCGCAACCTGCAGGCGTACACGAGTCTGGCGATGCTCTATCGCGCCAGCAACCGTGACGCCGCGGTCGAAGACGTCCTCAACGAGCTCGTGGCGGCCACGCCGACACCGGAAGGCTATGCGGTCGCGGCCAGGCTGTGGACGATCCTCGGCGATCGATCGCGCGCCGAGGCGCTCAGGTCCGATGCGCGGGCGCGCTTCCCTGGGGATCCGGCCCTGGCGCAACTCGAGCGGGCGCCCCGGCGATAAGCAGCAAGCCCACCCCGGTCCACGCGAGGTTTCTCGCCTTTCGCACCAGCGCCAGCGTCACGCCTGCGGCGGGAGGCAATCCCATCACCGAGGCCAGCGCTCCGTTGAGGGCTTCATCCACGCCGACCCGGAACGGAATGAACTTGAACGCGACGATGATGGCGCGATTGACCACCTCGAAGACCAGTGCCTGGGCCACCGTCGGGCGTTGGCCGAACAGCCATCCGAGCGTGAGGAAGATCTCGTACACCGCCAGGACGTGGAACGCCATGTCGAAGGCGAATGCCTGGACGACACGGGCTGGCGAGGCTGCCCAGAACGCCATCACCGACTGACGGACTCGCGAGAGTGCCTCGCGCCACGCCGGACGCTGTCCCCCCTCGGGCGACCACGTTCCTCGCAGCAACCGCATCATCACCACTGCGCCGATGACGAGCGCCACGAGCGCGGCAATCAACACGTCACGTCCCTCGACAGGGAGCGGAACGGTCGCAAGCGCCACCACCACACCGACGACCAACATCGTCGCGATAGAGGCCGCGTAAACGAGGTTGTCGATCGCCAGCGAGGCGATCGATTCGTTGGTCGCAAGACGATGCCGGACGAGAAACGCCTTCGTCGGTTCGCTGGCCGCCATGCCGAGCGGCGTCAGGTTGCCGACAGCGTCGCCGGCGACAAAGGCGCTGAACGCCCGGCCGATCGGGAGTCGGGCGTGTGCCGGTGTGCAGAGGCGCCAGGCGCAGGCGCGCAGGAACAGCCGCGCCCCGGCAAGAGCGAGGATCGCGAGGACGCCCCAGCCGAGGCGCCGCATGCTCTCGACGATCTCGTCGACGCCCGCCCGACGAACGGCGTAGGCGAGCAGCACCGCGCCGCCAAGCGCCGCGACGACGGCGAGACCGCGTTGTCGGGCGCGTGTCATTTCACATGGCGAGGCGGACTAGCTCGGTCTCTTTGCCTCGATCTGCTTGAACGTTTCCTCGATCAGCCGCTCGTTGTCCTCACGCGTGAGGTTGCGCTCGAGCAGCTTCGACGCGAGCGCGACCGACAGGTCGACGGCTTCGGTGCGGATCTGCTGGAGTGCCCGGGCGGTCTCCATCTCGATCTGACGCTGGGCGTTCTTGAGCACACCAGCGGCTTCGGTCTGCGCCTTCTGCTTCAACTCGTCGCGCAGACGATTGGCGTCCGAACGCGTCTCCGACAGGATCTTGTCGGCCTGCTGGCGAGCGTCGGTGAGGATCTTCTGCGACTCGACGTTCAGACGCTGCAGCTCCTGCTTGGCCTGCTGCGCGTCGTCGAGCGACTTGCGGATCAACTCCTCGCGGGTCTTCAGTACACCCTTGAGCGGCTGCCAGGCCAGCTTGTTGAACACGACCAGCAACACGAGAAAGGTGATGATCGTCCAGACGTAGAGCCCGGGATCGGGCACCGCCAGAGGATTCATGCTGACTCCACTTCGTTCGGCGCGTCCTACTTCAGGACTTCAGCGCGATCAGCAGCGCGACGACCTCTGCGATGATGGCGACGCCTTCGAGCAGGAAGAGGGGCAGCAAAACGGCACCGCTGATCTGCGCCGCCGCACTCGGCTGACGGCCGACGGCTTCCGCGGCGCCGGCCGCGAGGCGGCCGATCCCGACGCCCGCGCCGATGGCAGCCAAACCGGCCCCAAGCGCGGCGCCGAGGTAAGCAAGTGCAAGGATGTTGCCTGTCATTCTCTGTTCTCCTTCGAAAGCGCCGGCGGGTCCTGGCCCGCAGCGAGCTCAGTGGTGAGCATGAATGGCCATGCCGATGAACACGGCCGTGAGCAGTGTGAACACAAAGGCCTGGACCGGAACCACGACAACCGCCTCGAGGACGGAGATGCCGACGGACAGCGGCAGCGCCACCACCGCCATACTGAAGCCGACGAGGGCGCTCCGCGTCGAGTCGGCCATCATGAAAATCATGAACAGGACGGCGAGCACCGCCACGTGGCCGGCAGTCATGTTGGCCGCAAGTCGCATCGTGAGCGCGAACGGGCGGACGAACATGCCCATGACTTCGATCGGGATCAGGATCAGCAGCAGCGGCTTCGGCAGTCCGTGCGGCGCCATGTTCTTCCAGTGGCCAAAGAAGCCGTGCGCCCGGACCCCGGCGACGATGATCGCGAAGAAGCTGATGGTCGCCAACGCGGCGGTGACGTTGAAGTTTCCGGTCGCGGTGACGCCGCCATGCGTGAGCCGCGTCAGGAATGCGTCCTCCGGCAGGTGCAGCACAGTGTGGTTCAGCAGCGCCAGCAGGTCGAAGATCGGGATCAAGCCGATCGCATTCGACGTCACGATGAACAGGAAGAACAACAGGATCAGCGGCGTGTAGGTGTCGAGCCAGCGCTTGCCGACGGCGGGCTCCACGATCTCATCGCGCACCCGAACGGTGACGTACTCGATGAGGCCCATGAGCGACCCCCTCGGGATCATCGTGCCCTGCCGCGCGTAGCGCCGAACGGCGAGTGAGACGACCACGAGCAGCACCGCAGCGACGATCCAGAGCATCAGGACGTGCTTGGTGACCGACATGTCGATCCCGCCGATCGTCGGCAGGTGGATCAGCGGGTGGTCGATCGGCGAATTGGCGACGTGGCCAATGATGGTTTCGCCGGGATTCAGTTTTTCCGCGCTTTGTGCCGCCTCGGCGGCGTGCTCAGGTTGAAGCATCTCGGCTCACTGCACAGTCAGACGCCTCAGAAACAGCGCCTGCATCGCGTACAAGAGGATGAAGTAGCTCACGAACAGTGCGACGAACGGCTGCGGTCTCAGCGACAGCACGCGCAGCATGACCGTGATGTAACCCGCAAAGAACATCAACTTGATTGCGAATCCCAGGATCATTACGGCCGTCAGACGCTCGGGAGCAGACTTATACGTCCGCTCGACCGTCAGCCAGCTCAGACACGTGCCCACCAACGGGGCGAGCATGCCGTAGAGCGCCTCTGGGTTCAACCGATCTCCGGCGACCGCGGTGACCGCCAGCCAGGATGTCACACCGGCTCCGGTCATCCACGCGATCGGGCTCATCGTTTATAGACCGTCTTCGCCAGCTCGTAAAACCCGACCACCATTCCGAGCAACAACCCCGACAAGAGAAACCACGGGGCCGTGCCGCGCCATCGATCCACCGCGTATCCGATCCCGCCCAGCAGGAGGATACCGCCCACCAGCGTGTACGAAGCCGCGATGACCGATCCGGAGCGCGTGATGTTGTCCTCGAGAGATCTGATGGAGCGCTCGACCGGAAACCCACGACTCTTCTTCCGCATGTCGCCAGTATGACCGAGCAACCGCGGCTCTCGAACTGAGCCGACGCACCAAGAACGCTCGCGTCAGACCCAGTACCGCCCATCAGTATAGCTGGCTTTGTGAAAAAGTTCACCAGCCTGTCTCAAGTTCCGTGTTTTCAATAAGTTTCGGACAATCCATGCGCTTGACGCTCGTCTCGAGCGAGACCTATACTGCCCCTAACCAGCGTCGCCGTCGACACGCCGCTATGCGCACACCCATTCACGTCCGCACCCTCGTCGCTGTCCTCCTGGGCGCCGCACTGGCCTCGCTCACACCAGATCCGGTCGCAACGGCGCAGCGCGGCGACGCCCGCGAACGCTCGCTGTTCGTCAGCGCCGTCGACAACAACGGCGAACCGGTCCAGGGCCTCGATGCCGACGCGTTCGTCGTCCGCGAAGACGGCGTGCGCCGCGAGGTGCTGCGCGTCTCTCGTGCCACCGAGCCGATCGACGTCGCCCTGCTGATCGACAACAGTCAATCGGCCGACGACGAGATCACGTTCTTCCGCGAGGCGCTCCCGAAATTCGTCGCGAAGATGGCCCCCGGCAATCACGTCGCGCTCATCGGCCTGGCGGACCGCCCGACGATCCTCGCCGACTACACCGATGACGCCAAACGCCTCACCGATCGCGCCGGGCGACTGTTTCCCATGAGCGGCAGCGGCATGACGCTGCTCGATGCGATCGTCGAGACGTCGAAGGGCCTGGAGCGTCGCGAGGCGCCGCGCGCCGTCATCGTGGCCGTCATCACCGACGGCATCGAGTTCACCAATCACGTGCACCAGGACATCCTCAGTTCGCTGGAGAAGTCGCGCGCGGGACTGCATCTGGTCACGATCGGCCAGTTCCAGCACTCCGAGGATCCTCAAGGCGTGCGCGAGCGCTCGCTGATGCTCGAGGCCGGTCCGCGCGCCAGCGGCGGTCAGCGCATCCCGCTGCTCAGCCCGCACGGATTGGATCCGGCGATGCAGCGGCTCGCACGCGAGCTGCTCTCGCAGTACAAAGTCACGTACGCACGGCCGCAGTCGCTGATCCCCCCGGAGAAGACGGACGTCTCCTCAGGGCGCCCCGGCGTTACGATGCGCGGCACGTCTGCACGCGGGGAGTCGGGAGCTTGAGGTGGCACGCACTCCGTTCGTCGCAACACTCGTTTTCGTAGGAATTGCGGGAGCGCTTTCGGCGCAGCAGGCGCCGGCCCCGCCGGCTGAACCCCCTGCTGCGCCTGCGCCGGCGCCGGCGTCACCGCCGCCGGCCGCGCCCGCGTCGCCGCAGAGCACGGCCGATCGTCAGCGCCCGTCCTTCAAGGCTGGCGTCGATATCGTGTCGCTCAACATCACGGTGACCGACGGCGCCAACCACTACGTCACCGACCTCGAGGAGGCCGACTTCTCGGTGTTCGAGGATGGCGTCAAGCAGAAGCTCACTTTCTTCTCGCGACGGCAGCAGCCGATCGCGCTGTCACTGCTGCTCGACAGCAGCGCGAGCATGGAGCAGCACCTGCCGACGCTCCAGGCTGCCGCCACCAACTTCGTCCAGCGCTTGAAGCCGAATGACATCGCGCAGGTCGTCGATTTCGACAGCAAGGTCGAGATCCGTCAAAGCTTCACGACGAACAAGAACGAACTCGAGACGGCGATCGAGCAGACGAGCGCCGGCGGATCGACCTCGCTCCACAACGCGATCTACATCGCCCTGAAGGAGCTGCGAAAAGTACGCGCGGTCAACGAGGAAGACGTTCGCCGTCAGGCGCTCATCGTCTTCTCCGACGGCGAGGACACGTCGAGTCTCGTCTCGTTCGAAGAGGTGCTCGACCTGGCCAAGCGCTCCGAGACGGCGATCTACGCGATCGCGCTGCGCGGCAGCGACACCCAGGCGAAGGGATTCCGCGAGGCCGAGTTCGTCATGCGGTCGCTGGCACAGGAGACCGGCGGCCGCGCGTTCTTCCCGGCGAAGATCGACGATCTCGCCGGAGTCTATGCACAGATCGCCGACGAGCTCGCCAGCCAGTACACGGTGGGCTACGCCTCGGCCAACCAGCGCCGCGATGGCGCGTGGCGTCGCGTGCTCGTGCAGGTGGCGCGACCGAACATCACGCCGCGCACCAAGAAGGGGTATTACGCCCCTACGCCACGTTGAACCTGATCCCTCTCGTTCTCTACGCCGCCGCCGGCGTCGCCTACGCGATCCACTTCGTCCGCCGTCAGCCGGCCGTCGGCCGCACGGCGACGACGCTGCTCCTGCTGGCAGCGCTGTCTCACACGTTCGTGATCGGGATGCAGACGATGGAAGTCTGGCACGCGCCGATCGCGGGCGTATCGCGCGCCGTGTCGTCATTCGTCTGGCTGCTGGGGCTGTCCTACCTCTATCTCGAGCTGACGACGGAAGAACGAGCGATGGGGGTGTTCATCCTGCCCATTCTCATCGGCCTCCAGATGATTCCCGTGCTGTATCCAGGCGTGGCCAACCCGGCGCCGGTGCTGGACAGCCCGTGGTTCTGGGTCCACGTCGCCTCACTGCTCTTCGCGTATGCCAGCTTCGCGCTCGCCGCAATGCTCGGGCTGACCTACATGCTCCAGTTCAAGGAGATCAAGAAGAAGCACCTGGGCTACTTCTACACGCGGCTGCCGTCGCTGCACGTGCTCGACGCGATGAACTCGCGGGCGGTCATCATCGGTTGGCTGTTCCTCACGATCGGCGTCATCGTCGGCGTGGTCTGGACGGCGCAGGCGCGGGCGTCGAGCCCGGGGAACGTCAACATTCAGGCGATGTCGCTCGACGACCCGAAGATCTTCATCGCCGTGCTGTCGTGGCTGGTGTACTCGTTCGAGGTGTTCGCCCGGAGGACGCTGGGGTGGACCGGCCGGAAGTCGGCATGGCTCTCCGCGCTCGGGTTCGCGATCGTGCTGCTCAACTTCCTGCCGGTGAGCTACTTCGTCACCACGAGCCATACCTTTCAATAGCGCATGCACCTGCTGTTGCTCGGCGTGAGTCACAAGACGGCCCCGGTCGACCTGCGGGAGCGTCTCGACTTCTCCAGTCGCGACCTCGGAGCGGCCGTGGAAGCGCTCGCGACGCGCCCGTCGACGGCGGAGTCCGTCGTGCTCTCGACGTGCAATCGATCGGAGATCTACGTCGCCAGCGACGATCCGTTTCGCGCGCGCGAGGACATGACGGCGTTCTTGAGCGAATACCACTCGCTCGAGCCCGGTTCGTTCGCGCCGCATCTGTTCGCGCATAGCGACGAGGCCGCGGTGCGACACCTGTTCCGCGTCGCCGCGGGTCTGGACTCTCTGGTCGTCGGCGAGCCGCAGATCCTCGGTCAGGTGAAAGACGCGTTTCAAACCGCACTCGACCGGCGGTGCACCGGCCCGATCCTGGGCAAGCTGTTTCGATGGTCGTTCGCAGTCGGCAAACGCGTGCGGACGGAAACGGCGCTCGGCGAGGGAGCGGTCTCGATCAGCTTCGCGGCGGTGGCACTGGCGCGCAAGATTTTCGGCCGCCTCGACGGCCGACGCGTGCTGGTCATCGGAGCCGGTGAAATCAGCACGTTGACCGCCGAGCATCTGCGTACGAACAGCGTGGGCGAGATCCAGATCACGAGCCGCACGATGGCGAGCGCCGAGACGCTCGCGGCCGCCGTGGCCGGCGTCGCGATCCCATGGGAGCAGGCGATGGGCACGCTCGGCCACGCCGACATCGTGGTCACGGCAACCGGCTCGCAACGGCCGATTCTCACACGCGCCCACGTCGAGGCGGCGACCGCGCGACGCCGGACTGACCCGCTCTTTGTGATCGACATCGCCGTGCCGCGCGACGTCGATCCCGCGGTGGGCGATCTCGAGCACGTCTTCCTCTACAACATCGATGATCTCCAGTCGGTCGTGCAGGAGAACCTGTCGCGGCGGGCCGCCGAAATTCAACACGCCGAAGCGATCGTGTCGGAAGAGATCGTCAAGTTCGCGTCGTGGCAGCGATCGCGCGGCGTCGTTCCGACGGTCGTCGCGCTGCGGCAACGGTTCGATGCCATCCGCCGCTCGGAGTTGCAGCGGCTCGACGGCAAATTCGCGGGTCTGCCTCCGGAAGCGCGCGCCAAGGCCGACGAGGTGACGCGGCTGATCGTCGAGAAGCTGCTGCTCGATCCGACCGAACAGCTCAAGGCGCTCCCCGACGAAGAGACGCAGGTCGCCTACACGGAGGCGCTCAATCGCCTGTTCCGGTTGCGTCCTACCGAATCCTCTACCGACGTCACTGATCCGTCGCCCTCGATCGGGCCCGGCGACCGCCATCGGTCGTGAAGACGACATCGACGATGAAGATCGGCACACGCGGGAGCCAGCTGGCGCTCGTGCAGACGCGAACGGTCGCGGCGCTCATCACCGCGCGCGTCGGCGCCTCGTGCGAGGAGGTCGTCATCAAGACGTCGGGCGATCGCCTCAGTGAAGCGAGCCTTTCGGAGATCGGTGGGAAGCGCCTGTTCGTGAAGGAAATCGAAGACGCGCTGCTCAACGGCGAGATCGACATCGCCGTGCACAGCAGCAAGGACATGCCGGCCGTACTTCCCGAAGGACTGGCGATCCTCGCTGTGCTGGCGCGTGAGGATCCGCGCGACGCCCTGATCCTTCCGCAGCGAGCGTCCGATCGCGCATCGCTCGACGACATCATCGCGTCGCTTGGCAGCGCGCCTCGCGTCGGCACGAGCAGCGTCCGTCGAACGGCTCAACTGGCGCGTCTGTTCGCCGACGCGCGGTTCCTGCCGATCCGCGGCAACCTGGATACACGCCTACGCAAGCTGGACGCGGGCGATTATGATGCACTCGTCCTGGCGGCGGCCGGACTGCGGCGGCTGAAACACGAGCACCGAATCTCGGCCCCGCTGCCGCTCGACCTGTGCGTGCCGGCACCGGGCCAGGGCATCGTCGCCATCGAAGCCAGGAGCGACGATACACGCATGCGCGAGCTGATGTCGGCGATCGACGACCACGCCGCGGGCGCCGCGCTGCAGGCGGAGCGCGCCGTCGTGGAGCGGCTCGGAGGCGGATGCCAGATGCCGATCGGCGCCTACGCCGAGATATCCGGCGCGGTCATCCACGTCACCGGCATCGTGATCTCCGTCGACGGCGCACGCGTCGTGAGGGCAGAGATCGCCGGCGACGCCGGCGATCCGGCGGCTGCCGGCATCGAGGCGGCGAATCGGTTGCTCGATGACGGCGCCGGCGCGATCCTCGCCGAAGCGCTACGCACGGAATCGGCTGTAGAAGGTTTGCAACCATGAAGAATCCTGCGGTTTACCTGATCGGCACGGGCCCCGGCGACCCGGGTCTCATCGCGGTGCACGGGCTCGAGCGCCTTCGCGCGGCCGACGTCGTCATCCATGACCCGCTCGTCTCGCCCCGGATCTTGAAGCACGCGCGACCCGGCGCCGAGTTGATCAACGTCGGCAGCGCCGCACAGAAGCCGATGGCGCAAGAAGCGATCAGCTACCTGCTCGCCGATAAAGCGCGAGAAGGCAGTCTGGTGGCCCGGCTCAAGCGCGGCGATCCGTTCGTGTTCGATCGCGGCGGCGAAGAAGCGCTCTTCTTGCACGAGCAGGGCATTCCGTTCGAAGTGATTCCTGGTATCCCACTGGGGATCGGCGTGCCCGCCTATGCCGGGGTGCCGGTGACCTATCCAGGCGGCGGCGACACGATCACGCTGGTCCGCGGGTACGAGGACGAAAGCCGCACGCTGCCCGACATCGACTGGGCCAGCCTCGCCCGGCTCGAGGGGACGATGGTGTGCTACGCGGGCTCGCAGCAGCTGCCGCGCATGCTCGAGGCGATGCGATCGCACGGCTGGTCCGGCGACGAGCCGGGCGTCATCGTCTACAACGGAACGATGACGAGCCAGGAAAGCATCGCCGGCACGATCGACGAACTGCTGCTGCACGTGCACGAGCACCCGCGACGACTGCCCGCCATCCTCGTCGTCGGACGAGTCGTCGGCTTCCGCGAACACATCCGCTGGTTCGATGCGCGTCCGCTGTTCGGCAAGCGCGTGCTGGTCACGCGGCCGCGCGAACAGGCCGGCGAGATGATCGATCGGCTGACCGTGCTCGGCGCCGATGCGATCGAAGCGCCGATGATTCGTATCGTCCCACCCGACGACGAGGGACCGCTGAAGCAGGCAGCGAGAAACGCCGCAGCGTTCGACTGGATCGTCTTCACGAGCGCGAATTCGGTCGAGGCCTTCATGTCCGCGTTGCTCGACGGACCTCGCGACATCCGCGCGCTCGCGGGGCCGCAGCTGTGCACCGTCGGCAGCGGCACTGCGGAACGGCTCGCGCGCTACGGCATTCGGGTCGATCTCGTGCCCGACGAGTTCCGCGCCGAAGCGGTGGTGGCGGTCCTGGCGCAGAACGGCGCCGTCGAGGGATCGCGTGTGCTCGTCCCGCGCGCCGACATCGGCCGCGACGTGATCGCCGACGGCCTGCGCGGCGCCGGCGCGCACGTGACCGACGTGGTCGCGTACAAGACGGTCCTCGAGGAGGCGCAGCAAGACGACGGCCCTGACGTCTACCGGATGCTGCTCGATCAGGCGATCGACGTCGTGACCTTCACCAGCCCATCCGCCGTCCGGAACTTCACGGAAATCTACGGCGCCGAGCAGACCACCGACCTGTTGAAGAACACCATCGTCGCGGTGATCGGACCGGTGACGGCCGAGGCAGCGATTCAGCTGGGGATTCCGGTCGCTGTCGTGCCGGCCGTTGCGACGGTTCC
>DASRJR010000545.1:0-5238 GCA_035649395.1 Vicinamibacterales bacterium
ACATCGAACGCGTGATACGCGCCGTACGGGTACTGCATGCGAAACAGCGGCCGGTATTCAGCCACTGAGAATTCGCGGCGTGAGACGACGACCGACACCGCCATCAGCGTGCGATCTGGCGCGACGTAGAAGATCTCCTTCCCATCACGGCGCCAACGCGCCTGGCTGCCGCCGTCGGCCGACACGCGCCAGTGGCGGCCGTTGGACGGAAACGCGGCGACATAAACCTCCGCTTGTCCGCCTTCGGTCGAGCTGAACGCGACCCACTTGCCGTCAGGCGAGAACGACGCCCAGTTCTCGGAGGCCTCGCTGCGCAGGAACGGATACGGACGCCCTCGTTCCCGCAGCGGCAGGACCCAGATGTCGTTGCTGGTCTCGGGCGTGTTGGTGACGTACAGCAGGAAACGGCCGTCGGATGACAGGCTCACCGGCCACTTGCCGTCGCGATCCGTGAGCAACGTCGTTCGTGTGCTCGAATCGTTCACCGGTGCCTCGAACAGCGCGAGTCGCTCGCCGCCGAATGAGTTGCCGATGACGCGCCGGCCATCGGCCGACCACACGAGCCAGTTCTCGTCTGACGGCTCCGAGGTGAACTGCGTCCGCGCGCCGGTGTTGGTGTCGTAGATCCACAGATCTCGGGGCTCGCCCGCGCGCCGCGCCACGGCGACCGCCACACGCGTGCCGTCGGGCGACAACTCGAGATTTCCGTGGTCGGCGATTGGGCCGATTCCATTCAGGCGCGTCCCGTTCCGGTCGAACCAGATCAGACGTGACAGCACCGTCGGCCGTTGCGGCTGCGCCAGCAGCAGCCACGGCGCCGCGAGCGCCATCACGACACACGCCGCCCAACCCCTTCGCACTGGGCGATGATACGCCCGACCCGGAGTCGCCGCTGAGCGGCACGCGCCGGCCATGTTTTTCGGAGAGCGGATGACTTCCCACACAACCATGCAATAAACTGTAAGGCTGGTTCGCGGCACGATTTGCCGCCCTAAGAGCGAGGAATCAGGATTCAGGAATCAGGAACCACTGATTCCTGATTCCCGAGTCCTGATTCCTACTACGACGGGCTTACAAGAGACCGGTGATCGTCCACATCAATCACATTTCGCAAAGCAAGAAACCGAAGGGGCAGCGGTCACCGCAAAGCGAGATCGCGGGACTCGTCTCCGGTTCGTTGATGTCGCTCGTCGAGGACGGCGTCCTGGATCCACGACTCGCGCCGTCGCTGCGCATCCATCTCGACTGGATTCAGTACAAGACCAACTTTCGCGATCCGGTAATCGTCCGGCGGACGACGAATCCGCAGGGGCAGCCGATGGCGCTCGCGGAAATCGCGATCGACATGAGGCAGGCCGACAGCGCGCGCATCCCCGACGCGCTTGCCGCGGCCGTCAGGACGATCGGGCAGCCCGACGACAACAGCGCCGGCCACATCTACCTCGACGAGTTCCGGCCTTACCGCGACTGCCTGCTCTGGAACTTCAATCGCCTGTTCTGGCGCCATCTCGGCGATTGGGAAGCCTCGTCCGGCAAGGGCTTCGAAGCGGCGTTGCCCGGCGGGCAGTCCGATGCGAACCACCCGCGCGCGGTCGCCGACGCAGTGGCCGACTTCTGGACGCTGCTGCGCGATCTCGACGCGCGTGGCCAGCTTCCCAACGACATCGTCGGGCTCGAGATCGGTGTCGGCTCCGGGGCGCGCGCCGCGGCGTGGCTCGACCGCTTCAAGGCACTGGACGAACAGTGCGGCACGAGCTTCTACTCGCGGCTGCATTTCATTCTCGGTGACTACTCGCCGACGAGCCTCGAGCGCGCGATGAGCGCGGTGGGGCATCACGGCACGCACGTCAGCCCGGCGCCGCTCGACGCGCTGAATCCCGAGAAGACGCTCTCGAAATACCGGTTCAAGTTGATGTACGTGCACCTGACGAACGTCTACGACAACTTGCCGTTCGACGACCTCGTGCGCCGCGATGGCAAGCTGTACCTCGTCGAAGTACGGCCGTATCTCAACGGGGCCATGGTCGATGCGCTGGTCGCCCACTTCGGCATCTCGCGCGACGATCTGCCGTCGCTCGTGAAGACGCTGCTCGACGGTGGACCGCACGCGGTGTTCCCCGGCGAGCGTGGCGTCGACTTCTGGCGTCGGCTGTGGGACACCTTCAAGCTCGACGAACGGCTGCGGCTGCTCGACGAGGGCGAGGACGCGCACGTGCCGCCTGGACTGAACCGCACGCACCTCGAGGATCTGCTCGCCGAGGCGCCCGACGATGTGCGGTTCCACATTTCACGCGGAGCGGGAGAGAGCTTCGCGAACACGCTGCCGCTGCTGCATCCGCGCGGCTATCTGCAGGTGCAGGACATCTTCGTCAGCGACATGGACGACTACCGCAAGGGTTTCAAGGGACCCGGCAAGCTCGATGGGTCGCTCGTGACCTGGGTGAACGGAGCGCTGTTGCGGGCCGTGGGCGCGCGTGCCGGCTATGACGTGCACTTTGCGCCGTTTCCGTATCGGCCCGGCACGAAGACCAGCATTCTGTACACGACGCAACGAGATTAGGGCGCGGCCCGGCGGCGGGTCTCGAGACCCGCCCTACAAACGACGGATAGATACATGACCTTGCCGACTCTTCCTACCACCGTAATCGGGAGCTATTCGATGCCCGAATGGCTCGAGCGCGCGAAGAACGAGTACCTCTCGCGCCGTCTCAGCAAGCGCGATCTCGACGAGATGCACGACGCCGTGCGCAAAGCGGCGATCAAGGACCAGGAGACCGCCGGCATCGACATCGTCTCGGATGGCGAGGCGCAGCGCGACAACATGATCGACTACTTCACCGAGCGGATGCCCGGCGTCCAGGTCGATCTCGGGTCCAAGCGCTTCTACTACGACTTCTACGAGAGCGTCGTCCGCTCGAAGCTCGCGACCGGCACGCTTGGCGTCAGCGAAGAGGCAAAGTTCCTGTCGAAGTTCTCGACGCGTGCGTCGAAGGTTTCGATCTCGGGGCCGCACACGCTGGTCAAGCGCATTCAGAACAAGCACTACCAGTCGGAGGACTCGTTCGCACTCGACCTCGGGCGCATGCTGAACCTCGAGCTCAAGGAACTGGTGCGCGCCGGCGCGAAGTATCTGCAAATCGACGAACCGTATTACGGCGGGTTCCCCGAGGATCTGCCGTGGGCGCTCAAGGCGATCAATGCGATGGTCGAGGGCGTGGACGCCCACGTGACGCTGCACATCTGCTACGGCAATCGCTACGGCAAGCCGTCGTTCGAAGGCAGTTACCGCTATCTCTTCCCGCACATTCTCGAGGCCAGGGTGCAGGCGGTGTCGATGGAGTTCGCCCGGCGCGGTGACGACGACCTGCCGCTGTTCAAAGAGTTCAACGTGCCGTTTCAGATCGGCATCGGCGTGATCGACGTCAAGACGAACGAGGTGGAGTCGGCGGGGTTCGTGTCGGATCGGATTCGGCGCGCGCTCGAGATCATTCCGGCGGAGCGTCTGATCGTGAACCCCGACTGCGGTCTGGTGCGGCTGCCGCGCGAGGTGGCGTTCAGCAAGCTGTCGGCCATGGTCGAAGGCGCTCGGCTCGTCCGGAAGGAACTCGGGAAATGACGAACGCCCTGGCCGAGCGGGTCACGTCGGGACAGTTCCTGTACTTCACGGAGCTCGTCGCGTCGGGCCTCAAGCGCGAGGCCCAGGTGCTCGAGATCGCCTCGAAGCTGGCGATGATCCCCGAAATCGCGGCCGGCAGCATCACCAGCTACGCCGGCGGTCAGCTCGGACAGGACTCGATCCGCGTCGGCACGGCGGTGCGTGCGCGTGGTCTCACGCCCAACGTGCACCAGACCTGCGTCGGCCAGGATCGCAAGACGATCGACAAAATTCTGGTGCAGCTGCGCGCGCTCGAGATGCACAACATCTTCGCGATCAGCGGCGACTGGCCGAAAGCGGCGATGAGAACGGCGGTCTTCGACATCGACTCGGTGCAGCTGGCCGCACACATCGCCGAGATCCGCGCCAGGACCGGAACCCCGTTCTTCATCTCGTGCGCCGTCTCGCCGTTCAAGTACCAGCGCGAGGATTGCCTCTACCAGTATCTGAAGCTCGAAAAGAAGATCGCCGCCGGCGCGGACATGGCGATCACGCAGGTCGGCTGGGACGCGACGAAGTTCGTCGAGCTGAAGAAGTATCTCGACGAGCGCGGGATCAAGACGCCGGTTCTCGGCAATGTCTACGTCTTGAGCCGTCGTGCCGCCGAGCGCATGAACACCGGCAACCCGCCTGGCTGCTGGGCGTCCGACGAGCTCGTCGCCGTATTGCGCAAAGAGTCGGAAGCGGCTGACGGCGGACTCCAGGGACGACTCGAGCGCGCGGCGCGTTCGATTGCGATCCTCAAAGGCATCGGTTACGCGGGTGCTTACATCGGGGGCACCCACGACGCGAACCAGATCCGCTGGATGATCCGCCGCGCCGAGGAGCTCGCGCCGAACTGGCAGGAGCTGTACGAAGAGCTGCAGTACGGGAAGAAGGACGGCTTTTATCTCTACAAGCGCGACCCACAGCCGAAGCCGACGCGGACGTTCCTGCCGACCGTGATGGACGTCGCTGGCAAGACGCTGCCGTTCGTGCCGTGGGCGAAGAGTTCCACAGAGTCTCCGATGAAGCGCGCGATTGCCGGGGCGTTCCGCTGGCTCGATCGGCATCCGCAGCTCAGTCACTGGTTCGAGCGGTTCGAGTTCTACTCGAAGAAGGAAGTGTTCGGCTGCCAGAATTGCGGCAACTGCGTGCTCGGGTCGATGGAGTACGTCTGTCCGCAGACCTGTCCGAAGCAGATGCGTAACGGTCCGTGCGGCGGTACGTTCGATGGCGCCTGCGAGGTGATCGACCAGGAGTGCATCTGGGTAAGGGTCATGGCGCGCGCCGAGGCCTCCGACACGATCACTCAGCTGAAGGTCTACATCCCGCCGCCCGACCGCACGCTCACTGGCACCGCGTCGTGGGTGAACTTCTACCTCGGTCGTGACAGCCGGCCAGGCCGGCCGAAGGACCTGTGGCAGAGCGGCGGTGGCCCCGGCCGCACCGTCGCGATCGACGAAGACGAGCGGCTCAAGACCGCCGGGCCGCCGGCGGCCGACAAGGCGTTGGCGGCGAAGCAGGCGAAAGAGAAGCCTGGCGGCGGCGCCGGAGGAGGTAAGCCGGCGCCGAAGGCCGAGGGAGTAAGGCAGGCCGGCTAG
>DASRJR010000546.1:0-3455 GCA_035649395.1 Vicinamibacterales bacterium
CGGAGGAACGGGGATCACAGGGTTAACAGATCTCAAGGGCAGGATCATGGTGTGCGGCTGGTGCTTCGTCCACACCACAGCGGACAGACGTTGTAACGCGCACAAGGCCGGGTGAAAGCCGGCCCTTCGGGCCGGTCGCGCGTTGCGCGGTTGGATAGAGAGGAACCCCGATCACGAGCGCCACATGATTCTCGAGGCGTTCGTGATCGGGGTTCCTCTCTATCCAGACGTCCACCCGGCCTCCCGTCGCGACGAGTAGGATCCAACACATCGACAGCACTCGGAACTCCGTGTCCTCCGTTCCTCCGTGTTGAATAACCCCGTTTCCTTCGTCCGCCTCCACCGCACTATCTTTACTCCAGAAAGTTCTTTGCAATAAACGCGAACGACGCTACGATGCTGCCACCGTGAAGGTCAAACTGATCCTGCCCGCCCTCACCGAAGCGAGCAGCCCCCTCTTTCGCCCCATCAAGTACTCGCTGTTTCCACCGCTCGGGCTCGCCACGCTGGCTGGGTATCTCTCAGCCGATGACGAGGCCGAGATTCAGGACGAGCACGTCGAGCCGCTGCGGCTCGAGGACCATCCCGACCTCGTCGTCATTCAGGTCTACATCACGTCGGCATATCGGGCGTATCGGCTGGCCGACCACTATCGGCGCCGTGGCGCCTACGTCGTCCTCGGCGGTCTGCACGTCACCTCGCTGCCCGAGGAGGCGGCGCCGCACGCCGACACCATCTTCCTCGGGCCAGGTGAGGACACGTGGCCGCGATTCCTCGACGACTTTCGGCGACGCCGTCCCGAGGCGTTGTACCGATCGCAGACGCGGACGCTCGCCGGACTCCCGTTCATCCGCCGCGACCTGATCAAGCGGCGGCTCTACCTCGTTCCCAACTCGATCGTCGTCTCGCGCGGATGTCCGCATGTCTGCGACTTCTGTTACAAGGAGGCGTTCTTCGAGGGCGGCAAGTCGTTCTACACCCAGACCGTCGACGCCGCGCTGGCCGAGATCGAACGGTTGCCGGGCCGCCATCTGTACTTTCTCGACGATCACCTGTTCGGCGATCGCCGATTCGCGACCGCGCTCTTCGATGGCATGCGCGGCATGGGCCGCTTGTGGCAGGCCGCCGGCACCGTCAACGCCGTGCTCGCGCCGAATCTGCTCGAACGTGCCGCGGACGCGGGCCTGCGCAGCCTGTTCGTCGGTTTCGAGTCGCTGTCGACGGCCAATTTGCTCGAGCAGCGCAAATTCCAGAACCTTCGTCGCGATTACGGCGAGGCGATCCGGCGCTTGCACGACCTCGGCGTGATGATCAACGGCAGCTTCGTCTTCGGGATGGATGGCGATGATGCGACCGTGTTCGATCGCACCGTCGCGTGGGCGATCGAGCAGGGCATCGAGACGGCGACGTTCCACATCCTCACACCGTATCCAGGCACCGCATTGCACCAGCGCTTCCAGGCGCAGCGTCGCATCACGATTCACGACTGGGACCTCTACGACACGCGACACGCGGTCTTCCAACCGGCCCGCATGTCGCCCGACGAGCTCGAGCGTGGATACTGGGGCGCCTATCGCGACTTCTATCGATGGGGATCGCTCGTGCGTGGCGCGGCGGCGCACGGCGATCTGCTCGCCAGCCTGCGCCACTTTGCGTACGCGGCCGGCTGGAAGAAGTTCGAACCGCTCTGGGATCTGGTGATCCGCGCCAGACGCGCCGGCATGATGCTGCCGGTGCTCGAGACGATCCTCAGCGAGTTCGGACGCCGATCGTCCGAGCGAGCCGAGGACGAAGGCGCCCACGAGACGGTGGCTGCGACGCGCGTCGAAACATCCTGAGACGGCCGTCGCCGATCCTGGCTTCGAGCCGCTACCTCGGCCGCGCACCGGGCCGCCGCGAGCGAGCGAAACGAGTCGAGGGGAATCCGGCACGCAACGTGCTCACAGCCGCCGCGGAGAGCGGTTGATGAGCCCGTCATCATCGGCGCTGCGCGAACGCCCACCTCGTTCGTCGAAGGAAAGCGCGGCCGAACGGATCAAGGGAATCCGGCCGCACACGCGCGCCGCGAAGATTCCGCCGCCAAAAAGTCGCCCAGTGTTCTGGTTCCGTAAAGGTGTCGGACCGGGCTGGCGATTCGATGGCGTGCCGACCAACACGCCGAAGGGCCGCTTGTCGCTGCTGACGCGCGGCAGACGGTTGCTGTGGTCGTGGTGGCCCTGGGCCATGGTCAGCATCTGGGCGATTGCCGAGCGACACTGGGGCTGGGCGATCGGCGCCGGCCTCTTCGCGCTCGTCGCGTATCTGGTGGCGCCATCCGCGCTGCCGCCGCGATACGGACTCGACCATCAGTTCTCGATCGACTCCGACGAATTCCTCGGCACGATCACCGGCATGACGGGTGTCCCGTTCCTGGAAGGCAATGCCATCGACGTGCTCAATAACGGCGACGCGTTCTATCCGCGCATGCTCGAGGCGGTCGAAGGGGCGCAGCGCTCCATTACCATCGAGGCGTACATCTACTGGGCCGGTGAGGTCGGGCTGCTGTTTGCCGGGGCGCTGGCCGAGCGCGCCAAAGCCGGGATCCCGGTCAAGATCCTCCTCGATGCGATCGGCTCCGCGAGCATCGGCCGCGACATTCTCGATACCCTCGCCGACGCCGGATGTCAGGTTGCGTGGTACAACCCGATTCACTGGTACACGCTGGGGCGCTTCAACAACCGCACGCATCGGAAGTCGCTGATCGTCGACGGGCAGATCGCGTTCACCGGCGGCGCCGGCATCGCCGATCAATGGCTGGGGAACGCGCAGGACGCGGACCACTGGCGCGACATTCAGATCCGCATCGAGGGGCCGGCGGTGACGCCGCTTCAAACCGGCTTCGCCCACAACTGGCAGGTGACGACGGGGGAGCTCCTGAGCGGCGACATCTACTACCCGTCGATTGATCGGCGCGGGCCGCTGCGTGCGCAGACGCTCATGAGCTCACCCGAAACGGGCGGCTCGATCGTGCGTACCGTCTACTACCTGTCGATGGTATGCGCCCGCAAGTCGATCGTCATCGCCAACTCGTACTTCGTGCCCGACCCGGTGGCGCTCGACACGCTGATCGACGCCAAGCGCCGCGGCATCGACGTGCGCATCATGGTGGCAGGCATCCGCAATGACAATTGGATCGCCCGGCATAACAGCGTCCGTTTGTACGGCCGCCTGCTCGAGGCCGGCATCGAGATCCTCGAGTACAACCACACGATGCTGCATCACAAGACCATGACGGTCGACGGTCTGTGGACGACCATCGGCACGACCAACTTCGACAATCGCTCGTTCGCGCACAACGAGGAGAGCAACGTCTGCGTCTACGATCGCGGGTTGGCGCGGGAGCTCGAGCGCATCTTCCATGAGGATGCGCGGCTGTGCGATCGCGTCGACATCGAGGACTGGAAGCGGCGCGGCGT
>DASRJR010000547.1:0-6428 GCA_035649395.1 Vicinamibacterales bacterium
TTTTGGGTTGGCAGCCGGAACGCGGCCATCTCCTCTCCGTTGCGCACGAGCAGCACATCGCGAACGAGCACGGGGTGATTCCACGTCTTGCCTTCGATCCCGGGCACTCGCGCGATCTCCTTGAATTGATCGGCCGTCGCCGACACGAGTGCGATATCACCCTCTTCAGCGAGCACCAGCAGCAGATCCTGCTCGGGCAACAGCAGCACTTGCCCGCCGCCGTAACGTCCGCCCTTCCACTTGCGCGAACCGTCGGCAAGATCGATGCACGCGAGAATGCTGCCGTCGGCACCGAAGGCGTAGCCGTTGTGCACGACGAAGTCGTCGTAATAGGGCTTCAGCCCGGTCGACGTCCATCGCTCGTCGACGCTCCACGATCCGGCCGCGCTGTGCGTCACGGCGAGCCGACGAATGCCGGCTCCGCCAGTCGCCGAGAGGCTGTGGATCAACACCTGACCGTCGCCGGCCACAGCCGGCTGGACGATGGCGCTGCCTGGCCACTTGTGCGACCAGAGCACCTTGCCGTCGCGCGGCGACACCGCCGTGGCGCCGCTTCCATTGAGGAGCAGGACCTGCGGCACGCCGTCGATCGTCACGCGATGGGGCGAGCTGTAGCCGGAGCCGCCGGCCGGTCCGAACCAACGTGGTTTGCCGCTGGCAGCCTCGTATGCCGCAAGCTTGCCGCTCGCGGCGATGACGACGATGTCGTCAACGATCAACGGCGAGCTCGAGAAGCCCCACATCGGGATCTCGGTGCCACTCTCCTTGGCGACGTTGCGCGACCAGATCGGGGCGCCGGTTTTCGCGTCGAGGGCGTTCAGGATCCCGGTCCCACCAAACGCGTAGACGCGACCGTTGCTGAGCGTGGGTGTGCCGCGCGGACCGGCGCCACCGTTCGACTCCCAGAATCGAACCGGATCGCTGTGACGCCACACCGGCTCGCCCGTGCTCACTTTGTACGCAGCGACGAGCTCTTCTTCACCGCGCTGTTCTTGCGTGTAGAGCAGATCGCCATCGACCGCGAAGGATGACCACCCGGGTCCGATCGGCCGGCGCCACATGACGACCGGAGGGGACTTCGCCCAGTCGGTCTCGATGCGTACGCCGTGAACGACACCGTCGCGATCAGCACCGCGAAAGCCCGGCCAGTCCGCGGACTTCGCCACGATCGTCGCGCGCGGAGCGCTTTCAGCACCTTCGTCGGCGCCTGGCTTCTCCGGCGCAGCAGTCGGCGCCGCGCTCGCGGCAGGGGTCGGAGCGTTTTCGACGGGCGCCTTCTCTACTGTCGACGGACTACTCGTCGATGGAACAACAGGCTCGCGCGCCGCACTGGCGAGAAGACGCTCCTCGGCGGTTGGCGTCCATCGCCATTTGAGTTGGAACCCGTCACTCGAGATGCCATCCGTGCGAAGCAGCCCGAACGACCCGCTGGCGATCAGCATCGTCACAACCAGCATCACCCGTCGGAACCCGGGTGCTCTGTTGCCGAACGCCATCGCCCAGATCACGAGTGCCAGGCACAGCACCGGGATCCCGAGAACAAAGGGGAGCCCACCCATCGCCCCGGTTGCGATCGATTTGTCGAGGAGGGACCGTGTGGCCGGGAGCGCGACGACCATTGCAACGATCGCACCCAGACGGTCGATCGACGGCGCGCGACTGAAGAACAGCCACCAGACGACGATCGCGAACGCGGCGATGAACGCCCCAAAGAGGCCGATGAAGCCTTCGGACACAATCAGCGGTACGACCGACGCACACAGGACGAGCACACCGCCCGCAACGACGCCAGGCCACAGACGGATCGGGTGTTGAGAGGTCACGACCTGATCTCCTTCATTCGCTCTTCTTGATACCTACTCGTATCGCAGCGCCTGCAGTACGTCGACCCGCGACGCACGGGCAGCCGGAATCAACGACGCGATGACACCGGCGGTGACGAGCACCGCCGCCGCACCTGTCAACGGCAGCACACCCGGCAGCTGGACGTTCGAAAAGAATCGCGTCGCCACGATGGCCAGTGCGTAGCCGCTGGCAGCGCCGGCTCCGATTCCCATCGACGCGATCCACACGCCTTCGGAAAGCACGCCAGCGAGGACGTGCGCGCGGCTCGCGCCGACAGCGAGACGGACGCCGAATTCGCCGGTGCGCGCACTGACTGAAAATGCCAGCACACCCGCCACTCCGACGACGGCGATGAGCAGCGCGATGCCGGCAAACCCCGACATCACGAAGGCGTTCACGCGATCCGGCGACATCACTGCGGCGCGAACGTCTTGGAGCGTCGCGGCACGCTCGACCGGTTGATCCGCCGACAGGTTGCGAATGACGCGCGTGACGGCCGGTACCAGGGCATACGGATCGCCCGCCGCGTGCACGAACAGACGGCCCGCCACACCCAGCTGCCACACCGGTTGATAGATCGTCATCGCCGGTCCGGGAACGACGTTCTCATCGTCAACGTCCGCGACCACGCCGACAATGCGGGACGGCGTTGGTTTCCCGTAGATCAGGAACACCGGATCGGTCCAGGTCAGATGGCGATTCACCGCGTCACCGTTCGGGAACAGTCGTTGCGCAACGCTCTGGCTGACGATCACGACCTGTTCGCCGCCGCGCCGATCGGCGTCGGTGAAGTCACGGCCGGCGATCAGCGGGACGCCGAGCACCGCGAAGAATCGCGGCGCCACCATCCGCATGCGTCCAAGCGGGTTCTCCTCTCCGTTTGCGGGCGTGTAGCCCTCGACGGTGAACTGGAAGCCGACTCCGTAGGAGCCGGCGTCGCGCCACGGCACGAAGTTGCCGACGGCAACGCCCTCGACGCCCGGCAGCTCGCTGACGCGCCGCGTCGCCTCCTGGTAGAAGTTGATTGCACTCGGGTCGCCGAGGCCGCTCACCGACGTCGGGATGTCGAACGCAATCACCTGGCGCATGTTGACGCCGGTGTTCGCCGCCTGCAACGCGGCGAGCGCGGCGAGCAGCATGCCGGCGCCGGCGAGCAGCACGAACGAAAACGCAATCTGCGCCGTGGCAAACATCCGCAGTCGACGATTGGTGCTCGGCGTGATCCGAACGCTCCCGTTCGTCAAGCCGAGCCCCGCCGGCGCGTTCGACGATGGGAGGCGCGGCACATACGCGAGCAGGACAGCAGCGATGAGCGCGAGGCCGGCGCCGACCCACAACACGCTCGGATCGACAGTGACGTCGAGCGCGCGGACCGAGAAGCGCGACGCATACCGCGCCACGACCGTGACGGCGGGGCGCGCGAGGACGACACCCAACACGGCACCAGCGCCGCACAGCACCAGGCTCTCTGCCAGCAACGTTCGACGCAGCGCCCCTGAACCAGCGCCGAGCGCCGCACGCACCGCGAGCTCTCCTTCGCGTCGCACCGAGCGAGCGAGAATCAAGTTGGCGACGTTCGAACACGCGATCACGAACACGATCGCGGCGGCGCCGAGGAGGACCAGCAGCATCGTGCGCGCGGGCGAGGCGATCTGGTCGCGCAGCTTCGTGACGCGCAGCTGGACGTCCGCTCGCTGCAGGTAGGCCTCTGGATGCTCGCGCACGATCGCGGTGTGCAGGGCGCTCAGCTCGGCGCGCGCCGTGTCGAGCGTCGCGCCTGGAGCGAGGCGGGCGAACAGCTCGGTCATCCGGTGCACGCGGCTCGTCACCATCGTCGCGCCGAGGTGGTGCGGGCTCGTCACCACGTTGGCGATGATCTCGGTGTCAGCCGGATACGGCACCGATGGCTCCAGGACGCCGACCACCGTCGCCGTGCGCGGGCCGAGCCGGATGGTCTGACCGATGACGGTCGAGTCGCCCTCGAGCGCGGTGGTCCAGAATCGGTGCGTGAGCACGGCGGCGCCCGGCGCATTCGGCCCATCGTCCTGAGCGTTCAGCAGTCGGCCGAGCACTGGCCGAAGCCCCATCACCTCGAAGAACGATCCGCCGACCACGCCGGCTTTCACGGTTCGTGGCTCGAGCCCGAGGCCGATGAAGGTGAAATCGACCGTCGAAAAGTCACCAAACGCCGTGACGCTGTTCGCGCGCGTCTTGAAGTCGTTGATTTCGGGCACCGAGAAGGTCATGTTCTCGGCACCGAGGCCGGGCGCGGTCTGTCGGATGTAGATCACGCGGTCTTCGTCGCGATTGACGAGCGGCCGCAGCAACACGCCGCGAACGACGCTGAAGATCGCCGCGTTTGCGCCGATGCCGAGCGCCAGCGTCACGACGACGGTCACCGCCAGACCCTTGGCACGGCGGAGCGTCCGGAATGCCAGCTTGATGTCGCGTGCAAGCGCTTCGGCTGAGTCCCACCAGCGATGGCGCCAGACGCCACGGATCGCGTCGCGCGTCAGCGTCAGGTTGCCGAATTCCTTGATCGCCGCCAGCCGGGCCGCGTCGGGATCCTCGCCGCGCTCGAGACGTGCTTTCATCTCGAGCGCGAGATGGCCGCGGATCTCCTCGTCGAGCTCGTCCTCGTCGGGCCGCATCGAACCTCCCATCGAATTACTCCTCGCTCGCCGGCGACGGGTTCATCACCCGGCCGATGGCGTCGACGAGCTGCGACCACCGGTTCTGCTCGCGCGACAGCTGCGCCTTCCCCGCCGGGGTCAGGCGGTAATAGCGGGCGCGCTGGTTCGCCTCGCTGATGCCCCATTCCGCTTTGAGCCATCCCTGCTTCACCAGGCGGTGCAGGGCGGGATAGAGCGAGCCCGTTTCGACTTTGAGCAGCTCGTCGGAGCGCGCACGAATCGCCTGGCCGATGCCATGGCCGTGCTGCGGCCCCCACTGCAGGGTGCGCAGGATGAGCATGTCGAGGGTCCCCTGGAGCAGCTCCAGGCGCTGCGGATCGTGTGGCTTGGCCATAGTCGTAGACAGTCTACGGCCTTAGACGTAGAGCGTCTACGGCTGGTTCAATGCAGAAGGAATCAGGATTCAGGAATCAGGAATCAGGCCAGGGCCGCCTGAAGGCGGCCCCTACTTCGAGCGCCAGGCCTTCGCCTGCTTCCCGACGATCTCGACGAGGTTGCCCATCGTGAGGTTGACGTCGATGAGGTGCAGACCCCAGTCCTTCAGCACCTGGCCGTTGGTGACCAGGTCGCCGACGATGTCGTCGGTGCGGGGATCGGTAGGGTTGGCGTTGACGGTGATCTCGAGATAGGTCGCGTACTCGTTTGACTTGCACTGCGCGCTCAGCAGTCCCGGCACGCTGACCCATGGCGTGGCGATCGGCTTCTCTGGCACGACCCATGGCTTCGGCGGCTGCGGCGACGTGATCGTGCTGCCGCCCGTCGAAAGGTACGCGTGCAGCGTGCCGCTGCCGCCACCGAGCGCAGCAGGGTTCGCGCAGGCGGCTTCCTGATTGGGATCTGTGACTTTGCCGAATCGCGAGTTGGCTGGCGGCGGCGACGTCGAACGGAACGAGCTGTACGCGATCAGGCATCCCGTCTGCGACGCCGTGTGGCACAGCCCAATGTGCTGGAACGCACCGCCGACATCTTTCCCGCGCGCGACCGGGATCGTCGCACCGATCAGCAGCGCCGACACGAGACGAGATTGGATCGGCTTGCCGTCGATCTCACGGCGAACCAGCTCGGTGAGAACGTACGAGCCCTGCGAATGCCCGACGAGCACGACGCCGCGGCCGCCGTTGTCGTGCGTCACGTAGTAATTCCACGCATCGCGGACATCGTCATAGCCAAGACCGGTCGACAGCCCTCCCGACGCGCCGCCGCCGAGGATGCGTCGCAGCCCCGCGAGCGTGACCTGACGATAGAGCGGCGCATAGGGCCGGCAGCTCGAACCAAAGCGCGCGAACTGCTGGCGGATCACATTCAGCTCCGCCGGATCGGCGGTCATGTCGCTGTTCGGCGTCGGATCCGTCGAGACCGTGGGATAGACGTAGAAGCAATCGATCGATGCCTTCGGGTCGACCGTCCACGCTTCGCGCGACAACGAGCCATCCGCTTTGACCACGGTCGACGCGAGGTCGGCGGCACAGGCGTCCTGACGGCCGGGACGACACAGCCAGTTTTTGCCGTCGCCGTAGTCATTCGGTTGGGCAGCAGGTGCAACAGGCGCCGCTTGCGGCGTGGTCTGCGCCCAGACGGTCCGGCTGAGGCCGGACACTACGGACAACAGGCAAACTGCGAGCAGCAGCACGCCTGATTCCCCGAGCCTGAGACCTCCTGTTTCCCGATTCCTGATTCCTGATTCCTTCATTGTCGTTTGCCGGTGAAAGTCCCGTCGCCGAGCCCGGTGATCACGATCTTGCCTTTCAGCGCGTCCTTGCTCTCGATGGTCCCGGTGTACGAGACCGGAATCTGCATGTCGAGGACGTTGGCCATGAAGGTGAACGCGATCTCCTTCCCCTTGACCGAGCCGGTGAGATCGGCCTCACCGAGCTGCATCGACGAGTAGTG
>DASRJR010000548.1:0-6477 GCA_035649395.1 Vicinamibacterales bacterium
CGCGATGCGCGGTGCGTAGTGATAGACGCCACCCTGCTGCCGACGTGTCAGATGGCCCTTCTTCCTCAGCCGCTCCATCATCGTCAGCACCGTGGAGCGCGCCAGCCCGCGCGGCTGCCCGAAGCGCTCGGCCGCCTCGCCTGCGGTCGCATGGCCGGCCTCGGCGACGAAGCGCAGCAGCGCGAGCTCCTGGTCGCCCACACGCTTCAACGGACGTTGACTACTCATGTCGTCAGGGACACTCTACGACGTGACTACACGTGTAGTCAATAGGAGGGGTCCGGCGATAGCCGGACGCTACGGAAGGTCGTAGCCGCGCAGGCGGCGGATCCAGATGTTGCGATAGCGCACCGGCTGCTGATGATCCTGCAGGACGAGCGTGTCTTCCGCGGGTTGAGGCGCGTACTTCGCGAGCGCGCGATGCACGGTCGGTCCCATCACTTCTTTGTGATGGTGCAACAACACGCCATTGAGGAACACGGTGAGGTAGGCCGGCGTCACGAGACGATCGCCGTCGAAACGCGGTGCCTCAAACACGATGTCGTACGCCTGCCAGTCGCCCGGCCGCCGTGTGGGATTGACCAGCGGCGGCCACTGCCCGTAGATGGCGCCGGCCTGCCCGTCGGCGTACGTCGGGTTGTCGAACGAGTCGAGTACCTGGACCTCGTATCGGCCCTGGAGGAAGATGCCGCTGTTGCCACGATTCTGGCTGGTGTTGCGCACCTGCGCCGGCGCGGCCCACTCGACGTGCAACTGCACGTCCCCGAATCGCTCCTTTGTCCGCAGATCGCCGCCGCCCGGAAGCACTTCGACGTAGCCGTTCTCGACCTTCCACGCCTGCTTCGTCGTCGTCCACTGCGAGAGATCGCGACCATCGAACAGCACAATCGCATCCGATGGCGCGCCGCCGGGCTGCGCGCCGGGCGTGACCACGCGCGGATGCGGACGCGCCGGATCGTGAACGCGATAGGTCAGGCCCGGCAGCATTGGCGTGTCGGTGTAGCCGAGGTCGGTGTTCGGCGCCTGGGCAGCGACAACGGCCCCAACGAGGATCACAAACGCGACGAGAGATTTGGTCATGCCCATCACCGACGCAACGTGAATGCGTACAACCGGTCGCCGGCGCCGACGACCACGTACTGAAGACCGTCGAGGCGGTACGTGATTGGCCCGTTCGTGATCGAGGCGTGCAGGCGCTCGTGCCAGATCGGCACGCCTTTCGTCGCATCGAAGGCGACGAAGTTCGATGACGCGTCGCCGGCAAACAGCACGTTGCCGGCCGTCGTCAACAGGCCCGAGCGGACGCTGCTGCTGTCGGCCCACTTGTGGCTCCAGGCGATCCGCCCCGTCTTGTAATCGATCGCCTGGACCATCGCCTCGGACCAACCGCCGCGATCGTTCCCGCCCCAGCCCTGCGGCTTCTCATCGTTCTCGTTCTGATACAGGTAATACACACTGTAGCCGCGTGTTGCGTTGGCGTAGAAGAGTCCCGTCTGTGGACTGAAACTGGGCGGAGGCCAGTTCTGACCGCCGCCTTGATTCGGTGATACGAGCGCGCCGTCGGTCTGCGGCTCTTTCGCGGGATCGGGAATCGGTTGGCCTTTGGCGTCGACGCCCTTGGTCCAGTTCGTCCGCAGGTACTCCTTGCTCACGAGATTGGTGCCGTTGGTGCGATCGAGCACGAAGAACCAGCCGTTGCGACTCGCCTGCGCCAGCAGCTTCCGCGGGCGTCCGTCGATCTCGCCGTCGATCAGCACTGGCGTCTGCGTCGCATCCCAATCGTGCGTGTCGTGCGGTGACGGCTGGAAGTACCACACGAGCCTTCCGGTATCCGGGTTGAGCGCGATGATCGATTCGGTGAACAGGTTGTCGCCCTGCCGCTTGCGTCCGTTGATCACCGGCTGCGGGTTGCCGGTGCCGAAGTACAGCAGGTTGAGCTCCGGATCGTAGGTGCTCGACCCCCAGGTCATGCCGCCACCGTGTCTCGCGGCCTCGTCGCTCGGCCAGCTCTTCGCCTCGGGCGTACCAGGTTCCGGATAGGTGTACCAGCGCCACTGACGTGCGCCCGTATCCGGATCGTGTGCCTCGATGTATCCGGGGATGTCGAGATCGTCGCCGCTCACGCCGACGATGACGTGACGATTGACGATGAGAGGGGCCGTGGAGGCGTAGTAGAACTGTTCGAGATCGCAGATCTCCGTCCGCCACTTCTCGCGGCCATCCTGCCTGTTCAACGCCACGAGATGGCAATCAGGCGTCTCGACGTAGATCGTGTCGCCGAGCACGGCGACGCCGCGATTGCCGATGTGCCAGCCGCCTTTCGACGGCCAGGTGGAATGCCAGATCTCCCGGCCCGTGCGCGCGTCCACCGCCCAGACGTGATCGGGAATCGTGACGTACAGCACGCCGTTGACGACCACGGGTGTGCCCTTGATCAGCACCGACGTCGGTCCGCCGCCACCCGCGGGCGCGTTGCCGGCAGTCGGACGGAATACCCACGACTGTGAGAGCGACGACACGTTCGACGCGTCGATCGAGGTCAGTGTGCTGTAGCGACGTCCCGAGTAATCCCCGTTGTACATGGGCCACTCGTCGCCGAGCGGGCGTCGCAACGCCTCAGGCGGCACGCCGCTCTGCGCGAGGAGACTCACACCCACAACGAGCGACCACACGAGGGTGTGCGCTCTCATTTGAGAGTCCAGAGATAAGTCGTCAGGTCGTGCATATCCGCGTCCGTGTAGCGGTCGAGCAGCGCACGATGGGCCGCGAGCGGGTCACGCACGGTCACCGTGACGTCTGGGCCGCGCGTGAACGACTGCTCGGCACCGGCGCCGTCTCGCAGCGTCACGGAGAAGTCGTCGAGGCGAACGAGCGCACCTGAGACGCTGCGGCCGCTCGTCATGACGTCAGCCTGCCGTCCGCCGCTGCGCCGCGACGTGGGAAACAGCCAACGCTGCTGCAGCGCGACGGCATCGCCGATGCGGGTCGCGATTCCGGCGAGGTCGCCGGTGGTCGAATGACACGTGCTGCAGGTGCCGGCGCCATGGAAGTACGCCCGGCCGGCCTCGGGATCGCCGGTGAGCACATCGATCGGCGCTCGAGGCGTGCGGTTGGAGGCAATCGACTCGATGCGCTGGTGCAGGAAGTGCGAGAGGTCGACGACCTGCGCGTTCGTCAGACGGGCCTGATGCGCAGCCGACTTCAGCGCCGCGCCGACGCCGTTTCCCATTCGATCGCGCAGCACGACCACCGATCGAATCAGATCCGGCCCACGGTCGGTGCCCTTCGCGGTGCTTCCGTGACAATTGATGCAGTGCAGCGCGTAAACCGCGCGGCCGCGTGTGGCCGCGGCCGCGTCCACCTTCTGACGGTCGTACGGCCCGCCCTGTGCGGCCATCGCCGTCGCGCCGGCCAGCCACAACAACCCGATCGCTCGAGCCAGAGGCACGGCAAGGTTATACACCCTGAGGCCTGGGCCCTGGGGCCTACATGATTCAGTCGGCCCGCAGGATCGAGACAGGATCGAGTCGCGAGGCGCGCCAAGCGGGAATGCCTGCTGACACGCCCGCCACGACCGCCAGCAGCAACGCGGCAAGCGCTGGCATCGCTTCGGCGGAGGAGACGCCGAACACGAGCGCTGCCACTCCACGCATGGCGAGCCACGCGAGCGGCAAGCCGACCGCGACACCCAGGCCAACCAGCCAGCCGCTCTCGCGCATCATCAGCCCGATGACGCTCCCCCGCGACGATCCGAGTGACAGGCGGATGCCGATCTCCTTGCGACGCAGCGTGGCCAGATACGCGACGAGACCGTACAAGCCGACGGCAGCGAGCGCGGTCGCCAGCGCACTCATCGTCCCCGCCAGCCAGGCCAGCAGGCGATCGCCGGTGATCAGTTCACGGATCTGTCCTCGCAGCTCGCCGACCTTCACCGTGATCGCCGGGTTGAGCGTCGCGATCCGTTGAGTGAGCGCCGTGGTGATAGCGGCCGTCGATCCGTTGGTGCGCGCCAACACGTTTGCCCAGGGCCTGAGGTTGGGATGCTGTGCGATCGGCACGAACGCAATCGGCGGCGTGCCGCCACGAAGCGTGGCGTACATCGTGTCGCCGACCACGCCGACGATCTCATAGGTCGTCTCGGGATAGCCCGGTTCGGCGAAGGTGCGCAGCGTCTGTCCCAGCGGATCCTGGCCAGGCAGCATCGTGCGGACAAACGCGTCGTTCACGACGATAACGCGCTGAGACGAGGCGGTGTCGGACGTCCGAATGCCTCGCCCGGCCACGAGTGCAATCTCCATCGTCGTGAAGTAGTCGGGTCCGACATAAGAAAACTTGGAGCTGCGACGCCCCTCCGTGTCGATCAACCGAAATGCTTGTGACCAGCTCGCGCCGTTCAGCGGTGTGTGTGTCGACGCCGCCGCCGCGATGACACCAGGAGTGGCGCGAACTTCGTCCGCGAGCTGCTGCTGGAACAGGGCGCGCTCATCGGGTGGCACCTTCGCCGACAGCAGATCCAGAAACTGGATCGACAGGATGCCGTCCTGCTGAAACCCCATCTTCACGTTCGCGAGATTCCAGACGCTTCGCGCGAACACCAGCGCGGAGGAGACCAGGAGCACCGAGACGGCGATCTGACCGACGACGAGCACCCGCCGGAGCAGCGACCGACTGTCGAGACCGGCAACGCCGCGGCTCGCTCGCCGCAGCGCGTCCTGCGGATTCGTCAGCGATAAGCGGAGTGCCGGCGCCACGCCGAACGCGACTGCGGTGCAGAGTGCGACCGCCGTCGAAAACGCGCCCACGCGCCAATCGCCGGTCAGCTCGAGGTACACGGGGTTGGCGCTGGTGCTCAGGAACCGAACCAACCCGCGGCCGGCGGCCAGCGCGACCGGCACCGATGCCACGGCGCCGATCACGGCGACCACCAGGCTCTCGAGCGACAACTGCGACACGATGCGGGCACGCGACGCGCCAAGCGCCACGCGAACACTGATCTCCGCCGCGCGCTCGCGCGACCGCGCCAGCATCAACGTGGCCAGGTTGCCGCAGGTGATCAGCAGCACCAGGCCGGTCATGCCGAACAGCAGCCAGAGCGGCCGGCCGTACTCCTCGCGGAGAAAGCTGACGCCACGGGCGGCCGACCAGACACCGAGGCGGAACTCCCGGTAGCGCGCCGTGCTCTCGGCGCTGTAGCCGGAAGGGACGGTCGCCTCGAACAGCGCGGGACTGAGTGTCCGCACGTGATCGCTCGCGGTCTCGACGTCCCATCCCGGCTCGAGCCGCCCCATGACGGTGAGCCACCAATAGTGCTTTTGATCGAGCGCGGTGCCCCACAACGCGGCCGCGCAGACGGGCAGCACGATGTCGAAGGTTCGGCCGACCTCGAGGCCAGTGAAGTCAGGCGGCGTCACGCCGATGACGGTGAAGCGCTGATCGAGAACGACCAGCGGGCTGCCAACGGCTGACTCGCGCCCGCCGAAATACCGCTGCCAGAACGCATGACTGACGACGACCGAGGTCGCACCGCAGCCGCGGTGATCGTCGGCTGACATCAACAGCCTGCCGCGCGCGGGTTGGACGCCGAGCACGGAGAAGAAATCACCGCTGGCCCACAGTGCGCTCACCTGCCGAGCGTCGGCGCCGCGGCCCACCAGCGGATTGAACCGTCCCCAGGCGAACACGCCGCTGAAGGCCTGCTGGTGCGCGCGAATCTGCTCCCAGAGCGGATAGGTGATTTCCGAGTTGAAGCCGTCGGAGACGCCGAAGTTGCGAACACCCGCCACTTTGACCTCGGCCAGCTCCTGGGGACTTCGGACGCCGAGGCTGCGCAGGTGCACGTGATCGATCAGCTGGAAGAACGCCGCGTTCGCGCCGATGCCGAGCGCGAGCGAGGCGATCGCCACTGCGGTGAACACCGGACTGCGCCGGAGCAGACGAATCGCGTGCCGCAGATCCCGAAGCGTGTGGTCGACCAACGAGACGCCGCGGTGATCGCGGCATTCGTCTTTGCGGGCCTCGAGACTCCCCATCGCGCTGAGCGCCGCCGTGCGCGCCGCCGACGGAGTCATCCCACGCGCGAGATTGACCTCGATCTGCCGTTCGACGTGATACCGCAGCTCGTCGTCCAGCTCCTGTTCGACCGCGTTGCGCCGGAACAGCGAACGGAGCCGCAGCGGGAGCACGTACCACCAGCGACCGAACGACATGTCACGCCTCCGGCAGCTGCACGACGAGGGAAATCGCGCTCGACAAGCGCGCCCAGTCGGCGGCTTCGCGTTCGAGGTGCCGCCGCCCCAACCGTGTCAGGGAGTAGAACTTCGCCTTGCGGTTGTTCTCGCTCGGTTTCCACTCGGCTTTGATCCAACCCTGTTGTTCCAGTTTGTGCAGCGCGGGATAGAGCGAGCCGTCGCTGACCTGCAGCACGTCGCCGGAGACCTGCTTCAGCCGCTGGCTGATGGCCCATCCGTGCTGCGGCTG
>DASRJR010000549.1:0-4407 GCA_035649395.1 Vicinamibacterales bacterium
TAGACGACTGGTGTGCCGGGACTGTAGTTCTGGAGCAAGTTGAACGACGGTCGCCCGTCCTCGTCCAGCGCGACCACTTCCCCGTCGATGACCGTCTCGTTCGGCAGATTGGCGAGGCCTCGCACGACATCGCGATAGCGCCCGCTGAAGTCGTTGTCGTTGCGCGAGCGCAGGTGGACCTTGCCATCGCTCTTGAACGCGATCGCACGATAGCCGTCCAGCTTCAACTGATACGACCAGCGAGCAGGGTCATCCGGCAGCGTATCGCTTCGGAGCAGCAGCATCGGCTCGACGAAGCGGGCCTTGACGCGCGCGCGCATCTGCCGAGTCTAATCTGTGAGCAATGAGGCACGTGCGTTGACACAGCTGCTCCGTGAAGCCGTCGTCCGCGGCCGTCATCAGATTCGCTCGGGCAACCACGCCACCGCGTCCTGGCGCTTGGCAAAGTGCAGCAGGTTCGGCGCGCCGGTCACCCCGATGCCGTTGACAGCGGCCATCGTGTTCTGAGTAATCGTGGCAGCCGCCACCTGCAACGACCACGGCGGATGATGAATATCGAGTCGATAGGGTTGCCCGCCGCGGTCGATGTTGTACAGGCAATACCGCTCGGTCAGGAAGTACTCGAGGGTTCCTGCCTTGGGCACGAACGGCGGCCCCGCGGGTTCGTAAGTCGTACGCAAATCGGCCGGAGGCATCGACGCGCGCGAGCTCGAGTACTCGACGGCACCGGGGCCGGTCCAACCGACATGCATCATCGCGGTGTAGTACGGCAGGTTGAACAGGGTGCGGGCCGCCTGCACGGCGAGCGCGCTGCCGGCATCGAGGCTGAAGAAATAAATGCCTGGTCTGTTTCCGACGCGGACGTACGTCCGGACGTTCAATTCAGCGAACTCGGACACCCAAGGCAGCGAGGGTACGCCGCGCGGCGCGACGTTCGTCATGTGAAACGGCACGATCGCGAGCCACGCGACGCCGTCGTAAAGGTCGAGCTCGAAGTGGTCTGGCACTCGTGAGCGCAGTTGCGCGGCATCGACCACCCAATGGGCAAACAGCAGATCGTTCCACGTCTGGGTCATCACCCACGGCCGATCCGGCATCGGCCAGGGCCTGTGAGCGACCTCGTCGAGGATGGCTGCGTTGAAATCGTGCGTCACGATCGTGGGGTCGATCAGCTCCGGCGCCGTGACGTCCGCCGTCGCGGCCGCTTGGAAGTAACGCGCTTGCGCGCAGCAGCCTTGCGCCGACCCATCGCAGCCTTCGCGGAGGTGGCTTTGGTCACACGCTCAGGAAGTTTCCTACGTCCGGTCTCACGATTCCACTCCTCGAAGGTTTCGTTCGAGATCTTCCCCTCGACCAGCAACTGCGCAAACTTCCGCCGCTGTGCCTGGCTCTTGAACGGCATGATCGACCCACTCAGCGCCGGCTTCGTTTCCCGCGCGCGCGCGACGTCCGCCGCGTCGCAGGACGACGACGGCGGATGGGAGGGGCCGACGGATGCTCGTGAACGATGCCCGTCGAGAACGCTGGACCACGCGAGCCACCCGCCAATCGACGCCGCGCCGACCCGACGGTGAGGCCTAGCCAGCGGGCCGATCGACCAAGCACCCCGCCGTCAGACTCCTGCGCCTGCCACTCTTCGGCCGCATCTTTGTTGACGGTGGACTCGGCGATGCTCGTCAGCTTCCCATCGGCGGCTTTTTCCTCCTTGAGGCTCTGTCCCAGAAGCCTGGCGACGGCCGGTTCGCCGAGCACCTGCGCATAGGTCCGCGCCGTACCGTAGCTGGCCATCTCGTAGTGCTCGACTTTCTGTGCCGCCGTGATCATCACGGCGTCCCGCAGCGCGCCCTGTGGCGTCTTCTTCATCATGTGCTGCCCTTCGGAGAGCAGGCCTTTCATTCCTTCACAGGTCTTGTGCTTCGATTGCTCCCCGAGATGCCGGAGTGCGTCGTTCAGGCGCGTAATCTGACCGCGTGTCTCGACGAGGTGTCGTTGAAACGCCGCCTTGAGCGGCTTCGCCGTCGCCATCGTCGCCATCTTCGGCAGCGCCTTCGTCAGTTGCTCTTCGGCATCCAGCAGGTCCGTGAGCTCCTCGATGAGGTGCATTCGCAGAGAATTCACTTCAGGCACGTGGCCCTCCTGAGTAATTGGTTCCAACTGGCCGCCACGAAGTGAAGCAATGTGTCAGCCATTGGCAGTCCGATGTGAGCGTGCGGCCGAGGCGCAAAAATTGCAGCTCACAAGCTCTGGTGAGAACCGATTGATATCCAATGCAAACCCACACTGAACGTCGACATGTGATTCGTGGGATATCACCAGCGGAACCGTCGCGATCGCATCTAGTGTCGTCGATCGTCGGCGCCTATCGCGAGATGCCTGGCCTGTCGCTGCATCTGTCGCAGGCGGCTCGTCTGTTTGGCGTGCGTCCGGTGACGTGTCAGGTCGTGCTGGATCGTCTCGTTGCTGACGGCCAGCTCCGTCGAAGCGCGGATGGTCAGTACCGCCTTCGATAGCGGTCGGGCACGTCCGCCCTTTGACGTTGCGGATGTCCCTCGAGGCTTCTACTCCGTTCCGTAGAGGATCACCCAAGGCCAATTGACGGTCAGTGATGAGAGCGGTGCGCGGCCAGGCCGCTCGAAGCTGATCGGCTCGTCGGTGAGGAGATGCCTCCACGGCCGCACCCGGGTTGGCACTCGAATCTCGGTGTCCCCCCAGAACGCACCGGTCGGCCATCCGGAACCGCTGACGGAGCGTTCGATGAGGCGTGGCACGGCAACGATCAGGTGCTCACGACCCGCAGTGCGGCGGAACGCGACGACCGCCGCCGCTCGCGCCCCATGCGCGTTCATGGGTGTGTACCCAGCCTTCGCCATGAGGCTGCGCTGCGATCGCCGAAAACGCAGGAGCCGTGTCGTGACGTAGGTCTTGAGATCGTGTGCGAGCACGTCATCAGCGGACGTCGCACGCAGCGCGGTGGCTGTGCCTGGATCATCGAACAACCGCTTCAGGGTTTCCGCCCGGGCAGCGAAATCAACCGGTTGGCGGTTGTCGGGATCGGTGACGAACAGCGCCCACGATTCGGTGCCCTGGTAGACGTCCGGCACGCCCGGCATCGTGCACTTCAGAACCAACTGCGACATGGAATGACAGACGCTGAGCGGCAGAACCAGCCGAACGACGTCGCGGAGACTCGCGCGGAATCCGCCGGCGGTTGGGTCGGTCATCACACCGCGCACGAACCGATCGAGTGCCGCTTCATACTCCTCGTTGACGCGCATCCAGCTGGTGTGAACGCGCGCCTCTCGTACCGCCTTCCGCATATACGCCGACATCCGCTCGACCAGCGCAGGATCGGCAGGGCCGTCGCCGCTCAGATCGGTCGACGACCAGATCCCGACGAGGATCTGATACACGCGGTATTCGTCGTTGACGTCGGGAGAAGCTCCCTTCGCCGTCTCCTGCCGGAACGATGCGTTGTCGCGCCGCCATGTCACCACGTGACTGAGCCATTCGCGTGGAAACGCGGTCAACGTGGCGATGCGAATTCGTGTGTCTTCGGAGAGCTTCGTATCGTGTGTGGAGGTTGCAGTCTGAGCGTTGGGCCAGCGACGCACTCGCGCGTCGTTGAAGCGGTGGAACTCCCGGAGCGTCTCCGACGCGCCACCGGGGTCACCGCCGACCTCGTTGAGGGCCAGCAGCGCGTTGTCGCGGTAATACGCCGTGTCCTCGATGCCCTTGGCCTGGACACCGCTCGTGTACTGCTCGAGCCGCTTGACCACGACACGCCGTGCCGCCAGCCACAACGGGTCGCCGTCCGGCGACTCGAGCAGGAGTGACCGCACGAAGCTCAGGGCTGATAGATCGATCGTGGGGTTGCGCCGGATCGCCCATGAGAATGCCTCCTCGACCGCCTCGCGATCCATCGGCCGTTCGGCTCGCTCACCCAGGTACGTCCGATAGACGGGCAGGCACGCCACGAACTCGACGAGCGCCGTCGAGAGTGCGTTGAGCGTGATGTCGCGGGTCGTCCACGACGCGTCAGCGACGCGTTTCAGCGCGTGCGCGAGCAGCGTCAACCCGCTGCGCAGCGTGTAATCCATCACGAGCTGCTTGCTGTGATACGCCACATCCCGAAACGTCGTCGGGTCATCCTTCAGCTTCTGATAGAAGTGACGCAGCGCCCGAGCCCCGCGTCCGCTGACGAACAGCCGATTGAGCACGTTCAGCGCGTCGTATCCGGTGGTGCCATCGACCGGCCAGCCGGGATCGAGCGTTTCGGTGCGGCTCAGAATCTTCTCGACGACGATCCACGGCGGACGGCCGGTCGCGTGCTCGGCTGCGGTTCGGAGCCGGTGCAGGTACGTGGCCGGCTCGAGTAGACCATCCACGTGGTCGATGCGGAGGCCGTGA
>DASRJR010000550.1:0-2642 GCA_035649395.1 Vicinamibacterales bacterium
GCCGGCAGCGACAGCATCGCGACACACCCGAGCGCAGATACGAGTCGGTTGATACGCATGATCTCTCCTCACGTCGCATCATCCGGCGCCGGACCCGATCAACCAAGGTCTTTGCAGCGGAACGACCGCGTTTGCAGCGGATGGCTGCATCGACGCAGCCGGCGGTGGGGTCGTGAGGTGTCCGGCTTCAGCCGGCGAGTGTAGTGTCCCGGCTTTAGCCGGACTTCCTCAGCGGAGACGCGGACGCAGCACGGACTCGACGTGCGCGCGTCTCGATCGGCTGACCACGACGGTGGCGCCGGTCGACAAGGTGAGCACGAGCTGGCCGGCATCGTGGAAGCTGCGGACTTCTTCGACGTTCACGATCGCGGTGCGATGCACGCGCAGAAACCGGCCCGGATCGAGGCGGCGCTCGAGTGACGCCAACGAGGCACGTACGAGATGACGGCCCTGCTTCGAGTGGACCAGCACGTAGTAGTCCTCGGCTTCAATCCAGACGATCTCGGCGGCCTTGAGCACCACCGATCGATCGCCGTCCTTCAGGGCGAATCGCTGAAGGTAGCTCTGATCCTCGGCCGGCCTGGCCGGTTCCTCATGATGGAGCTCGGCCGAGAGTGTGGCCACCTGCGTCGCCAGCTCGCCGAGCCGCCGCTCCCGCACGCGGCGTTTCGCCCGATCGAGTGCCTCCTTGAATCGCTCGTCGGAGAAGGGCTTCAGCACGTAATCGGTCGCGCTGACGTCGAACGCCTGCGGTGCGTAGTTGCTGAACGCGGTGATGAACACGAGAATCGGGCCCTGATCCGGGAGATCATCTGCCAGCTGCAAGCCGGTCGCGCCGGGCATCTCGATGTCGAGAAACGCGATGTCGGGGTGGAGGCGAGCGAGCCCCTCGCGAGCACTGACGGCATCGCTGCACTCGAGCACGAGCTCGATCTCCGGGTCACCCTTCAGCAGATTGGCGACGATTCCCCGCGCCAGCGGTTCGTCGTCGGCAACCAGGACTCGGAACCGCGTCATGACATCGCGATGGCGGCAACGTGCCTGGATGGTGAGAACGGAAACGCAATTTCGACGATGGTGCCGGCGGCCGTACCCGCGCGGACCTCGAACGTGGCCGCGGCGCCGTACAGCTGCGCCAGCCGGGATCTCGTGTTGCTCAACCCCGTCCCCGCGTCGCGCTCGAGATCGAATCCGCTCGGCAGCCCGACGCCGTCGTCGCTGACCCAGATCCGCAAGCGGCCGGCATCCGCAGACGCGCCGATGTGCACGTGGCATGCGCTCGCCCGGGGCGCTGCGCCGTGGCGAAGCGCGTTCTCGACCAGCGGCTGCAGGAGAAACGTCGGCACCGTCACGTCGTGACAGTCGTCGCCGATCTGGTAGTCCACCTGCAGGCGGTCGGCAAATCGGGTTCGCTGGAGATCGACGTACCGCTTCACGAACTCGATCTCCGCGGAGAGCGTGACGAGCTGGTCTTTCGGCCGCTCGACGGCGGTCCGCAACAGGTCGCTGAGGCCGAGGAGCATCTTCAGGGCACCGTCGTGGTCCTTCAGTCGAATCAGCGCCGAAATCGAGTTGAGCGTGTTGAACAGAAAGTGCGGCTGGATCTCCAGCTGCAGCGCGTGCAACTGCGCGCGCGCCAGCTCGGCTTCGAGGCGCGACTCGCGGAGATCGAGCTCCCGCGCGCGCCGGTGCTGATGGTAGGCGCCGCCCCCCATGACGAGAACCGTGTAGAGGAAGGCGTCGATGACCACAATCGACGGCAGCTGCGCGCTCAGATTCCCGACGAACGTGCCCGCACGAAGCGGAAAGAACGGTCGCGTCCACACGGTGAACGCGGCGGTTACCGCGTCGTGCATCGCGATCAACACCAGCCCCACCACCACGAGGATGACCAGACGCGAGGCGAACGACCGGCTGGTGATCAGATGCCCGCTCCCGAGGCGAAGCACGAGCGGGGCCACGAGCGCCCAGAATCCCCAACTCCCCAATTGCCAGGCGAACAGTCGGGCGAAGGAATGCCCGTGATTGATCATCGACAGGTAGACCGATCCGGCGACCGCCAGGGCGAGGGCTATCGCCACGCCGGCGCCGAGCAGCATCGATCGGCCGATCGGAAACGCGGCCGTCTCCTGCCTGCCGTGGATCTCCATGCGACCAACGTTACAAGGCCGTGCGGTTGGCGGCAACCAGCAGGCAGCGAGCGGTCGCGTTCTGGCTGCGAATGGGTTGGGCGCTGCCGTTAACGACCGGCGAACCACGACCTCGACACCTTCGCCATGCCGATGGCCACGTACTCTGCGTGGCTCAGGTCGAGCACGTCTGATGAGAGTGCCGCCTCATTCGTGACGTAGCAAATGTTCACGGGAAGCTTCGCGCCAGGTTCGATCGATGTGCCTTCCCATCGCGCCGCGAGCAGCAGATGACCGATGGTCCGTGTGACTCCATCCCTGGTCCACGAGATCGGAGTCCTCAATTCGGCGAGCCAGTAGTTCCGGCCGCGAGTGTCGGTTCCCGAGAGCATCCGAACCAGCCGCGCTCGGATTGGAAGCTGATCGTCGAGATCGTCAGGCGCGTGATCGACGGACCTGATGACGACGTTCAACGGTCCACTCGCTGCAGAGCCATTACGATTGGCGCGTCTG
>DASRJR010000551.1:0-5335 GCA_035649395.1 Vicinamibacterales bacterium
CACGTGGCCGCGAAAGCGCATTCGCGCGGCGAGGCCGATCGCCTCACTCACGGCGGCGAACAACAGGAGCCCGCCGAACAGGACCGTGAGCCAGCGATTGCTGGCCACGCCCTGCAGCAGTGCGCCCGTCAGGCCGCCGGCCGCACTCGTCACGCCGAAGCTTACGAGCACCCGTCGATCGACGCCGCCCGACATCAGCCAGAAACGCACCGCGGTGCCGACGACGTGCGGCACCGACACGACGGCGACCGCAAGCCGCGTGTCCATTCGAAGCGCGAGCAGCGGAGTCAGGAGACTCCCGATGCCGAATCCGGTGACTGACGCAAGCGCTCCCGCGAGCGCTGAGATCACGAGGACTGCCGTATCGAAGAGCATCCGCGGTCGACTCTCTCCCGCTCGGCGGTGCCGTCACAGCTACCTGAAGGCCACTCGCGCGTGCTCGGTCTGCAGCTCGTGCAACAAGCGCATCACGTTGTAAGCCGTGAGCTCGATGAGCACGCTCGTCACGTCCTGATGAAGCTCGTCGTTCAGCTTGGGCTCGAGACGCTTCATCGCCGCGGCCAGCCGCTGTTCCTGCGTCGTCAGCTCATTCTTGTCGACGACCCCGTCGGCCATGGCCGTCGTGAATGACTCCAGCTTCTCGACGCGCTCGTGCAGCGTCGGGTGTTCCGCGCGTTCGTCGAACCAACTCGTTTTCGCCATTGGATCCGTCCTGTTTCTGTCCGCGGGGGCTAAAGCCCCGCTCTACGTTAAAGGTCCTTCAAGATTTGTTTCAGTGCTGTGAGGCGCGTCTGCATGCTCGCCCGTCCACCTTCTTTATCGATCCGCTCGAGTATCGGGGCCGGAAGGAACTGCCGGTCGGTGCACTCGATGATCGCCGCGACCTCCTGCAGCTCGCGCTCCATGCCCTGCGTCGACGGCATGAATTGCGACACGACGTCGGCGAGCGCCTCCTTGGTGATGTGGTCCGTGCCGGCGAGCAGCGACTTGCGCCATGCGCGGCCGACCATTCCTTCGATGTCGGCCCCCGAGAGCTGCCCGCGTTGCGGAATCGACGGGATGTCCTCGGACGCGACACGCGATCCCATCTTGGTGGCGAGGATCGCGAACATCTGGCGGATCTCGTGTTCGTCGGTCGGGTAGAACAGCGGAATGTGCACCTCGGCGCGTCCCTGGCGCTTCAAATCGATCGGCAGCAGATCCGGCCGGGCCGTCAGCAGCATCCAGATGATGCGGCCGCGGTATTTCGTGTCGCCCATCTGCGACGCGATCATGCCAAACACACGGCTCGACGTGCCCGAGTCGCCGTCCTGCTCGCGCCCGCCGAGCGCGACGTCGGCCTCGTCGACCACGACGACGACCGGGCCCATGGCGCGGAGCACCGACAGCACCCGTTCGAGGTTGCCCTCGGTTTCGCCGACGTACTTCGATCGAAAGTTCTTGAGCATCACACAGGGCGCGCCCATCTCGCCGCTGACGCACTGCGCGAGAAACGATTTGCCCGTTCCGACCGGGCCGCAGATCAGATAGCCCATCGGCAGACTGTCGATCGAGCCACGCTTCAGCAGTGTGGCGTCCTCGCGCAGGCGGGCCTTGGCCGCGTCGTGCCCGACGACGGTGTCGAGCGTCCACTTCGGTTCGATGAACTCGAGCAGACCGTGGCACTGCCGCTCGATCAGCAGCTTCTTCAGCTCGCGAAACACCTTCGCATCGAGCCGTCGGCCGCCCTCGCGCGCCGACTGCACCATGACATTGATGTCGGTGAGCGAGATGCCGGCCGTCAGCGTCGCGAGCTGCGTGGCGTCGTAGTCCGAGAAGGCGTTGAGCGCCGTCGAGTCCGCGGTCGTCTCGATGAACCGGACGCGGTCGGCTTCGCCGGGCAGCGGCACCTCGATCGAAGCGACATGCGGGTTGCTGGTGAGGCGCTCGCTCAGATCGGCGCGTTTCTCGTCGACCAGCACGAACGCCATGTTCAGCCGCTTCACGTGGGGGCTGGTCGCCCAGTTGATCATCGTCACGAGCTGGGACGAGGCCTGCGCACTCAAGCGCCCGGGATCACCTGACGGGAACACGTACGACGCCTGATCGACGATGACCGCCACGCTCAGACGATCGGACTCGGCCGCCATGAGGTTGTGCCTGACGAAGCGATCGAGCAGGGCGATCGTCGCGGACGGCTCCTTCGACAGTGCGCTCAGATCGCCGACCCGGCGATTCGCGAGCGCGACCATGTCTCGCAGCCGCTGCTCGTCGCGCCCGGCAGCGACGCGGAGGCCGCGCCCAAGGTCGTAGTGCAGGACGAGCGACCACCGGCCGAACAGCTGCTCTGCGAGGAACTCCGCGAGCACGACGTACTCCGCCTTCGCCTCTGGGCTTCGGCGAGACAGGTCCGCCTTCACCTCTGGGCTTCGGCGGGGCAGGTCCGCCTTGTCCTGGTTGCGCCCGTCCTCGCGGCTCGGGCTGCGCACGAAGTCGTAGGTGTTGCCGTGCAGGACGAACGCGGCGGTGGTTCCCGAGAAATAGAGCTCGGCGAGTTGTGTCGCCCACGCGGGGAAGAACGAGGGGAGGTCGGCCAGTGCTCCGACCGGCCCTCCGCTTTTCGTGAGGCCCGCAGGGGTGACGTGATCAGGCGTCATTGCGCAGCGCCTGTCGCAGATCCGCATCGAGTATGGCCGGCGGATCCTGGAGTTCGTCGGCGAGGCCGGTGAGGTGCTGCAGCTCGCTGACCGCTTTCTCTGTCTGCCGCATGCTCTCCGCCGCGGAGTCGACCTGGCTGCTCAGCAGGTCGGGGTCCTGACGGTTGACCGCGGACTCGGCCAGTGCCTGAATCTTGCCTTCGATTCGATCCAGCTCGATCGTGACGAACTGCGCGTTCTTCTTCGCACGCTCGTAGTTGTCGAGGCGCAGCTCGGCGTTCGCGATGCTGTCCTGCAGCGAGCGCACGATCCGTTCGTCACCACCTTGCTGCGCGGCGCCCATGTCCTTGCGCAGCTGTTCGAGGCGCGCGGTGACCTCCTCGCTGCTCATCGTCTTGAGAAACCGATCGAGCGCGTTCTTCGACATCAACAGACGGAGGAACAGCCAGAGCAGGCGATCCAGGCCCGGCGTCCGGATCTCCTCGGCCGATCCGGCCTCGCGGCCAGCAGCGCCGCGGACGCCCACCGCCAGGTGCCGCATCTCGACACAGCGGGCATGCAGCCGCTCAAAGCGCGTTCGCGCGTCGTTCGGCAATCCGGCGAGCATGACGACGAGTGAGGGTGTCGTGGTCTCGGGGGCGGCCGGCGTCGTCTGAGCCGAGTGAACCTTGGCGTCGATGGCGGCGCGAAAGCGCGGCAGCGACGTGAGCGCGGTCAGATACGCGATCTCGCCAGCGAACAGCAGGGGAAACGTCACGTCAGACAGCGGCGCGATCGCCGCTCCGGCGAGCCCGCCGAGAAAGAACAGCAGGTTCCAGCGGAAGAGGAACGCCTCTTTCAGGTAGTCCTTGAGTCCGGCTCCTTGCGGCGGCTTCGAGGACCGATCGGACGGGATCGGTGGCGGAATGATGTTGGCCATCCTCAGTCGCCGGCGCGCGTGGACGATTGCAGCGTGTCGACGGTGTCGCGGATGTCGTCGACCAGGTCGATGAACGTCTTCTCGCGCAGCATTTCCTTCGGTGGCCTGTCGGATTTCGGCACGGCGATCTCGCGCAGGATAGTACCCGGAGACGCGGAGAACACGTACACGCGGTCGCCCAGATAGACGGCTTCTTCGATGGAGTGCGTCACGAAGAACACCGTCGCCTCGGCTTCCCGCCACAGCTTGTTGAGTAGCTCCTGCATGTGGAGGCGCGTGGACGGATCGAGCGCGCCGAACGGCTCGTCCATGAGAATGATGCGCGGCCGGAGAATCAACGTTCGCGCGATCGCGACGCGCTGACGCATGCCGCCCGAAAGCTGGCTCGGGTACTTGTGGGCGTCGCGCGTGACGTCGAGCCCCACCTTCTCGATCCACGCACGCGCCTGGTCGCGCCGCTCGCGCGCGCCGACGCCGCGGCACTCGAGTCCGAACGCCACGTTGTCTTCGACCGTGCGATTGTCGAACGAGGTGTAGTCCTGGAACACCATGCCTCGGTCGGCGCCGGGGCCCGCCACGGGGGCATTGGCGACATGGACCACGCCCTCGGTGGTGGGGTGGTGCGGCGGCAGGCCGGCGATCAGGCGAAGCACCGTCGACTTCCCGCACCCCGACGGTCCGAGGATCGTCACGAACTCGCCGATGCCGGGCAGATCCGGCACCGTGAACGTCACGTCGCGAATCACGGTCAGGTCGCCGAATCGCTTGGTGACCCCCCGGAACTCGACGATGTTCGCGAGCGTCGTCATTCGTCGGCCGGACGGTAGGGAAACAGACCGCGCTGGAAGAAGTACAGCGCCCGGTCGATGGCGAACGCCAACAGTCCGATGATCATGAGGATCAGGATGATGTGCTCGGACAGGCCGCGCCGCTGGCTCGTCATCAGCAGGTAGCCGAGACCATAGCTCGCGTTGATCAGTTCGGCCAGCATGATGTAGCCGAACGCCATGCCGAAGAGGTGACGCAGGCTGTTGTAGATGTCCGGGAGTGCGAGCGCGACCAGCACCTTCGTCAGAATCTGCCATCGTGACGCGCCAAGCGTCTGCGACGTCTCGACGTAGCGATCCGGCACGCTGGCAATGGCGCGAACCGTGTCCGAGTACACGAACGGGACGCAGGCGATGAAGATGAACATGACCTTCTGCGTCTCATCGATGCCGAACCACAGAATGGTCAGCGGGATCAGTGCGGCCACCGGCAGGTTGCGACCGAAGAGCGCCACCGGCGCGGCCGCCGCCTCGAACACGCGCCACGCACCGGCGGCGATCCCCACCGGAACGCCGACCAGAATCGCCAGGCCGAAGCCAAGCAGTACCCGCCTGAGCGTGGCCGCAATGCTTTCGATGAGTGCGCGTTCGTTGACCAGGCTGGCGAAGCTGGCGAAGACCTCGAGCGGGCTGGGCAGGATGACCGGCGACACCAGCCGCGTCTCCACGGCGCCGAGCGTGACGATCCACCACACCAGTACGAGCAGGGCCACCGCGCCCGCACCGAGCAGATAGCGCACGGTGCGGGGCGGGGAGACGCGTAACGCGAACAGCGCCATTACTTCGCGGCTGCGGGCGCTTCTGCCGGATAGACCTTGATCTCGACGCGTCGGTTCTTGGCGTTGTTGTCCGGATCGGTGCTGTCAGCCGGCTTGTCCCAGCCGAGCCCGGCCGTCGAGAACTGGTTCGGCTGCAACGTCGCGAACTTGCGGACGATCGCCTCCTTGACCGAG
>DASRJR010000552.1:0-3479 GCA_035649395.1 Vicinamibacterales bacterium
CCGGATCCCATGGTGAAGCCTGGCGAAGGCACCTCACGAGTGTGCCTGTCGATGGAAGCGACCGACCGATCGAGACACTATCGCCAGTTCCGACTCGAGTTGATCGCCTACACCGCCGAGACGCGCGAGGTCCAGGTCCACCTGTACGTGTCGCAGCCGTTGACCGAGGCGGAGTGTCTGCGAGCCGACCTCGATCTGCAGAGCAAGCGCGAGGTCGACACAAACTTCTACGTCGGCCGCTTCGATTTCCCGATGATCGACAACACGCGGCTCACCGGCGGCGAGCGATGCGCGATATCGCTGACGGCGCTCAACCCCGGAGTGGTGAGCCTGACGCTCGCGTACTTCCCGGCGTCGCGCGCGAGCTTGAAGGACAAGCCGTACTACGACGAGGTGATCCGGGATCTGGTGCGCGATCCGGATTCGCGCGGCGCGAAATAGCGCTCCGCGAGGTGCGTGCGCTCGGCGTCCGCCTCGCGAGGTGCAGGCGTCGCTTCGCTCACGAGGTGCGGGCGCTCCCTCCGGTCGAGGCTCCACGCAACGCTGGAAACCTCCGATTCTCTCGCGCGCATTCTCGGTCCGCGGGATCGATGGTCGCGGAGCGCCGACGTAAGGGCACGCGATCAGCAAAGTGAGTAAAACCAATGCGAAGCGTGACGGCTCCGCAGGTCACGGACCTGCGGAGATGGGGGAGATCCAGGCGAAGCGTTGGTTTTTCCGCGTGACCGATCCGTCGGGCGGAGCGAACCATCGATCCCGCGGACCTGGAGATGCGCCACTGCAGTGAGCGGCGGCACGCGAACGTCGCAATTCCGAAAGTCGACCCGGAACTACTGCTTCAGAAAGCCATCGACGATCTTGAGGAACTCGTCAGGCTTCTCGTCGCTCGGATAGTGCCCGACGCCGGGGATCGTGACGATCGTCACGCGCGGTAGCGTCTTCTTCAACTGTTCCTGGGTCTCCGGCGGCACGATGGTGCTGCGGCCGCCGAGCACATACAGTGTTGGTGCCTTGATCTCCCGCACGAAGCGCCACAGATCAGTCGCGACGAATCCCTTCACCAGAGCCGGATCACGCTTCCAGATGAGCCGGCCGTCGTCTCGACGCTTGGTCCCGTACTTCACGTAGGGGACGAGCACCGCGTCGGAGGTCCCGCTGTTGGTCTTGCGCAGCTGCGCGAGCAACTCCTCTTCGGAGGCCCAGCCCGCCTCTTCCTGCGCGACGCGGCGGCTGTAGTTGTCGGCGATCTGCCGCGGCCGTTCGGGTCCGACGTCTTCGGCGATCACTCGCGAGACCAGGTCCGGATACATGCCCCCAAATACCTGGACGACGCGGCCGCCGGTCGAATTGCCCCAGAGCGTCAGGTTGCGCAAACCCAGCAACTGAACGAGACGGGCGAGGTCCCACGCGTGATCTTCGACCCGGTAACGCCCCTCCGCGTCCCAGCCGGAATCGCCGTGCCCACGCATGTCGATCGCGATCACGTGGTAGCGCCTGGCGAAGTGCGGCGCAACGTGGTCGAAGGTCCGCGCCACGCGATCGAGGCCATGAACCATCACGAAGGGCTGCGCGGCCGCGTTCCCCCAGTCGACGTAATGCAGCCGGAGCCCGCCCACCGTGACAAACCGGTCGACCGGCCCGTCCGGTGTCTTTGTTTGCCCGTGAGCCAGCGCACCTACTGCCCAGAACAGGCACAACGCGAGCGCCAGTTCGGAGGCCACTCTGTGCCAATTCAACGCGGCGGATTGCCCGCTGACCGTTGCCAACTGTCGCCTGACCACTGTTATCTGCCCCCTGATCGTCGCTTCCGTTACAATGCCAAGCTTACGCCCCAGCGGGGTTTTCTGGTGGCATCTCCACCTTAAGAGGAATAGCGTGAACGAAATGGGGACTGAACGACCTGCGTCTGCCCGTGGCGGCAAGCTTATCGTCATCACCGCGCCCTTGACCGAAATCATCGACCACGCCGGCTACTTCATCCAAATGAGCATGGCGTCGCTGCCGATGTGGCTCGAGGGGATCCTGAACAAGAAATACCCCAAGTGGCGCGACCTCGAATACAACGACGACGGTACCGCGCGTTACATGCCGGCGGGTGTCCGCGTGCTGGAGGCGTCGCTGCTGCGCCGCTTCGCCGCCGACGACATGGTGTGCTGCTACCCCGACGACGTCGACAAGTTCATCGGGCCGCGGACCAGGATTGTCGCCATTTCCACCCACAATCCGCTGGGTGTTACCTTCGCCGCCGGCGTCTACACCTCGATCTTCGGGTCGTCGAAACAGCCAATCAACGCGCACTACTCCCGCAAGCTGTTCGCGACCGTCAAGGCCAACCCGAATCGCTCCTCGTTCCAGGTCATGGTCGGTGGCTCGGGCGGATGGCAGATCGATCAGACCAACTCGTACGAGGAGCTCGGCGTCGACTGCGTGGTCGAGGGGCGCAGCGAGGCGCAAGAAACGCTGGCGCTCTTCGACAAGGCGATCAACGGCGAACGGCTTCCGCGGAAGGTCGACGTCCACCATCCGCAGACGCGCGATGGCATCCTCTTCCCCGACAAGCGGACCACGTTCGGCGTGGTCGAGATGACCACCGGCTGCGGCCGCCGCTGCCAGTTCTGCGTGCCGGATCTCAACCCGCAGATCGATCTGCCCCGCGACAAGATCCTGGCGCACGTGCGCGCCAACGTCCGCGACGGCAATAAGCAGATCTCGTTGGCCACCGAGGACATGTTCATCTGGGGCCAGGTGCACACCAAGACGCCGTTCTACTTTCCAAACCGCGAAGCGCTGGTGGATCTCTTCACCAGCGTCGTCAATACGCCCGGCGTTGAGCAGCACGTGTTGAGCCACGCGACGATTGCGCCCGCTGTGGTCGATCCCATCCTGATCGAGCAGCTGACCGACCGCATCATCGAGAAGAGCCCGATTCACATTCCGGTTCTCAGCAAGCACCCGAAGAAGAAGGCGCTCGTGCCACTCATCGGGTTGGAGACCGGATCGATCGTTCGCGCCAAGGCGATCATGCCGAGCAAGGCGGTGCCGTTCCCGATCGAGGAGTGGCAGAGCGTGGTGATCCGCGGGCTGGAGGTGCTCAACAAGCACAACTGGTTCCCGGCGATGACGCTCATCATCGGCAGTCCCAACGAGACGGACGACGATGTGAAGGCGACGCTCGACGTGATCTACGAGGTCGAGCGGCGCGGGCTGTTCGCGTTCTTCATTCCGTCGATCTTCACGCCGCTCCACGACACGCGTATGGAGAAGAGCAAGGGCGTGAGCGAGACACGCGAGCTGACGCCGCTGCAGTGGCAGTTGATGATGAAGTGCTGGAAGATGAACCTGCGCCCCGGCAACGCGAGTTGGTGGGCGCCAACCGTCTGGCGGGTGGGCGCGATCGTGCTGTGGGCGTGGAAGCTGCGCAAGTTGAACGGCCCGGGGTTCACCTGGCCGATGTTCCTGTTTGCCAGCGCTCTCCCCGA
>DASRJR010000553.1:0-23193 GCA_035649395.1 Vicinamibacterales bacterium
CGCTCGGCAGCGAGTTCGCCTGTACGGGCCGGTTCGCGTCGCATTGCCTCGAGCAGGACATCTGGAGCCACGAGTCCGCCCGGTTTGCGATCGACCTCTGGCTGCGAACCGAGGCCGCCGCTCAGCGTCTCTCGGTGGGCCAGATCTGGCGTCCCGTCGGGACGCCGGGGGCCGGGCGGGCCACGCTGCGCGAGGTGATTCACCAGGTCGTGCTGTCGCTGGTCGAGAGCCTGCGCGCTCACGAATCGTTCTGGTTGAAAGCGAACGCCATCACCGAACTGCGGACGTGGGGCGTCGATCCCGGCAACGCACCCGAGCCTGCCACCTGGGACTACGATGCGCTGGCCGAGCAGGCACGACACGACATCTCCCAGATCAAGCCGCTGCTCGAAGGCGTGCTCGAACCGGGATTGTTCGTCCGCGTCATGGACGCAACCACCAACTCTGGCCCGCACCTCGATGACGAGCTGTGGGTGAGAACCGTGTACGGCTTTGCCGCGGCGGTTCGGCACGGGCGCGCGGCCGTCGAGCACCTCGCCGACATGTTCGCGCCGCTCTACATGTCGCGCGCGGCGGCATTCATGGCGGACACCGAAGGCGAACCGCTCCCCGCCGTGCAGACACGACTCGATTCCCTCTGTGACACCTTCCAGCGGCTCAAGCCGACGCTCGTGGCCGCCTGGGCGGACAACGTATGAGGACCCGATGATTCAAGAAATCGCGGATGCGCTCGTCCAGTCATGGAAGAACTTCGCCGAAGCGTTCGTGCTGTTCGTGCCGCGCCTGGTGGCCGCGACCATCATCTTCGGCGGTGGGTTCCTGGTCGCCTTGCTCGTGCGGCGGGTCACGCAGCGGGCGCTCGCCTGGCTGAATTTCGATCGCCTGTCGCTGCGCAGCGGCGCCAGCGAGATGCTCAGGACCGCCGACATGCCGCCCGCCGAGGTCCTGATCGCCAAGATCCTCTTCTGGATCGTCTGGCTCGGCTTCATTGTGTCGGCGGTCGACACGCTGCAGTTCGGGCCGTTCCAGGGTCTCGTCCAGGAGTTCTTCCGCCTCGTGCCGCGGTTCCTGGTGGCGATGCTGGTGCTGTCGATGGGCTTTCTCGTTGGCAACTTCCTCTGGCGCGCCACGCTCCTCGCGTCGGTGAATGCAGGCCTGCCGGGCGCCCGCCTGCTCAGCAGCGCGCTGCGCGTGCTGGTCATTGCCATCGGGGTGGTCATGGCGCTCGAGCAGCTGGGTCTGGCGACGTCGGTCATCCTGACCGCGTTTGCCATCACCTTCGGTGCCTTGATGCTGGGCCTGGCGATTGCGTTCGGGTTGGGAGGCCAGGCTGCCGCCAAGATTCTGCTCGAGGAGCAGTTCCGCGCGAAGAAGAAGCGGGACACCGACGCGGCACCGCATCTGTAATCCGTCGGCGAGGTGGCCTGATGTCGTTTCCTCGTGCGAGCGGTGTGCTGCTACACCCGACGTCGTTGCCCGGGCGGTACGGGATCGGAGATCTCGGGCCCGCCGCGTTCGAGTTCGTTGATCTGCTCGCGTCCGGCAACCAGCAGGTATGGCAGGTACTCCCACTCGGGCCCACCGGATACGGCGACTCGCCCTATCAGTGCTTTTCGGCGTTCGCCGGCAACCCTCTGCTGATCAGCCCGGATTGGCTGATCGAGGACGACCGGCTGGCGATGTCCGATGCCGGCGAACCGTTTCCGGCATCAACGGCTGTCGACTTCCCCGCCGTGATCGCCCATCGCCGGATGCTCTGGCCGCGTGTGCTCGAGCGGTTCGACAAGCGGGCGGCCGCCTCGGAGAGGGATCGGTTCGACCGCTTCTGCACGACGCACGCACGCTGGCTGGACGACTACGCGCTGTTCATGTCCGTCAAGGACGCGCACGAGCAGCGACCGTGGACGCAATGGCCGGCGGACATCGCGCGGCGAGAGCCGGACGCCGTCGCACGGTGGTCGGCAAGATGTGCGCGAGAGATCCGCACGCACAAGCTGACGCAGTTCTTGTTCTTCGATCAGTGGCAGCGCGTGCGCGAGCGGTGCCTCGTGAACGGGATCGAGATCATGGGCGACCTGCCGATCTTCGTTGCACACGACAGTGCCGACGTATGGGCGCGCCGCGAGTTGTTCAAACTCGACGCCGACGGCGACCCGACCGTACTCACTGGAGTGCCGCCGGACTACTTCAGCGCGACCGGTCAGCTCTGGGGGAACCCGCACTATCGCTGGGACGTTCTCCACCAGACCGGATACGCGTGGTGGATCGATCGATTCCGTTCGCTGCTCGAGCTTGTAGATCGGATTCGCATCGATCACTTCCGCGGGTTCGAGGCGTCGTGGGAAGTGCCGGCACGAGCGACCACCGCGATCGACGGCAAATGGGTCGCCGGTCCCGGCGCATCGCTGTTCGACGCGGTACAACAGGCGCTCGGGCTGAAACAGCTGCCGCTCGTTGCCGAGAACCTCGGGGTGATTACGCCTGCAGTCGAATCGCTCCGCGAGCGTTTCGGCTTTCCCGGCATGGCCATTCTGCAGTTCGCGTTCGGCACCGACCCGCAGGCTCCGACGTTCAAGCCGCACAACTACGTTCGCAACGTCGTGGTGTATACCGGCACGCACGACAACGATACGACCGTTGGCTGGTGGACTGGCGACGTCGGACACAGCACGCGCTCCGAGACCGAGATCGAGGAGGAACGCGAGCATACCCGGCGCTATCTAGGCTTTGACGACGGGAATCAGATCCACTGGCAATTCATTCGTGCGGTCATGGGCTCGGTCGCCGATACCGCAATCGTGCCGGCGCAGGACCTGCTCGGCCTCGGCAGCGACGCACGACTCAATCGACCCGGCGTCGCCAGCGGTAACTGGCGATGGCGACTGAAGCCTGGTCAGCTCACGCCCGACTTGCTGCAACAACTGAGCGCGATCGCAGAGACCTACGACCGCGTATAGCAGTGACGAGCCGCAACTCCGCAGTGCAGAGGTTGACTCACATCGAGCGCGCTTACGTCAGCTGACGTGAGTGGCGATCGTCTTGCAATAACGAGTCGCCGGAGTGCATGAGTATGACCAACTTCGTCGTGTACCTGATCGGCACCCTGCTCGTGGTCGCCGGGCTGGCGTACGGAGCCTCGCGCCTCGGCGTGAGTCAGGTGTGGATCATTGTCGGTGCGCTCGTCATCCTCGGATTCGGTCTGATGGGCGGGATCGTGAAGACGCGCCAGAAAGATCCAGCAGCCTGAGCGTCCTCGCGAGAACCGCGTGAGCCGGGCGCGCGGCCTCAGAAGCGGAAGGCCGCGCCCAGGCTCAAGCGAAACGCGTCGGCATCAGCAGTGCCGAAGAATCGCGCGTACCCCACCGACGCGCGCACGCCGATCCGGCCGATCGCCAGCGTGACGCCGCCATCGAGCGCGAGCGCCGCGTCGCTCGAGGTTTCTTCCTGACGAGTCGTCGACGTGGTCTGAAAGACGGTAATGGTGCGCTCGTCGACGCTCGTATTGCGGACCCCGCCGAACAGCACCTGTCCGAACGGGACGGCCCACGCGGTCTGCGGCGCTCTGACGCGCACCCCTCCCATGAAGGTGTAGAACTCGACATCCAGCGATTCGCGGATGGACACGACGTTTGACGGCTGCTCGAACGCATCCTCGAACCTCGAGCCGGCGGCTTCAGCGACGATGGCGAATTTCTCGGAGACGTTCACGGCCGCATCGGCATACCACCCTTTCGGGTAGTCGTTGGGCACTTCCACTTGGAGCGGACGCACGACGCTGGTGATCGTGACATGGTGCTGACGCCAGCCGGCTGAAATCTCCGCGCGGCTCGCGTCCTGAGCGAACGCCGGGCCGGCCACGATCAGCAGAACACCCGTCGCGAACAATCCACCTCGTACCATACGTCCCTCACTCGGTTCCCGGCATGGGCTGGTGCGCGAGCAATTGACACACCTCGTCCGATGCGCACGATGCAGGATGTTGTGGATGTCGGCCGATGCACCGCGCCGCTTTAGCGTCGGCTCGGGCTCGATTCCACAGATCAGATTGCCGTTACCTATTGCCTTCCCATATGAGTGTGTGCCATGCTATGGCTTGCCCATATGAGAGGTGCCGGTGGCCAAGAAACCCAGTGACGTGTGGCAGGGCACGCTCGCCCTGATGGTGCTCAAGACGCTCGAGACGATGGGACCGCTGCACGGCTTCGGCATCGCCCGTCGAATCGAGCAAACGAGCGGCGACCGGCTCTCGCTCAACTACGGGACCCTCTACCCCGCGCTGCTCAAGCTCGAGCAGGAGGGATACATCGCCTCCGACTGGGGCGTCTCGGAGAACAACCGTAAAGCGAAGTTCTACCGACTGACGCGCGCCGGTCGCAAGCAGCTCATCGCCGAAGCACGCGCGTGGGACGACGCGACGGCGATTCTCGCGCGGTTCTTGACCGTGGAACGAGGCGACTCGTGAGGACCCTGCGCGGCTGGATCGTCCGCCTGGTCGCCCTGCTCCGCCGGCGAGCGCGTGAGCGCGACATGCAGGCGGAGCTCGAGAGCCATCTCGATCTGCATATCGAGCACAACCTTCGCATCGGAATGGCGCCGCAGGAAGCACGGCGCCGCGCGCTCATGGCGCTCGGCGGGTTCGAGCAGGCGAAGGAGCAGTATCGCGATCGCGCCGGCGTGCCTGTCGTCGAAACGCTGCTGCGCGACCTTCGCGACGCCGGGCGGCGGCTGCGCCGATCTCCCGGCCCCGTTCTGATCATTCTCGTAACCCTTGCTGTGGCGCTCGCCGTGAACAGCACGGTGTTCGCGATCGCGGACTCACTCCTTTTGAGGCCGCTTGCGCTTCCCGACGTCGACCGGCTCGTCCTCGTTTTCGAGACGCCGCCTGGCGGCGGACGCTCGTGGACATCGCCAGCCACCTTCCTCGACTGGCAGCGCCGCGCGAAGTCGTTTCGAACGCTCGTGGCACTGACGATCGAGGATGCCGAGCTCGGTGATCACGACCGTCCCGAACGTATTCGCGCGGCCTCGGTCTCGCACGATTTCTTCACCGTCGTCGGCAATCCAGCACGAGGCCGCGGCTTCATCGTCGAGGAATCGACGTTCGGTCGGCACCGAATCGTCGTGCTGAGCGACGGTCTCTGGCATCGCCGATTCGGCGCCGACCCGGCGATCGTCGGTCGTTCGGTCGTCGTTGACGGCGTCCCGCACCGTGTCATCGGCATCGCTCCGCCGCGTTTCGGATTTCCCTATGGTACGGAGCTCTGGCGACCGATGGCATTCGAAGCCAACGCTCTGGCCGCCCGCGACAACCGCGTGCTGATGGTCATGAGCCGCCTGGCCGACGGTGCCACGCTCGAATCGGCACGGGAGGAAATGGCGGCGATCGGCCGCAGCATCGCCCAGCAGTTCCCCGAGACTCACAAGAACCGCGGGGTGCTCGTGCAGACGCTCGCCGAGGGATTCATCGAGCCGGAGGTGCGCCCCCTCAGCGTCCTATTGCATGCTTCGGCGCTGCTCGTTCTGCTCATTGCGTGCGCAAACATCACGAATCTCCTCGTGGCGCTCGGCGTTGAGCGGCGGCGTGAAGTGGCGATGCGGTACGCGCTCGGCGCGACGCGCGCCGCGATGGTACGGGGGGTGTGGCTGGAACACACGTTGTTGGCCCTGCTCTCGGTCCCTCTCGCATTGGCCGTGGCGGGAGCGGCGCTTGGTCTGCTGCGCGCAAGCATGCCCGCCCGGTTGGCGGTCATTGTTCCGGGCTTTGAGCTGCTCGATGTCGACGGCAGGCTCGTCGTCTTCACGTCGTTGCTGGCGATCGTTGCGGCGGGATTCTTCGGAGCGTTTTCGGCGATGCATGCGACACGACACGAGCCCGAGGTACTGAAGGAGGCTGCCCGGGCCCAGACGGCGGGTGTCAGCCGGCTTCGCCTTCGCCGGATCCTGGTCGTGGCGCAGGTTGCCTTCGTGCTCCCACTGATCGTCACCGCAGCGTCGAGCTGGCGCGGGACACGCCAGCTGCTGAACGGACCGCACGGCTACGACGCGACCAACGTGATCACGATGCGGATGACGCTGCCCGAGTGGCAGTACCCAGACCCGTCCACGACGAGACGCTTCGTCGCCAGGATGCTCGACGGACTCCGCCGCGAGCCCGCGGTGAACGGCGCCGCGGTCGTGAACGTCTTGCCCTCGACCAACATCAACCAGACCTTCGCGTTGGAGGTGCAGGGACGATCCGCGCCGCGAGAAGAGCCGGACTATGTGGACGACCGCGTCGTGTCGCCCGCCTACTTCGAGACGATGCGAATCCGGATCCTCAAGGGACGCGCCTTCACCGAGCTCGACGCCGACCGCGCTGCGCCGGTCGCCATCGTCAGTGCATCGATGGCGGCGAAGTACTGGCCCGGCGCCGATCCGATCGGTCGCGGTCTGCGCGAGTCCAGCGTGCCCGGGGCGCCTTGGATTCGCATCGTGGGTGTCGCCAACGACATCCTCGACAACTGGTACGTTGGCGGCAGTGTGCCCATGCTGTATCGCCCATACGAGCAAGACCCCGCGCGTGATTTCGCCCTCACGATTCGGACGAGCGATGCCGCCGCCGCGCTCGCTCGCGTGCGGACCCTGATCCAGGGAATCGACCCCGCGCGACCGCTCAACGACGTGATGCCGATGCGCGAGGTCATCGAGGAGCGGCTGACCGGGCCGCGGCAAGTCGCAGTCATCATGGCGGCACTCGGCGCTCTGGCGTTGCTGCTGGCGGTGATAGGACTCTACGGGGTCGTCGGCTACAGCGTGTCACAACGCACTCACGAGATCGGCCTCCGCATGGTGCTCGGCGCCACTCAACGCGACGTCCTGAAGCTGGTGGTGGGTCAGGCATCTCGATTGACGCTGATCGGCCTGGCCATCGGCGCGCTGATAACCCTTGGAACCACGGGTGTGGCTCGAGCCGTCACGTTCGGCATTGCACCGTTCGATCCGAGATGGCTGGTCGCCCTCGCGCTGATCATCGCGGCGATCGGCCTGGCGGCGGCGTACGTCCCTGCCCGCCGCGCGCTCGGCATTCCTCCTGTGATCGCGCTTCGTCACGAATGAGTCTGGAGGCAATTCATGAACAAGATCTTTGCCGCCGCGCTTCTCTGCGTTGGACTCACCAGCGCAACGTCGGCACAGCTCGGCGCGCCCGGTCCCGAACATGCGCGGCTCGACGCGTTTGCAGGCCGATGGACGATCGACGGCGAATCCGAGGGAGAGAAGTACACGCTCAGCGAATCGTGCGAGTGGTTCGCTGGACGCTTTCACCTGATCTGTCGCCGCGAGGGCAAGGGCCCTCAAGGGACGATTGCCGGTCAGTCGATCATGACGTGGGACTCGTCGGCGAAGGCCTATGCGATGATCACGATCAACAGCAACGGCGCCTCCGTGCTGGTGCACGGAACGCCGGCGGGCGGCGTGTGGACCTGGAACGGCACGCTCGACATTGCCGGGCGAGCGCTCAAGGTGCGGCTGACGACGACGTCGCAGTCGCCATCCGCTTACACGTTCGACATCGAAGGCTCGATCGACGGAAAGTGGATCTCGCTCGAGAAAGGACGTGTCACGAGGGTGTCATAGCGACCGGCGTGTTAACGGACACGAAAGGCCGCCAGTTGCCGCGGTCCATCCGGAGCGGCGACCACCTCGAGCACGTATTCGCCCGCCGGCAATGGGCTGAGCCCCAGGTCGATCTGATGCGACCCACCCGCCGTCGCGGGCCCGACCGGCACGTCGAACATCCTGCGCCCGGCGCGGCTGAGTACCGCTGCCGTGGGCAGCGCTGCCGCGCCACCCGGCGTATACGCGTCGAAGCGGATGATCAGACGCTCCGTGCGCGGAAAGTCGCGCGTCGCCACCGGCGGCGCATCCGCGCCGGCGGCAAGCGCCTGGAATTCGCGCGGCGTTCGAGCGCGATAGAAGTGCAGCGTGCCGAGAGCCGCCTCCCCGCCCGCATAATCGGGCACTGAGATTACGCGTTTCTCGCGATCGATCGTGTTGCCCTCGCGATCGGTCACCGTCATCGTCAACTCGAGTGCGCCTGGCGGCACATCGAAATCGACACGGTGCGGTGTCCCTCCAACCAGATCGCCGGGTGGGTGCTCGAACAGGTTTTCCCCGCGCGGGCGTGCCGCGGTCACCGTGACGCGCGCCGCCACGTCCGCGCGGGCAGCGCCTGCAGCCAGCGGTTCCCACACGACTGTCACGCGGCCCTTGCCCTCCACACCGCGGCCGACGCCGACCCACGTGCGCACCAGCCGGCCTTCCTGACTGGGCGCGGCGATCGCTCCAAGCGCATCGACAACTGGCCGCGGCGCGACCGGCGTCGGCGTCGCAGCGCGGCTGACGTCCTCGGCCGTCGATGCCCAGTATCCCTTGCGGGCGCGGACCTCCACCTTGGGCCGCTTCACACGGACACGAATCTGATGGAACTTGCCGTCGTTCTGCGAGACGGTCGAGCTGTATCCAAGGAGGTAATGCTGGCTCGAATCGCGCAGGATTTGCGCGAGACCCTCGGCCAGCGAGTTGCGATTGACGATGGCGCGGCCGTCGGTTTCGTCGGCGAGCTCTCGCAGCGTGTCCTGCGTGAGGCGCTGCCGCGTGGAGGCGGGAGCGCGGCCGCACCCGGGGCGAAGCGACGCTGCCACATCGCCGTCGTCGGCAACGAGTCCACGCGGATCGATCGGGTAGATCGACGTGTTGTGACGGTTGGCTTCGCGCGTGATCTCACGCAGCTGCTGTGGGTCCACGGACCAGCCCGCAGGGAAGCCTTCGCTGACGAAGATGAGCGACTTGCGTCCCTCGCGCATCGATCCGAGCCGGACGGCGAGCGCCTTCAGCGCATCGCGGACCACCGCGTTGCGAATCGGCTCCGGGCTGCGCATCTGGTTGACGTGCTCTTGTTCAACGAGGTTGCGCGGCCGGTAGTCGCCTCTTCGTCCTTCGAAACTCTGGATCGTCGTCCGGATCGAATCGTGGTCGTAGGTGAAGACCAGATCCCGGACCGACGTCAGCGGGTGCATCACCGCGACGAGATCATTCGCGCCCAGCTTGCCGACAAAGCTCGTCAACGCGTCGCGGACCAGGCGCGTACGTTCGGCGCACACCTGGTAATCGGCAAGCATGATGGCGAAGATCCGCACATCGTCGCGGCTCGCTTCGCGCTCTTCGGTGTCGCGGTTCAGCACCTGCCGCGGCCGCGCGGCATCCGTTGCTGCACCGTCGATTCGAATCTGGCGGAACAGATCGATCGTCTGCGGCCGGCCGTCTTCGACAATCTCGAATTCCTCTTTGGCGAGATCGGTAATCGGGTCACCGCGGGAGTCCGTCACGATCACGTCGACGCGGACGACGTTGACGCCGGCGCGGAAGGTCGGCTGCGGAGGGGCCTGCGGTGCAGAGGGCTCCTGTGTGCTCACCAGCGCGGCGGTGATGAGCAGCAGCAGGACTAGCGAGGCGCTGACTCGGGCCGTCCAGCGTCGCCTCGCTAGTCTGCAGTGCTGGCTTTGCCCCGCTTCGCGGGGCGAGCCGTGTTGACCGGGGAACCCTCGACTCATTTGCTAGCAAACCAGCCGGTCAATCCGGCTAGGACGACCGGAATGCGGAATGTGCGCACGGCGTCGACGTACCCATGATAGTCGGGGTCAGTCGAAGGTAATGAGCGGCTTCTCTTCCGGCCGCTTCATGCCTTTCTCGTGGTACTCCTCCCAGAGCTTCGCCCACGGCCGCCCGTACATGTCCGGCACTTTGTAGGGAATCACTTTGCCGGCGACAACCGGCGTGGCACGGCCATCGACCGGATAGATCGTCTGCACGCACTCGATGAACGTGTAGGGGTCGCCCTCTTCGAAGCCGCTGATGCGCTCCAGTATCCGGATCATCCGGATCGGTTCGACGAGCGCTTCGGGGTCGTAGAAGACGCCCTCGTGATTGAGGCCGATGAACTTGCCGGCCTTGTCCCGGTACGGCGTGTAGATCTCGATGGTCTGCAGCTTGCTCGAGAACTCCGGGTTGCCGTGCACCTTCCAGCCCTGAATATTCGACGACCAGGTGATCAGCGCGTCGCCATCCCAGAACCCGATGGTGTCGCCGTACCATTGCGGCGCCTCGGGGCCAAGGCGCGGAACGGTGCCGTCCATCTTGAACGTTCGTCCGACGTGGATGTTCGTGATGAAGTTGTCGGCATCACCGGCGAGGAATTGCACGAGCGTCGGTGTGACGATGACCGAGTGCGGCTGATTCGTTACCGCGTGATAGTGCCAGCGCCGCATGAAGCCTTCGGGCCAGCAGTACTGCGCCGGCCACTGCGGGGCATTCGTGTGGGCGTCGTGGTAGGCCTCCTGCACCATTCGCGTCTTGTATTCGTCGGTCAGCAGCGAGAGCAGCGTCGGGTACTGGCTCCACAGCAGCTCGGCGTACCAGTTCTGTCCGCGGTGCCAGACGTAGCGTCCGCTCCACTCCCCCGGCACGGTCGCGTACGTGTGCTGGGTGGGCCCGCCGCGCTTGCGCGCTTCGTCGAGCAGCGCTTCGTAGTGCGCCTGTGCGGTCTTGAACTTGTACGGACTCACCATCGCCTCGCGCGGGTAGTCGCGATCGCAGTAGCCCCAGGCCGCCGTCGCTGGCGGCTTGTCGCCGATCATCTTCGCCCGCCACTGCTGCTCGAGACCGTACGGACTGTTGCAGCGGAAATAGCGCTTGTCAGTCCACAACGCGCGGTCGGCGTAGAAATCCTTCGAGGTGAACACGTCGACCTTCAGCGCCTCGATGCCGTCAGGACTCGCGCCGTTTCGCGCGGCACCCAAAAAGCCGTCGAGCCGGTCGCCGGTCGCCGGGCCGTCGAGCGGCCCAACGAGCCAGTGCTCCTGCGGATAGCCCTTGATTTCCCGCGGAGGAATCGCCTCGATGTCGTCGACGTTACGCCACATCTCCCAGGGAATCGCCGGTTTCACCGGCGCGCCCCGGCCCACGCTCGTGAATGCTGGCGCTGCGGGTTCTGAACGGGCGCACGACATCAACAAGGCGACGAACAGCGCCGTCAGCGCGGCGCGCGCGATCCTCGAGGTATTCATCTGCGACATGGCCGCCGATCATAATCGAGCTTGCGATACCATGAGGGCCGACGCTCGCGAAGCGAGCGTCGTCTCGCCGTAGCCGAAGGCGAAGGCGGAGCGTCCGAGGAGGTGATGACCGTGCGCCTAGCTCTCACCATCATCAGCGTCGTGCTCTGCACCCTGGCATCGGCGGCTCAGACTCGACCCACTCCAGCGCCCGGAACGCAAAAGCCCGGGATGTCGCCGCGGCCGCCGCTGCTCTTCAGCGAGACGTGGAAGCTGCCGCCCTATACGGGTGAGCAGACCGACGAGAACATGCGGGTCACGCCCGCTGTCGTGACCAACCCAAAGCTGGAAGTGAAACTCTACGGCGTGGATTCGAAGGTGATCCGCGCCGCGGTACACGAAGAGCGCTTCGATCTGTGGAACGGCATGACCTCGTCTCCAACCGCGGTGACGCTGCGCGATCGAGCGAACTATCTCAATCTGAGCGACGCCGCCCGGTTGCGATGGATTGTGCGGACCAACGCGATTCACTTCCTGAACCCGGTCGTGAAGCTGGCCGACGGCAGGCTCATCGTCGGTGACCGCGGCATCACGACACACGGCGAGTTCCTGTCGGTCGAAATCGCGTTCGTTGGCATGCGGTGGTACGGACTGGATCCGTCGAAGGTCATCGTGCTCACCGAGGTGGTGAATCCCGACCTGCGCCGAGTGGACGAAGTCGGCATGGCGATGCTCGCACCGGGCGGCGGGCACGGCATCGCCGGATCAGCGAATCTCTCGAACGTCGAGTTGTTTGCCTATCCGGTTCCTCGCTAGAGGAGATCTCCTCGATGTGCCCATCGAGACCGCGCCGATAATTCTTCCGGCAGATTAGAATGACGGTCGAAGTCGGAGACTTCCCTGTGGCCGCCGGATATGTCTTCGGTCCGTTCACCCTCGACTGCCGGAGACAGCGTCTTTTGCGCGATGGAGAGCCGCTGGCGCTGACCGGCAAGACGTTCGAGGTGTTGCGCGTCCTGATCGAACACCGCGAGCGGCTGGTCGAAAAGGAAGAGCTGTTGCGGCTGGTGTGGCCTGATGTGGTGGTCGACGAGGCCAACCTGACGCAGCATATCTTCACGGTCCGAAAGCTCCTCGGCGACAGTTCCCAGAACGCCCGGTACGTGCTGACGGTCTCGCGGCGCGGCTATCGTTTCATCGCCGATGTTCTGGAGGTCGGCGACGAGACGTCGGGCGACGTGCCGGGTCGCACACACAACCTGCCGGCCATTCGCGCGCTGGCGATTCTGCCGTTCTCCACGATCTCCGGCAGCGACGAGGAGTACCTTGGGCTCGGGCTGGCCGACGCCGTGATTGCACGCATGGCCAAGCTTGCAACCGTTCCCGTGCGGCCCACCAACGCGATCCGCCGCTATACGGTCGGTCCCCACGATTCCATTGACGTCGCGCGCGAGCTGCGCGTCGACGCTGTCGTCGAGGGAACGATCCGTCGCGACGCGGACCGGATCCGCGTGACGGTGCAACTCGTGCACGTGCGGACCGGTGCGCCGCTGTGGGCTGACCAGTTCGATACCGCCTTGTCGAATCTGTTCAGCGTGGAAGATTCGATCTCCACCCGCATCGCTGAATCGCTCGTCGTCACGCTGACGGGAGAATTGCGTCGTCGGCTGGTGCGGCGCGATACCGAAAGCGGCGACGCGTACCTCGCCCGCCTCAAGGGCCGCTACTACCTCAATCGGCGGACTCCCGACAGCCTGCACCGCGCCGTTGAATGCTTCAACCAGGCAATCGAACGCGACCCGCTGTACGCGCTCGCCTACGCGGACTTGGCCGACTGCTACGCGCTCGGCGCCGCCAGTTCCGTGACGCGTCGCGACAGCGTCGGCCTTGCCAGGGCGGCTGTGCTCAAAGCGCTCGAACTCGATGAAGAGTCGGCTGAAGCGCACGCATCGCTCGCGTCGCTGGCCTATCGATGGGACTGGGACTTCGCGGCGGCCCAACGCGAATTCCGGCGGGCGATCGAGCTGAATCCCTCGGCGGCATCCGTCAGACACAGCTATGCGCTGTTTCTTGCGTTACAGGGACGGTTCGACGATGCGCTCGTCGAAATGACGGGGGCCGGTGAGCTGGATCCGTTGTCGCTGCCGATCAGCGCCGGCATCGGCCGCGTGCTCGATTTGGCTCGCCGTCCCAGTGACGCGATTGCGCAGTACAAACGCACTATCGATGTCGACCCCGGTTTCGCCGAGGTGTATTTCGATCTCGCCATCGCGCTTCGTCATGTCGGCCGATGCGGCGAGGCCCTCGAAGCCGATCGCAGAGCCGTCGCCCTCGCTCCGGCGAAACCGGCGTATCGATGCGGGCTCGCCGTCTCGTACGTCCATACCGGCCGCCGAGACGAAGCGCAACGAGAGATCGACGAACTTGTGTCGCTTGCGCGACGGACGTACGTCTCGCCGGTCGTGTTTGCACTGGCGGCGCTTGCCTTTGAGGATTCGGATGATGCGTTGACGCGGCTGGAACAGGCGATCGATGAGCGGAGCGCAGAAGTCCTCTATCTGGGTGTCGATCCCGATTTCGATCCACTGCGTCGCCACTCCCGATTCCAGTCCCTGCTGGCGCGAATGGGTGTTGGCAGCGGTCGGCATCACACGTTGCACACACGGGAGGATAAGACGTAGGCTCTCAGGCGGTCCTCGCGGTCATCTCGCTACTCGCTTGACAGGTGCCTCGATCGCTTGCGCCAGCGCCATCGCGGCCCAACCCGTCGCCCACGAGCTGATCCACTGATGCTCGGCGTAGGGGAATCCGCTTTGGAAAAACGTTTGGAACTTCGGGGAACGAGTTTCGACCCGCCACGAGCCGTCGGATGCGCGCTGCGTTGTCAGCAGAAACCTCACCCCCTTTTGATATGCCGGATCCGACGGCGTGACGCCACCGGCCGTAGCGAGCGTGTACAGCGACTCGCCGGTCGCATACGCGTCGCTGACGAGCCCCTCGCGCTGACGCCAGCCGCCATCGGCCTGTTGCTCAGCAAGAATCACTTTGGCGAGTTGTTTCAGCGTGCTGCCGGACGCGCCGGCCCAGGCGAGCCCGAGCAACTGCATGTTGCGATCTTCCTGGGTGACGGGTTTGGCTTGCAGCAGCCATCGCTGCGCCTTCGCGATACGTGTCTGCATTTCCGGCCCGCGTCCCGGCGGACCGTACACTTTCAGCGAACGAATACCGAGCGCGGTCCGGAAGATATCGCCGTCCTCGCCGCCCGGCCGCTGCTGCACGCCGAACGGCTTATGCCACGCGCCCTCCGTGTTCTGCGACGCGGCGATGTGAGAGGCCATCGCATCCGTCATCGCGTCGGGTGGATACGCGACCGCGGCCAATCCTGTCAACTGGTAGGCGACGATTTCGGGCACGCGAATGTCCATGTGCTCGTACAGGATGTCCACGGGGAATCCCGCCGTCTGGATCATCTTGATGCGATCCTGGGCCGCCTGCGCGTCCACGCGCACGCCCTTGGCCCGCGCTTCCGCCACGGCGAGATCGGTGATGCTCTGCGCATGACACGACACGCAGCCGCTTCCAGCAAAAAATTGCTGGCTCGATTTCTCCAGGAGCGCGACGCTGCGCTCGACGGCCGTCCTTAGCCCGAGCGGCGCGTCCGTGTTCGAAGGGCTCACCTGAGGCCGCGGCCGTTGCGCATGGAGGATTTCAATCGCGGCCGGCGCGCCGACCCTGGTGGCCCAGTTCGCCGCCGTGGCACCCACCTCGCTCTTCAGCGTCGGATCGGCGCCACGCGCAAGCAGCAGACGGATCACTGCCGGATCCTGATGGTCGTTGGCGACGGCGAGCATCAGCGGCGTCAGCTTACGGCTCTCGCTCGCATTCACGTTCGCGCCGGCATCCAGCAGCATCTGAATGAGCTCCGGAGGCCCAACGGCGGCGGCCATCAACAGCGGCGTGTAGGCATTGACGACGGTTGGCCCGCTCTTCGGCGGGGCAAAGTCGTACATGAACGGTCTCGCGGCGACGGCGTTGACGTCGGCGCGCTTAGCCAGCAGGAGCTTGACCGCCCGGACGTTGCTCTGGCCGGCGGCTAGCATCAGCGGCGTCAAGCCTGTTATCGCGGCGGCATCGACGTCCACACCAGCGTCGATCACGAGACGAATCGTCTCCGTGTCGTTGCCGGCTGCGGCCGCGTTCAGAATTGTGTTCTCGAACATGTCCCTGGACTTGACGTCCGCGCCCTTGGCGACCAGCAGCCGTACGATGGCGGCCGAGTCGTCACTCATCGCGGCAAGAAAGAGCGCTGTGCGGCCAAGTTTCGTGGTCGCATTGACGTTCGCTCCGCGATCGACGAGCAGCCGTACCTTGGGGAGATCCGTAACGGCGAGCATCAGCGCGGTCAGTCCTGATTCGTTCTGGGCATTGACATCCGCGCCCTTGTCGATCAGGAACTTGACGGCGTCGATGGAGCCCACCGCGGCGGCGTACATCAGCGGGGTCTTGCCGCTGTCGTCTTTGGAGTTGGCGTCCGTGGCGCTGTGGACCATCGCCTGCAAACCCACGAGGTCGTTCGTCCGGATGGCGTCGTAGAGTCTGCTCGGGCTGCCCTGGGCGGTGAGCAACGATGACCACACAGCCACCAGAGCTCCGAGGGAAACCAAAAACCGACGGTGCCTCATTCCCGCGCTCCTTCGAGATGCAAGTCGAGGAGAACTCTCGCCGTGCCGCGGTAACGTTAGCCTCGTCGCGTCAGCGTGTCGAATCAATAGTTCTCAAATCAGTTGTCAAACGGTAGATCACTAGTCGGGGATTGGACGATCGGCACTATCGATCACCAGCACTTCAACCGGGCCCGTGGTCGCTTCGAGCTTCAGGCCTAACTGCTCCTGCAGCGCGGTGAACAACGACGGTCCGTTCGGATCGAAGGGCACCGCAGGGGCGCCCTCTCGTCCCGCAGCAGGTGCCTCGGGCGTCCAGGTCAGCTCGAGGTCGTAGGTGCCTGTCAGGCCGGTGCGGTCGACGACCGGTCGTCCACCGACAAAGCTGGATAGGTTGCGACCGAAGTCCGCCATCGGATAGCCGCCTATCAGAAACCGACCAGGTACGGTTCGAGCGCCGCACACCGGGCGATCGCCGTTCGGCGGTGGCAGCGTCGGACGCTCGCCGCGGGCAATCGCGGCCCTCAACGCGTTGCAATCGAACGAGGCAGGCATGATCTGCGGCCCGAGCTTGCGGTCCGGTCGCGCCATGACCAGCGCGTAAACCGGTACCTCTCTGGTGTCGCGATGGACCTTCAGCTTGAACCGCTCGGCGAGCAGCGCCTGCATCATCAGCAGCATCTGATCTGGTCTGGTTCCTTCGGGCACTTTCGCGGTGATGTCGAAGCGCTCGCCCTCGGAACGCACCCAGTCAGGTCCGCCGAGAATCTGGTTGGCCTGGATCCCCCACGCGTTCCGAATGATGTTGAACAGGGTGTTGTTGACCACCACGAGCTGCGATCCGCGCGGGCCGAACGAGGCGCCCGGCTGGCCCGACGTGTTTCGCTTGATCGATGCGGCTTCGAATGATGGCAGCGGGCCGGCGGCCGGCGTCTGCGCGAGCAACAACGGCGACTGCAACACGCCGAGCATGAGTGGCATGGCGAGGGCGCCGGTTGCTGCCGTCGCGATCATCATGCGACGGCCGACCCCCAGCGCCTCGGCGGCAGGTCCGCGTACGATCGCAGCAACCCGCTTCTTCAGATCCGAGCCGGTCACACCGGAGACACACGCCAGGGGCGACTCCGCGTACAGCCGGCAGGTTCGAAGGATGCCCTCCGCGTAGGCTTTCGGATCGCTGCCCGCGGTCATTGCCGTGTGATCGCACGCCAGCTCGCGCTCGCGTACGAGTTGACGCTCGAGCCACCACACCGGCGGGAAGAACCAGAAGATCGCCTCCACCGCGAGGTGCAACGCCGCCGTCAGGTTGTCCTTGCGCCGGACGTGCGCGAGCTCATGAATCAACACGCCGTCGATCTGCTCGCCCGTCAAGTGAGCGCCGAGATCGCGCGGCCAGATGAGGACGGGGTGCACGATGCCAAACACCCCGGGCTCGATCGCGGCGTCCGACACGACCGCGTGAAGTGGACGTCGAATACCCATCGCCGCTTCGGCGCGCCGCAGTCGTGCGACGATATCCGGGGGCGCTACGGGTGCCGACCCGCGCGCAATCTTCGCGATGCTCAACCATCGCATCGTCCACACCGTGAGGAAGACGAGGCAACCGGTCAGCCAGATGACCGCGACGGCGACCGGCCAGTCCGGCGTGGAAAGCGCCACCGAAGGAGATGCGGGCGCGCTCGATGCGATCGCCAGCGGCACCACGAACGGTTGATTGAATGTGTTCAGTGCCGCCGACAGCGCCGGCTGCGGCATCGTCGTCGGCGACGGCCATCCGATGGCGCGCCCGACGGCGATCAGCGGCGCAAACGGCACGAGAAACTTGAGTGAGGCGCCGAGCCAGATCCCGAAGCGCGCCCGCGCGCTGTTGCGGCGCAGCAGCCACGCCAGCCCGCACGAGACGCCGACGATGAGCGTGGATTGCCACAAGTGATTGGCGACGTCCGAGAGCAGCGTCAGCGTCATGACTTCGTGTCCTTTCGCGAGAGCGCGAGGATCGCCTTGCCCAAGCTGATTCCTGCCGGGTGTTAGTTCGGCGTCGGCCGTTCGGCGCTGTCGATCACGAGCACTTCAACCGGCCCGGTGGTCGCCTCGAGCTTCAGCCCAAGCTGCTCCTGCACCGCCGTGAAGAGCGACGGTCCGTCCGGGTCAACACGGACAAACGACTCCGCGGAGGGGCCAGGAAGTGCCTCGGGCGTCCACCGCAGATCGAACTCGTAGTCGGCGGTCAGGCCGGTGCGATCGACCACTGGGCGTCCGCCAACGAAGTTCGAAAGGACGGCTGCGAGGTCGGCGATCTGGATGCCGCCGGCGAGGATCCGGCCGGGCGCCGTTTTCGAACCGCAGACAAACTTGTCGCCGTTCGGCGGCGGCGGTGCGACCTTCTCGCCGCGCCGCATTGCTGCCGACCAGGCCTTGCAGTCGAAGGCCGACACTGCCAGCTGCGGCCCGAGTGTGCGGTCCGACCGCGCCACGACCAGTGCGAAGACAGGTAACTCTCGTGTTTCGCGATGCACCTTCAACTTGAACCGCTCGGCGAGCAGGGCCTGCGCCATCGGCCGGACTTGATCTCGTTTCGTTCCGTCGGGGATTTTCGCAGTGATGTCGAAGCGCTCGCTGTCGGACCGTACCCAGTCAGGCCCGCCGAGGATCTGATTGGGTTGGATGTTCCACGAGGTCCTGATGATGGTGAACAGATTGTTGTTGACCACCACGAGCTGCGAACCTTCGATTTGAAGATACGGACCGCCCGCTTCCCCGGACGTGTTTCGCTTGATCGATGCGGCTTCAAATGACGGCAACGGGCCGGCGCCCTGCGTCTGCGCGAGCAGCATCGGCGCCTGCAGCACGCCGAGCGTCACCGGCATCGCGACCGCCGCCACGACAGCCGCCGCGATGATCGCGCGCCGTCGGAGCCCAAGCGCCTCGCTCGTGTGTCCGCGTACGATCGCGGCCACCCGCTTCTTCAAATCCGAGCCCGTCACGCCCGATACACACGTCAGGGGCGACTCCGCGTACACCCGACATGTTCGAATGATGCCCTCGGCATACGCGTGCGGATCGCTGCCGGCGGTCATCGCCGCGTGGTCGCACGCCAGCTCCCGCTCGCGTATCAGTTGCCGCTCGAGCCACCACACCGGCGGGAAGAACCAGAAGATCGCCTCGACCGCGAGGTGCAGCGCCGCCGTCAGGTTGTCATGGCGCCGCACGTGTGCGAGCTCGTGAATGAGCACACCGTCTATCTGCTCGCCCGTCAGATGAGCGCCAAGGTCTCGCGGCCAAACGAGAACAGGTCGCACGATACCGAACACTCCGGGTTCGATCGCGGCGTCTGATACGACCGCGCGCAGCGGATGCCTGATGCCGATCGCGGCTTCGGCGCGACGCAGTCGTGCGGTGACATCCGAGTCTGTCAACGGTGCCGATCCACGCACGATCGCGGCCACGCTCAACCACCGCATCGTCCACACCGCGAAGAAGACGATGGAACCGGTCAGCCAGATGGCGGCAAAAGCGAACGACCAATCCGGGATGGGGAGCGCCGTCAGCGAGGTGACGGGCACGCCGGACGTGATGGCCTGCGGTGTCACAAAGGGCTGGTGCACGGTGTTGAGTGCCGCCGACAGCGTGGACTGCGGCATCGTCGTCGACGAGGGCCATCCGATGGCTCGTCCGACGGCGATCAGCGGCGCAAACGGCACGAGGAACTTGAGCGATGCCCCCAGCCAGATGCCGAATCGCGCCCGCGCCGTGTTGCGGCGCAATAGCCACGCCAGGCCGCACGCGACCCCGAGGACGAGCGTGGACTGCCACAGGTGGTTGGCAACGTCCGAAAGCAGCGTCAGCGTCATGACTTCCTGTCCCTTCGCGAGAGCGCGCGGAGCTCCTGCTCCGCTTCCTTGATGTCTTCCAGGGTGAGCCGGCCCGATCCGATCAGGTGAGACATGACCATCCGCGTGCGGCCGCCGAAGATCGCGAGGAACTCGTCGAGCAGGCGTCCGTGTGCCTCGTCGCGTGAGACGGCCGCCTCGAAGATGTTGGCTTTGCCGATCCGCTTGACTCGGGTGACCGCCTGCTTCGCCTCGAGGCGGTAGATCATCGTCTGCACGGTAGTGAAGGCGGGGCGCCCTCGGGCTGGCAGACCCTCGTGGATCTCGCGGACGGAACAGGCACCCCGTGTCCACAGAACCTCCATGAGCTGGAGCTCTGGCCGGGTCAGTTTAGGACGAGTCATTGGTTTAACCACAGGTGGAGACGATTCAACTACAACTGTGGTTATTGCGCAAGCGAAATCGTTTACTATCCGCGGCGCGAAGAACAACAGGCCGCCTGAAGGCGGCTCCTACGTGGTAAGAGACAACGAGTAACTTGAGGCTCTAGCGCGCCGCGCGTAGCTCCGCGTAGACCTGCCGCACAAACCGCTCGCCCGTGGTTCCGGCCTGCTGGACTTTCGAGTCGAGATCGGCGGTCACTTTCGCGGCGACCACCTCGTCCTCGCTCTTGCCCTGTGCGACGAGTGGGGCGATGCGGTCGCGCACGGTCAGAACGAGATCGCGATGGGCGATCACAGCGTTGCGGTCCACGATCGGCCCGTGACCGGGAATGATCTTCGTCGCCGGACCGGCGCGGCCGATGACCATGCCAAGGCCATCAATCAACCCTTGTAACGATCCGCCGTTGTTGCGATCGACGTTCGGGTACTGGATCGAGCGGTAAAAGTCGCCCGTCATGATGATGTCGAGCCCGGGGAAGTGGACCATCGTGTCGCCGTCGGTGTGTGCCCGGGGCACGGCGATGAGCTGCACTTCTTCGCCGTTCATGTGCAGCGTCAACCGCTCGCGATAGGTCTGCTTCGGCAGGCCGATGGCAGCCGTCGGCACACCGGGCTGCCCGTTCGCCTGTGGGGCGGGATGGGCAAGGCGATAGCGCAGCTCTTCGCGCGAAATGATCGTTGCGCCCATCTTGCCGAAGTTCTCATCGCCTCCGGTGTGATCGCCATGCACGTGGGTGTTGACGACGAATTTGATCGGCTGCGGGCTGATTTGTTTGATCGCCGCCGCAATCTTCTCGCTGAGCGGCGCAAACTGGGTATCGACCATGAAGACGCCATCGGGGCCGAACAGGACGCCGATGGTGCCACCTTGGCCGTCAAGGGTGTAAAACTTGTCGGCGATCTTGTTGGCCTTGATCTCGACCTTGCTGAAGTCTTGCGCCCCTTGTCCGTAGGCAACAGTAGCGACCGGAACGAGCGCACAGGCGGCAATCACCGCTCGAACGAATCTCATTGCAGCACTCCTTGTCACGCGAAAATACGGCCGAGCGTACAACAGCGTCTTCATCAGAGCAACGTCGTGCCGCTGCCCTCGCTGATCTGTCACCGGATCTCTCGGTAGAGCTCGCGGCGATCGGCCGCGCTCAATACCGATCAAGGGACCGATGTCAGCGATTGATTCGGCGTGCGTGCGGCAGGTGTCAGATAACGTTTGAGCAGCCCTGCAAACCGGCGATCGGATCGGAAGCCGTCGAGGAGTGGATCGAACCGCATCGCATACAGCCCGCCGACGCTCTCCTCGATCGCCCGTCCCAGCTCGATGAAGGCGGCGTCCACCTCGCCGAGCGCATGGCGCAGCCGTGCCATGGCGTAGGAATCGATGTATTCGGTGTGACGCCGCGCCAGCAACTCGTTGAGCAACGCGCGCGCATCGCTTCTGCGACCCAGCTTCACGAGACAGGCCCCTTCGAGCGCACGCATCCACGGCAGCCCTTGCGTGATGACGCCGCCGATGTGGTACTGCTCCAGGGCATCGTCCAGGCGACCCATGAATTCGAGCGCGACGCCATAATACGCGCGACTCAACATGAAGTACGGGTGCAGCTGCACCGCTTGTGCGCCAAGCTTCGCCGATGCCTCGAAGTCGCGCCGCCAGAGATGGACGTTGACTTCCGCGGCGGCGGTCAACGGCTGCAGCGGATCGGCGGCGCGCGCACGCGTCGCCGATTCCAGCGCGGCGTCGAGGTCGCCCTGGGTCACGAGCAGGAGTGCCTTGCGCACATGCGCGATTGCCATCGACGGGTGTTCGGCGAGCACGCAGTCGAACTCGACGAGCGCCTCGGGCAGACGCCGTTGGTACATGTGGATCGCGTGCGCGTAGTTGCAGCGCAGTTCCGGGGTGCGTCCGACGAGGGCGACCGCCCGTTCGTAGGCCTGAAGAAACGCCGGCAGCATGTCGCGGCCCGGCCGCGTGCCGAACGAGGCCATCAACAGGTAGGCGTTCGCCTGTCCTTCGAAGGCTCGATGATCGCGCGGTGCCTCGGCGGCCGCTTCCTGAAAGCACTCGAGCGCGCGCTCGAATCCCTCACGCGATCGCAGGTGCAGGAAGTGGTAGCCGTGCCGGATCAGCGTGTCGGACTTCGGGATGCGAAGACAGTAGCCGCCTTTCGGCTGATGGACGATCCAGGAACCGCAGTCGTCCAGGAGCCGACGCACTTCCCCGATCGTGACGTGCACGGTGTGACGCGAGACGATGGTGCCGTTCCAGGCTTCGCGGATGATCTGATCGAAATCGATGATGCGTCCGCCGTGCGCCGCCAGCGTCCGGAGGACGTGAAACGCCTGCGGCCGCATGCGAAGGTCGACGCCGTTCCTGAGCACGCGACCGCTGTCGACGTCGATCGTAAAGGGTCCGAAGGTGATATCCGCCATGGCCTGGGAGTCGCGAGGCTCCCGGTCACCGTTCACCGACGAGCCGTTTGACCTCGTCGAACCAGTTCGTGCGCAGATGGATGAGCGTCTGTTTCGGCGCGTCCGGGATGGGCTCGGTCGTGTAGAACGCACCGTCCGTGCCGATTGCGAACTCACGAACCGGATCGACGTTCCACTCGAACAGTTTTCGCTCAGGACCGATTCGCACGGTTTCGCCAACCGGGTCGATCGTGACGCTCAGGAGTGCTCGGTCGCGCATGAAATATAACGTACGGGCGTCGCGCGACCAGACGGGGTTGCGGCTGCCAGCCGCGTGACTGATCGTGACGCGCCGATGCGGGGGGGAGAGTGACGTGACGTAGACCTCGAAGTTGCCGCTCGCCGTGGAGTCGTAGGCGAGCCACCGTCCATCGGGCGACGGCCGGGCCGATCCCACCGTGCCGTTCTCGACGAACAGTGGATCCACCTTGCCATCCGGTCCCAGCGTCACGAACGAGGCGCCAGACGTCGACGACGTGAATGTGTACGCCACGACGTGGACGTTGTCCGGCATCCACCCAGCGATGTGCACTTCGCCGTCGATCGACTTGCCGAGTGGAACGATGTCGCCCGACCCGTCGGCATTCTGTGCGAATGCCCCCCACATGTCGGCTTCGCCAGACCCCGACATGGCGATGCGGCGCCCATCCGGGCTCCAGGCGATACGGTTCGGCTCGACCGGCCCGCCCGTTGGCAGCTT
>DASRJR010000554.1:0-5220 GCA_035649395.1 Vicinamibacterales bacterium
TTTCTGCCGCCAGGCCCTTGGCTCGTACGTGGCGAGCAGGACACGCGTGGCCTGCGGCAGACCAAAGACGACGACCCGAGGCACGTCTATCACAACGACTCGATCGCCATCGATCCTGCGCGACAGTTGTTCAACGGAGCGCCAGGCACCGTCGTGCCCTCGATCGATGCGCTGGAACTGAAGCCCGGAGACCTCGTGCTGCACGTCGGCGCAGGGCTCGGCTACTACTCAGCGTTGATGGCGCATGTCGTCGGCAGCACCGGACGGGTGCTCGCGCTGGAGGTGGACGAAACGCTGGCATCATCAGCGAAGGCCAACCTGGCCTCGATGACGTGGGTCGACGTGCATCATAACGACGGAACCGCCCCATTCGATGAATCGTTCGATGGCATCTTTGTCAATGCTGGCGTCACGCATCCGCAGCCGTCGTGGCTCGACGAGCTCGTCGGCGGCGGGCGGCTGGTGCTGCCGCTGACGGCCACGATGCCGGCGATGGGTCCGCTTGGAAAAGGGTTCATGACGCTGCTCACGAAGTCGTCCGACGACACCTTCGACGCGCGGCCGCTGTCGATGACGTTGATCTACTCGGGAGTTGGGCTGCGGGACGAGGCGCTCAACGCGGCGCTCGGGCGGGCCATGATGCGATCACCGCTTCCGGCGTTCACGCGCCTTCGGCGCGACCCACACGACGCGGGGCCCTCATGCTGGCTCCATGGACCGGCGTTCTGCCTCGCCTCCGGCTGACCGACGGTCCGCGCTGCGCGCGGGACGATCGCTCGACACGTCCTCGCGCGCCGCGTGGCGACGGGCTTACTGCCGATCCCAGACGACGACGTTGTTCACGGCTTGGCCGGCCGGGTTCGTGCCTTTGGTCGTGATCGTGCGAGACTTGAAGTCTTTGGCGTAGACAACGCGCGACGTCGTCATCACCTTGCCGCCCCGCTTGTTGACCTGTTCGTACGTCACATCATCGATCTTTTTCACCGACGTCATGTCGCGGTTCGGATCGCCGGTCACGCGAACGTCCTTCCCATCGAGCTTGTAGGTGTATTCGTAGTGAAGGGACTTCCCGGTCGAGTCGACGACGTCGACAGCCGTTTTGAACGCGTCGCCAGCGGCGTCGGTCTTGAGCGTGGTGCTCTTTGGCGCGAGCGACGCCGGATTGTAGGTGGATTTCGCGAGATTGATCTTCCACGAGCCAACGCCTGGGTTATCCGCACCGGACACCCAGCTGGCGGGCCCGAAAAGCATCGTGACACCGATGATCCCGATGAGAAGACGTTTCATACATCCTCCTGAGAGTCGACGTTCGACGCTGACGCGGCAGACAATGTGACGGAAGGCGCGATGATATCTTCTCGGGTCGGGCTGGTCCACCAGCAAGGGTGAGGAGCCATGACAGCGCCAGCGGAGCGAAGGTTCGACGGCAAGGTTGCACTCGTCACCGGTGGAAGCTCGGGAATCGGCCGCGCGTCGGCGCTGGCGTTCGCCCGTGAAGGGGCATCACTCGTTATCGCGAGCCGAGGCGCGGCGCGGGGTGCAGCGGTCGTCGAGGAGCTGCGTGCGACCGGCGCCCAAGCGGAGTTCGTGCGCGCCGACGTGTCACACGGGGCGGATGTCGAAGCACTGATCGCCCGGACGCTGTCGCGTTTCGGCCGGCTCGACATCGCGGTCAACAACGCCGCGGCGATCGAGGTCGGCGTCTTCAAGCCGACGGCCGATTACGAGGAAGCGGAGTTCGACCGCCACATCGCGGCCAATCTCAAGAGTGTGTGGCTGTGCATGAAGCACGAGATCGGGCCGATGCTCGCCGCAGGCGGCGGAGCGATCGTGAACACGTCCTCCGTCACCGGACTGGGAGGCTCGCCGCAAAGCGCGTTCTATGCTGCCGCAAAGTCGGCCGTGATCGCCTTGACGAAAACCGCCGCGCTCGAGTACGCGCAGCGCAACATCCGCGTGAACGCATTGGTGCCTGGCGCCTTTCGGACGCCGATGCTCGAAGAGGTGTTCGAGCGCGTCTCGCCCAACGACCCTGCCGTCGCTGAAGACCAGTATCAGCGCATGGTCCCGCTCGGCCGGATCGGCCGGCCCGAGGAAGCCGCCGATGCGGTGGTCTGGCTCTGCTCCGAGCAGGCCACCTACGTCACCGGGCATGCGCTGATCGTCGACGGGGGCCTGACCGCCGCCTTCCGCTGATCGGCGCACGGTCGGCGCTCCTATGGACATTGCAAAGGAGAAAGGCTATCTTCTGTGCAATGTCCAAAGGAAAGGGCGCGGCCCCGAAATCGGAAGTGCTGCAAGGCACCCTCGACCTGATGATTCTGAAAACGCTGAAGGCGCTCGGCCCGCTTCACGGGTTTGGCGTCGCGCGGCGCATCGAGCAGGTGAGCGAGCACGTCCTCGCCCTGAACGAGGGGACGGTCTACACGTCGCTGCTGCGGTTGCAGCAACGCGGCTGGATCAGCTCGACCTGGGGCACGTCTGAGAACAACCGCAAAGCGAGGTTCTACGCGATCACGCGAAGCGGGCTCAAGCAGCTCGAGCGTGAAACCGAGGATTGGGAGCGCATCTCGACGGTGATCGGGCGCATCCTCCTGCTGGACGAGCGGTCGTGACTCCGGCCGCCACCCTGCGTCTCGCTCTCACAAAAGTGCGCGGCCTGCTGACGCGCCGCGGCGAGGACCAATTCGACGCCGAACTGAAGGAGCATCTCGATCTGCTCACCGAACGGTACGTCCGCCGGGGAATGTCGCAGGCCGACGCGGTCGTCGCTGCGCGCCGGCAATTCGGAAACTCCGTACGCCTGCGTGAAGAACGCAGACAACAGCAGACGATTGCGTCGCTCGAATCGATCGCTGCTGACGTCCGTCACGCCTGGCGATCGCTGCGGCACAACCCGGGGTTCGCGGCCGCGATCGTCGTGACGCTCGCCCTCGGCATCGGCGCGAACACGGCGCTGTTCAGCGTGTTCAACGCCGTGCTCTTGAAGCCGCTCCCGTATGAAGATCCCGACCGAATCGTGATGCTCTGGGAGGAGGTGCCGATAGCAGGGACCATGCCGGTGGCGCCGGCCAATTTCGTGGACTGGCGCGAGCAGGCTCGCGCCTTCAGCGATGTCGCCGCGATCAACCCGTTTCTAAGCATGGTCGTGAGCGGCCGCGGCGAGCCCCTCCGGCTCACCGCTGCGGCGGTGTCCTGGAACTTCTTCTCGCTCCTCGGCACGCAGCCGGCGCTTGGGCGCAGTTTTCTGCCCGACGAGGAGCGGGCCGGCCGGAATCGCGTCGCGATTCTCAGTCATGGCACCTGGACGGACCGATTCGGATCGCGACGGGACATCATCGGCAGCGAGCTCTCGTTGAATGGCGTCAGCTTTACTGTCGTCGGTGTGCTCCCTCGCGATTTCGAATTCCTGGGCAAGTCGGAGGACTTCCAGGCGCGCACTCGCTTCGACATGTGGGTGCCGCTCGGACTGGCCGAGCGTCCGTCTCGAGGGACGCATCCGTTCCGGGTGTTCGCCCGTCTCAAGCCGGCTGTCACCCTGACCCAGGCGCAGGCGGACCTCGACGTGATTGCGGCTCGGCTCCAGCGCGCGTATCCCGAGGACAACCGGGACAGGACCATTCGAGCGGTCGGTCTGCGCGAGCAGATCACCCGCGACGTCCGTCCGGTGCTGGTGACGCTGCTTGGCGCAGTCGGCTTCGTATTGCTGATCGCGTGCGGCAACGTCGCGAACCTGCTGTTGAGCCGCGGCACCGTGCGTCGACAGGAGATGACTGTACGAGTCGCCATCGGCGCCAGCCTGCCACGATTGGCACAGCAGCTGCTGGTCGAGAGCGGGCTGATGGCGCTTGGCGGCGGAGCACTCGGATTGGCATTCGCCGCCGCCGCTGTCAGCGCGTTCGAGGGATACCTCCCGCCCGACCTCTCTCGCAGCGGCATTGCGATCGACGTCTCAGTGATCGGATTCACCGCCGCGATCGCTGTGATCACTGCGCTGGTCTTTGGTCTCGCGCCGCTGCTCCAAATCCGGCGTGCGGCCCCGATCGGATCGCTGCAGCCAGGAGTACGCGTGGTCGGAATGCTGCATGCGCGACTGCGAAACGGGCTCGTCATCGCGCAAGTAGCGGTGACGCTGCTGCTGCTCATCGGCGCCGGCCTGCTCGGCAAGAGCCTCTGGCGACTCCTCAATGTGCCAACTGGTTTTCAGTCCGAACACGTGCTGACTGCGCGACTCACCCTGCCGCGCAGCAGATACCCAGATGCCACGCGCGTCTCCGCGTTTCAAAGGCAACTGCTCGATCGCCTGCGAATGACGTCGGGAGTGGAGTCGGCCGGCATCGGGGCTTACTTGCCACTGAGCGGTGACGATAACGGCTGGGCCTTTGATGTCGAAGGCCGCCCACCCCTGCCGACCGGTATCTTCCAGGTCGTCAAATACCGTCCCGTGAGCCACGGCTACTTCGAGGCGCTGCGCATGCCGCTCGTTCGCGGGCGCTCGTTCACCGCGGCCGACACGCCCGAGGCGCCGTTCGTCGCGGTGATCAACGAATCGATGGCGCGGCAGTACTGGCATGACGAGGATCCAATCGGTCAGCGGCTCCGGTTTGGCAGCCCACAATGGCGGACCATCATCGGCATCGTCTCCGATGTGCGTCACGAAGCCCTGGACCGCGAACCCAACGCCGAGATGTATGTACCGTTCGGTCAGGCGCCGCAGCCGGAGACGGCTTCGTGGCTCGTCGTCCGAACGACAATCGACGCCTCCTCGATGACCAGCACGCTGCGCGCCGCCGTGGCCTCCGCCGATCCCGCCGCGCCGCTCGATCAGGTGAGAACGATGAACGAGCTCGTGTCATCGTCGGCAGGGCCGTCGCGGTTTCGAACGGTTCTGCTGGCCGCATTTGCGCTGCTCGCACTGGTGATGGCGACGGTGGGCATTTACGGCGTCACGAACTACCTGGTTGCACAGCGCACGCGGGAATTCGGCATCTACCTCGCGCTGGGTGCAACCGCCGGCACGGTGCTGCGACTGGTTCTGCGCCAAGCCGCGAAACCAATCTTCGCCGGGCTCGGCTTCGGACTCGCGGCTGCCTTCGCGATGACGCGCGTCATCGCGCGCTTCCTGTACTCGGTGGACGTGCTGGATCCGCTGACGTTCGTCACCGTTCCGCTGTTTCTCTCGGGCGTCGCATTCCTGGCGAGCTACCTTCCCGCACGCCG
>DASRJR010000555.1:0-15720 GCA_035649395.1 Vicinamibacterales bacterium
GCTCGGTTTCCACTCGGCTTTGATCCAACCCTGTTGTTCCAGTTTGTGCAGCGCGGGATAGAGCGAGCCGTCGCTGACCTGCAGCACGTCGCCGGAGACCTGCTTCAGCCGCTGGCTGATGGCCCATCCGTGCTGCGGCTGCAGCGCCAGGATCTTGAGCAGCAGCAGGTCGAGGGTGCCCTGGACGAGGTCGGCGGGTCGGCTCACGATCTCCTCACGGTTACCGAGTGGAGCATACACACGTTCCACTCGGTAAGCAAGGGGAACGTGCTAGACGTCGCAGATGTCGATGGCTTTGGCCAGCACCGCGATCGGATCGCTGCCCATCTTCGGTGTGTACTCGTGCGTGACGAAGCCGGTGAAGCCGAGCGCGGCGATCTCCTGCATCACGTAGCGATAGTTGAATCGTGATTCCTTTGTCCTCGGCGTGCGCCTTGACCTTGTTCAGGAACGCGACGCAGTTGTCGCCGCACGCAGCGACGCCTCCAGCTTGGCGTGGTTTTCCGTCCGATTGAGCGCGTCGGCGATGGTGCCGCCGGGGCCGAGCGGATACATCGACGGCACGAGGCCATGCTTCCTCAGCACCGGCCACTCCGGCGGGCCGATCAGGTCGAAGCCCTTGATGCCGAGGCGAGCGGCCTCGCGGCAACAGTCTTCGAGCGGCGCCCCACGCGCGAACACGAACACGCCGCGCGTCACGCCCTGTTTGATGCGGCCTTTCCGAGGGAGAGCCGCAGGCCCCTGCGCGGCCGTGGTCGACGTGAGAGCGAGCGGAGCGGCCAGCCCGATGAGGAAGTCTCGGCGGTGCATCAACGACTCCGTGCCACGGAGGACCCGGAGAGATTAGCCACTAAGATTCCAAAGATCACTAAGGATCTTTCCGACGCCACGAGCAAGAATCGTGGCTCACGGAAACAGGTCGCTGGAGGAGAACCAACGTGGCTCGAATCGGTATGGGGCTGGTCGGCGCCGGCTTCGTCGGCCCGCATCACATCGACGCCGTCCGCCGCCTCGGCTTCGTCGATATCGTCGCCGTGGCGGGAAGCAGCGAGGAGTCGGGGCGCCGCAAGGCCGAGGCGCTCGGCGCGCGGAAGGGATACGGCAGCTATCAGGCGCTGATCGACGATCCCGACGTGCAGGTCGTGCACAATGCCACGCCGAACTACCTGCATCACGAAGTCACCGCCGCCGCGCTCGCGCGCGGTAAGCACGTGGTCTCGGACAAGCCACTCGCGATGACCGCCGCACAGTCGAAGGACCTCGTCGAGCGCGCGGCGCGCGCCGGGGTCGTCACCGCGGTCACGTTCAACTACCGCGGCAATCCATTGGTCCAGCAGGCGCGGCTCTCGGTTGCGCGCGGCGACATCGGGGCGCCGCATTTCCTGCACGGCTATTACCTGCAGGACTGGCTCCTCAAAGACACGGACTATTCGTGGCGGCTCGATCCGGCCAAAGGCGGGGCCTCCTCCGCTCTCGGCGATATCGGGTCGCACTGGTGTGACCTCGCGCAGCACGTCAGTGGCCTGCGGATCACGCACGTGCTCGGTGACATCACCACCGTGATTCCCACCCGCAAGAAACCCCGTGCATCACGCGAGGCGTTTCAGGCCAGCGGCAACGAGGCCGTCGACCTCGTCGACGTCACGGTCGAGGACCTCGCCTCGGTGCTGGTCCGCTTCGACAACGGCGCCAAGGGCACCTTCTCGGTGGGTCAGGTGTGCGCGGGCCACAAGAACGATCTGGTGCTCGAGGTGTGCGGCTCGAAAGCGGCCATGCGCTGGCGGCAGGAACATCAGAACGAGCTGTGGATCGGCCATCGCGATTCGGCGAACGAAACGCTGCAGAAGGACCCGTCGCTCATCGATGGGGACGTGCGCGGCTACGCGCATCTCCCTGGCGGCCACCAGGAGGCGTGGGCCGACGCGTTCTGCAATCTGATGCGCGACATCTACGCCTGCATCGCGGCAGGTAAGCCATACCGGCCGCTGCCCCCCGCCGTCGCCACGTTCGACGACGGCCACCGCGCCAACCGCATCGTCGAAGCGATTCTGGAGAGCGCGAAGAAGGGTGCCTGGGTTGCAGTGTAGGCCGGCCTTGCTCCTTAGGCCCGGCGACAAGAGTCGGAGCTCACGATGAAGCCATTCGAACCCTCGTTCATGAAAGTCGGCATCCTCACCGCCGCTCTGCAGGAGCTGACGCCGCGCGACGTGCGCGACGCCGATCCCGATCGCGCCATCGAAGAGTGGCTGGCATTTGCGCGCGAGCTCGGTGCCGGATACATCCAGCTGTCCGCGGCGCTTCATCCGTCGGAAACCGACGTACCTCCGGAAGCGATGCTCGATCCGGTAGCGAACACCCTCGACCTGCGGCAGCCGTTCGACCCGACGCGCGCCCGGCGCGTGGAGTCGGCGATCAAAGCGGCCGGCGTGGGCCTGTCGGACCTCGCCTACTTCGACAACCTGCTGCACCACGATCCGGCCACGCGCAAGAAGAAGCACGACTTCCTGCTGCGAGTCTTCGACGCCGCCACCGCGCTCGGGGTCGATGCCGTCTGCGGCTTCGTCGGACGCAATCAACAGCACAGCATGGACGAGAATCTGATCGACTTCGAGCAGCACTTCATCCCGCTGTTGAAAGCCGCGAAGGAGCGCGGTCTCACCTACCGCGTCGAGCAGTGCCCGATGCCAGGGTGGACCACCGGCGACAACTGGCACAACAACGTGGCGTACACGCCGGGCGCGTGGATCGCGTTGCATCGCATCTGCGAACGGCACGGCGTCGGGGACCACTTCCGCATCCACTACGACCCGTCTCACGCGATCCTCATGGGACAGGACACGCGCTCGCTGTTTCAGTATCTGAAGGACAGCGGCTACGCGTTTCTCATCTCGGGCTTCCACGTCAAGGGACAGGTGGTCGACTCACGCGGCGTCTCGGCGTGGGGCTACGGCGGCCAGACGATGGAACGCGGCGACTGGGTGAAGGGCCGACCGTCGGAACGGCCGGCCGATCAGCTGAACGCGTGGAAGAAGCAGGTGGTACTGTGCGAGCACGAGCTGCCGGGGACCGCGCGGCACGACCCGTTGGCGTACCTGCAGAACCGCAGCGTCGACTGGCTCGACCATCAGCTCGCGGCGCGCGAGCTGCTGCCGCTCGACGTCGCGAACACGCATTTGGTGGTCGAGCACGAGTATCCCAAGGCGCGCATCCAGGATCGCGAGCGACTCAAACCCATCCTGCAGGGCTCGCTGGCGTTCGTGCGCCATATCGATGAGGCGGCGGCGTGCATGTACGCGCTGCAGCACGAGGTGCTCGCGGCGCAGCGCATCCCCGTGCAGGGCGTCGGCCGCGAAGCGTTTCGCTCATAACCTCGTGGTACACTCCGCCGCGAGAGGGGGCGTGATGTCGAGACATCGGCTGGCCATCGGCGTGCTCGTCCTTGGCGCCATCGCCTGCTCGGCGTGGGCCATCAACAACCTGCGGCCGGTGCTACAGCTCTTCGGAGCGGGCAGCGGCTTCTTCGGCGGCGCCTCGACGGCTGTCGACGCCTTGTGGTTTGTCGTCGCACCCGTCATCGCGCTCGTGCTGGCAAGCCGCGTGCGTGAGCGTACCGGCCTCGCCCGGCTGCTCCGACGGACTCATATCGTGACGTCGCTCGCCGTCGCGGGACTAGTGTTGGCGTTTGCTGCCGCGACGATCATCGGCCTTGTCGGCAACGGCCTCGACGGCTTCTGGTTCTTCGTGGCCGCATTGGTCGCCACGTCGGTGTGGCTGCCACTCCAGACTTTCTTCGCCACTGGATTCGTCGGTCTGCTCATCGACCAGCGTCGAACGGCGTCCTAGGCTGTGGTGCGGCTGCTCATCATCGTCGCCTGCATCGCCGCGTCGGTCGTCGCGCGGGCAGCGGCGCCGATTCCGGTGATGATCCTCGACGGCGAGGCGGGCGGCCCGTATCACGACTGGCAGCACGTGACGCCCGCGCTCAAGAAGATGCTCGACGAGACCGGGCTCTTCGCCGTGACCATCGTCACCGCACCAACCGCGACTGCTGATGTCGCGGGCTTCTCCCCCGGCTTCATGAAGTACCGCGTCGTCGTGCTCAATTACGACGCGCCGGACGAGCGGTGGCCGGCGGCCCTCAAGTCGTCCTTCGAGCAGTACGTCAGCGCGGGCGGCGGGGTCGTCGCGGTGCACGCGGCCGACAACGCGTTTCCGGGATGGGCGGCGTTCAACGAGATGATGGGCGTCGGCGGCTGGCGCGGCCGCACCGAACAGGCGGGCCCGTACTGGTATCACCGTGAGGGCACGCTGGTCTCCGATCCGACGCCAGGACGCGCGGGCAGCCACGGTCGCCGAATACCGTTCCAGGTGTCGGTGCGCGAACCGAATCATCCGATCGTGAAGGGCCTGCCGCGCGTCTGGATGCACCAGGGCGACGAGTTGTATGCGCGCCTGCGCGGACCGGGCAGGAACATGACGGTACTCGCGACGTCATTTTCCGATCCCGCCAATGCCGGAAGCGGACGCGAGGAACCGCAGCTAATGGTGCTCACCTACGGGAAGGGGCGCGTCTTTCACACCACGTGGGGCCACGACCTCGCCGCCCTCAGCTCGGTCGATTTCGTCGTGACGTTCCAGCGCGGCGCTGAATGGGCGGCCACAGGACAGGTCACGCAGAAGGTCCCGTCCACGTTTCCGACGGCCGACTCGGTGAGCTATCGAGCCGACATCGCGGCCATGGATCCCGATTTCAAGAACGGCCTCGACAACCTCGATCTGCCGCGCCGCTAGCCACCAAGAACACTGAGCGTTGGCCACCGAGAACACAAAGATCACTAAGCTTCGTGTTCTTAGTGTCCTTTGTGGCCATCTCTCCGTGCTCTTCGTGGCTAGATGAGATGCGTGATGTTCGGTTCGATCCCGAGCAGCGCTTTGCCGTACACCTCGAGGTTCACCTGCCACTCCGTGATCGCATGATGGCTCGCAGTGTGGACGTCGCGCCAGAGTCGCTGCATGCGGTTCGAATCGGCGAGGCTCGACGTGCCGTGCGCTGCGACCAGCAGTTCCACCGCCTCGCGGCTGTACTTGGCGGCGAGCGCCGTGTCGATCCGCACGCGAGCGCGCGCGGTCAGATCCATGAGGTGATTCTCGCTGGCGGCGCGATCGAGGTCGTCGGCGGCGCGCTGGGCGTGCAGCGTCGCCGTGTCGATCTTCATCGCCGCCTCCGCGACCAGCATTTGGAATCCAGACGACTCGGCCTGCGTCGCGAAGTTGGTGTGCGTGATGCCACGCGTCGGCGCCTTGGCAATGGCGAGATCGAGCGCGGCGCGCGCCACACCGAGCTGTGATGGCGCGAGGATCAGCACTGTCACCGGCACGAGCGCGACGCGATAGACGACTTCGTCGGTGAACTCGGTCCGATACTTTCCAGCGAACGCGTTCGGATACGGCAGGAAGCGGTGCTCGGGCACGAACACGTCGGTGGCGACGATCGTGTTGCTGCCGGTGCCCTTCATGCCGACCATGAACCACGTGTCTTCGACGCGCAGATCGGTCATCGGCAGCAGCGACAGGCCGAAGTTGGCCATCTCGCCACGCTCGTTCTTCATGTGGATGCCACAGGCGCCCCACTGCGCGTGCAGCGATCCAGATGCCCACGGCCAGCGGCCCGTCACCCGCCAGCCGCCGTCGACCGGAACAGCAGTGCCGTTCGGCGCCAACGAGCCCGCGATCCACGCGTCCGGGTTCGAGCCCCACACGTCAGTCTGCGCGCGTTCGGGAAACAGCGCCGCCAGCCACGCACAAATGTTCACCAGGCTCGCGACCCACGCCGTCGATCCGCAGCCGCGACCAAGCTCGGTGAGTACGTCGATGTAGGTGCGAATGCTCGTCTGATACCCGCCGAAGCGCGCCGGCACCATCAACCGGCACAGTCCGGTGTCCTTCAACGCCTGCACGTTCTCGTCCGCGAGCCGTCGCTGCGCGTCGGTCTTGTCGGCATTGCGCTCCAGGATCGACCGCATCCCGGCGGCTCGAGCGAGAAGCGTTGCGGTCTCGGGCGAGGTGGTGATCGACATGGATCTCCTCGGATAACGAGCGCCAAAGAGCTATTGCACGATTCGCGAGGCCGTGATGAACCGCCGATAATTGGTCAGCGTCTGCGTGATGCGCATTCGCTGCACGCCCTCACCACGAATCACCGTCACGGTTTCGACCCGCGCGGGCAACACCAGCGTTTCCTCCGGATCCTGGAACGTCACCCGGCGATATGCGATCGAGGTATCGGCGCGTTCGATCGTCCAGTAGAGCGGCGAGCCAGGTTTTCGCAGCTGCGCGGGCGGCGATCGCACGTCGACGATGCCGGTGAGCTGCTCGTCGAAGCGGACGATTTCGGCGGTCTCGGGATCCGCCCAGACGCGGCCGCGTGAGCGGCCTGGAATGTTGAACGAAATACAGTCCTTGTCTCCATCAGCCGTCGGCGGATCCGTCTTCAGCGATCGGTACTCGACGAGCATCGTCGCGCGGCCATCGACTCTGGCCAGGCCGGCGCTCCTGAACGTGAACTCGTGGCGTCGTCCTGGAAGGAGAAACGCGAGCGGCTCCGGCGAGATGCCCTTGGGGTCCAGACACTTGGGCTCGTCCCCCGGGCGCGGCGGCTTGCCATTGATCGTCATCAATTGACGCGTGATCGTCGCAGGCGAGTCGTCGCCGACCGCGGACGGATTCCATTCGAGACGAACCTCGTACACCAGCCGGCGAGGAAAGCCGAGTGCGCTCAGATCGCGATCGAGTGGCTGCACGGCGACCGCCTCGTCGGCCATCAGGCTTTGCGCACGCTCGTAATACCGCGCCACGTACTCGCCAAGGCGCTCGACTGTCTGCTCTGCCCCGCTTTGGGCGGCGACCGACGAGGCCACGCAGACCAGCGCCACCAACGTCGTCGCCGACGCCAAAAGTCCGGACACACCTCTGTGGACCCGCGGGACCATCTGCTGTGTTACCTTTACCGCCTTCAGCGATCTGCGGGACGAGCCGTGTGGCACGCACCCGCGATCACAATTCGAAGGCGCTATTCTACGAAAGGAGTCCAGATGCGCAGGATGCACCACATTCTCGCGGTATTGGCAGTGGCCGCGCTTGGATCTCTCGTCGCCTTTGCCCAGGCGCCTCAACAGCCTGCCGCTCCGGCCGGCCAGGGCGCCGGCGGCGGGCAGGCGGGGCGCGGTGCCCCGGCCCCGAAAGGACCACCGTCCTTCTTCATCACGAGTGTCGGCAAGGGTGACGGCGCCAATTATGGCGGCATTGCCGGAGCCGATGCGTATTGCGCACAGATGGCGAAGACCGGCGGCCTCGAGACGCCGCAGGGCCGGACGTGGCGCGCGTACCTGAGCCAGCCTGCGGCAGGGGGTCAACCGGCCGTCAATGCCCGAGATCGGATTGGCGCGGGCCCCTGGTTCAACGCGCGCGGCGCAGTGATCGCGCAGAACGTCGCCGATCTCCATGGTGACGTGCAGCGCGACCGCAACCAGGTCAACAAGTCGAACGCCCTGAGCGAGAAGGGCATGCCGATCAACGGCCGCGGCGACACCCCGAATCAACACGACATCCTGACGGGATCCGATTCGCTCGGGCGCGCCATCGCCGGAGACATGGACTCGACCTGCAGCAACTACTCGAGCAACGCCGATGGCCGCGGCAGTGTGATGCTTGGTCATCACGACCGCGACGGCGGGGGCAACACCTCGTGGAACTCCGCGCATGGATCGCGCGGCTGCAGCCAGCCGAATCTGGTGGCGACGGGCGGAGCAGGATTGCTCTACTGTTTCGCGGCGAACTGAGGGGAAGCCGGCTGAAGCGGATACGACATCGAGGGTTCAGGCGAAAGCCCGAGCCTTCGATGGTTTACTCGTCGACCTGCCAGTCGGCAGGTGGTTGAGGGCCGAGCTTGATGTGCGCGATATCGGGATCGCCGTCGCCCTCGGACTTGTTTTCCGACTTTCGCGCTTTGGCATCCTGGCGCCGGGCCGCCTTCTGCTGACGGCGCTCGATGAGCGCCTTTTCGCGCTCGCGTTTCGCGGCAGTGGGTCGTGCGTTTCTCGCCATCCGGGGTTGACAGCATACTCCATCCGTCGCCTCCCATCTACGGGCCCGACCGTCTCGCCGACACGACAGCGAATCGTGCCGATCAAGGCCGCGTGCTAGCATCCGAGGCCTCCGTGCGTGCTATCCCGCTTCGCGACATCGAGGCCTCCGCCGGTGCCATCTACGACGTCGTTGTGCGAACGCCACTCATCAGGCTGGCGTTACCTGAGCCTCTGGCCGACCGGCTTTCCGGATCCGAGATCTTCTTGAAACTGGAAACGTTGCAGCCGGTCGGGTCCTTCAAGATTCGTGGCGCGCAGAACGCCGTCCGTCAGCTCGTTCGCGACGACTGCCGCGATGGCATCTGGACCGTGAGCGCTGGCAATGCCGCACAAGGTGTGGCTCTCGCGGCCCGCCATGCCGGCATGCCTTGTTCCGTGATGGTGATCGACACCGCGCCGCAGGCCAAGCTCGACGCCATCCGCCGACTGGGCGCGACCATCGTGCCGGCTACGTACGACGAATGCTGGACGACCGTCCAGACGCACGGCTCCCCACGCATGCGAGGCCGGTTCATCCACCCGTTCGACGACGACCAGTTCATTGCGGGAAACGGGACGCTGGGTCTCGAAATCCTCGAAGATCTGCCAGAGGTTGACGTCGTCGTCGCGTCCGTCGGCGGCGGCGGCCTCTTGAGCGGAGTCGGCTCGGCCATACGCGGACGAAAGCCCAACGTGAAGATCGTCGCGGCCGAGCCGGAGACGGCGGCGCCGTTGGCCGTGTCGCTGCGGAACGGCCGGGCCAGCTGGTTCGAGGGCTGGCGCGCGTCGTTCGTCGATGGCGCCGGTGGCAAGTCGGTGCTGCCGACGATGTGGCCGCTGTTGTCGTCGCTGGTCGCAGAATCGATCGTCGTGTCGCTGTCGGAGATCGCGGTGGCGATGAAATTGATCGCTGAGCGGTGTCACGTGATCGCGGAAGGCGCCGCGGCGTGCGCGGTCGCGGCTGCTCTCAGTGGTCAGGTTCACGGCCGCATCGTCGCAATCGTGTCAGGCGGAAATATCGACCTCTCAACGTTCGCGCGATTGGTGAGCGCGTGCGATGAAGACGCGCGCGCGTAAATGCAAAATGCAAGATGCAAAATGCAAAAGGTGTCCTCGGCCCTTCGGTTGGCGTCCCCATTTTGCATTTTGAATTTTGCATTTTGAATTTCGAGGATTCGCATTGACCCCATTGCCCGACCGGATCAGCCGACTCGAGGCCCTGGCGAAAGATTTGTGGTGGAGCTGGATTCCCGACGCACGGGAAGTGTTCCGCCGTCTCGATTACGCCGTCTGGCGGCTGACCGCTCACAACCCCGTTCGGATGTTGCAGGTACTGCCAGCGGAGACGCTCGCGCGCGCGGCGTCCGATCCCGACTGGCTGGCCATGTACGATCGCGCACTGGCGCGACTCGATGCGGCCAGAGCGGCCCACAACACGTGGTGCGAGAGTCACTGCCCGGAGCTCGGCGGCAAATCGATCGCCTACTTCTCGGCGGAGTTCGCGCTGCACCAATCGCTGCCGATCTACGCCGGCGGCCTGGGCGTGCTTGCCGGCGATCACTGCAAGGAGTCGAGCGACCTCGGTGTGCCGCTGATCGGCGTCGGGTTCATGTATCCGCAGGGTTACTTCCACCAGACGCTGACTGCCGACGGCTGGCAGCAAGAGGTGTACGAGAAGCTCACGTGGACGGCGGCGGCGATCGAGCCTGCCATCACGCGCGAAGGGAAACCGTGCATTACGGCGGTTCCGCTCGGCAACCGCACTGTGCTCGTCGCGGTGTGGCGCGTGCGATTGGGCCGCGTCACGCTGTATCTGCTCGACACCGATCTCGAGGAGAACGCGCCGTGGGATCGCGAGCTGTCGGCGCGGTTGTATGGCGGCGACCGCGAGACCCGCGTGCAGCAGGAGATCATCCTCGGGATCGGCGGCGTCCGCGTGCTCAAGGCGATGGGGGTGCAGCCGGCGGTGTATCACCTCAACGAGGGCCATGCCGCGTTCGTCGTCCTGCAACGAATTCGCGATCTCTGCGAGACGGGGTCGAGCTTCGACGATGCGTTGGAAGACGTGCGGCGGACGACGGTCTTCACCACGCACACGCCGGTGGCGGCGGGGCACGACGCGTTTCCGTTCCATCTCGTCGAAACGCACCTCGCCGGCGCATGGGGCGACCTTGGCGCGCACCGCGAGCGGTTTTTCGCGCTCGGCCACTTCGACAACGGCGGCGGTCCGATGTTCAACATGACCGCGCTGGCGATGCGCACCAGCGCCGCGATCAACGGCGTCAGCGAGCTCCACGGTGAAGTCACGAAGCAGATGTGGCAGTCGATCTGGCCTGGCACCCCGTTCGACCAGCTGCCCATTCGTTCGATCACGAACGGCGTCCACGTGCCGACGTGGATGTCCTCCGAGATCGGCAAACTGCTCGAGCGCTATGTCGGGCCCGACTGGCTCGATCGGCACGACGATCCAGCCGTGGCCGATCGCGTGCTCGACATTCCCGACGAAGAGTTGTGGGCGGCGCGGCAGTCGTTGCGCGCGTTCCTCTTCAACTTCATCCGCGAGCGCGCGCGCACGCGATGGACGCAGGAGCGGGTCAGCGCGGCGCGCATCGTCGCCGCCGCGACGATGTTCGATCACAACACGTTGACGATCGGCTTCGCGCGCCGCTTCACCGGCTACAAGCGCGCGGAGCTGATCTTCACCGACTCCGAACGGCTGGCGCGGATTCTGACGCAGCCGGGGCGGGCCGTGCAGATCGTGTTCGCCGGCAAGGCGCACCCAGCCGACGATGTCGGGAAACACGCGCTGCAGCGGATTTACCGCCGCGCGCTCGATCCGCTGTTCGGTGGACGGATCGGCTTCGTCGACGATTACGATCTGCACGTCGCGCACTATCTCGTGCAGGGCTGCGACGTCTGGCTCAATAATCCGAGGAAGCCGCTCGAGGCGAGCGGCACCAGCGGCATGAAAGCGGCCATCAACGGAACGCCGCACATGTCGATCGGCGACGGATGGTGGGCCGAAGGGTTCACCGGCGACAACGGCTGGCTGATCGAGGGGCAGGCCGATCCCAACGATCACGGCGCACAGGACTGGGCGGACGTGCAGGCGCTCTACAAACTGCTCGAGGAGCAGCTCGTCCCGACGTTCTACGATCGCGATGATCTCGGAGTCCCGCGGCGATGGATGCGGATCGTGAAGGAATCGATCCGGACCGTGCTGCCGAGATTCACTGCGCGACGAATGGTGAAAGACTACGTCCGCGACATGTACTTGCCCGCGGTACGCCGCGAAACTGTCACACGATAGCCACAACAGAGGCTCTAGGCTTTGAGCGCTCGGCTCTGGGCTGCCCACCGCCAAAAGCCAAGCGCCCAGAGCCACGTTCTGAGTGCATACTTCGTCTAACCCTGGCGAGGTGACGATGCCGCGAACAGCAACAGCCACGTTCGTCGTTCTTCTCGCGGTGGTGGTGACGAGTCGTCCCACTCCCGCCGCCGGCCCCCCTAACGACCGCGCCGCCGTGGAGCATGCGCTGAACCGGCTGACATTCGGTCCACGCGCCGGCGAGATCGAACGAGTGCAGAAGATTGGGCTCGCCACGTGGATCGATCGGCAGCTCTCACCATCCAACATCGACGACTCGGCGCTGACCCCGCGATTGCCCGCGCTGCCGGACCGGCCGGATATCGATTCGCCACAGCAGGCGCGCCGGTACGGGCGCGAGGCCGTTCAGGTGCTCGCCGCGGCCAAGATGATGCGCGCCGTCTACAGCGAGCGTCAGCTCGAAGAAGTGCTCGTCGACTTCTGGTTCAACCACTTCAACGTCTTCGCCGGCAAAGGACGGACGAGTCTCTTCATCCCGGACTACGAACGCGAGGCGATTCGTCCGCACGTGCTCGGGAAGTTCCGCGATCTGCTCGGCGCGACCGCCAAGAGTCCGGCGATGCTGTTCTATCTCGACAACTGGCTGAGCGCGGATCCTGAAGGCGCGGCGCGGCTCGCCTCGGAACGCGAAGAGCGCCGGAGCGCTCGCGGACTGCCGCCGCCGCAGAATGCGCAACAGCGCCGCGGACTCAACGAGAACTACGGGCGTGAGCTGCTCGAGCTGCATACGCTCGGCGTTGACGGCGGTTACACACAGCAGGACGTGATCGAGGTCGCGCGCGCGTTCACGGGCTGGACGATCGGGCCGCCGGAGCCGGCCGGAGGTCGTCGTGGGCTCGCCCGTCGTCGTGGGCGGGCGCAGGCCGCACCGGCGATGGACGTCAATCCTGCCGACGCACAGTTCCGGTTCATTCGCGCTCTCCACGATTCGGGGGAGAAGGTCGTGCTCGGCCATCGCATCACCGGCGGCGGTGGGATCGAAGACGGTGAGCGCGTGCTCGACATCGTGGCGGCGCATCCGGCGACGTCGCGACACATCGCGACCAAGCTCGCGCGGCGCTTCGTCAGCGACGATCCTCCTGCGGCTCTGATCGATCGCGTCGCGAAGCGCTTCCGGGAGACCGACGGGAATCTGCGCGAAGTCGTCCGGGCGGTGGTCACGTCGCCGGAGTTCTTCGCCGCAAACGCGCGTCGAGCCAAGATGAAGACGCCGCTCGAGTTCGTGACCAGTGCCGTGCGTGCGACAGGACGCGACGTCGCCGACGCGAGACAGATGCTGCGCGCGCTGCAACAACTCGGCATGGCGCCATATATGTGTCAGCCGCCGACCGGATACGACGACATCGCGGAGACGTGGATCACGGCGGGCGCGCTGGTCACGCGGATGAACGTCGCGCAACAGATCGCCGGAGCCGACCGCGCGACCCTGATTGGCGGACCGGAGTTTCAAAGACGGTGAATCGACGTGATCTTTGATTAGTGATTAGTGATTCGTTGTTGATTGACGATTGCTGAATGTTGATTGAAGGCTGAGACACGGAGGCGCGCGCTATTCGACAATGGACAGAAACGCCATGCTCTCAAGACGCGTTTTCATCAAGTCGGGGTCGGTTGCTCTCCTTTCGCTTGGCTTCGCACCTTCGTTCCTGGCGCGAGCCGCCGAAGGGGCAACGGCTCGCAAGCGGCTGCTGATCGCGATCTTCCAGCGCGGCGCCGTCGACGGGCTGAACATGGTCGTGCCGTACGGCGAGGCCGACTACTACGCGTTGCGCCCGTCGATCGCGATTCCCCGTCCGGGAGCGGCCGACGGCGGCATCGATCTCGACGGCTTCTTTGCGCTCCATCCGCGCATGAGCGGGCTCAAGCCGCTGTGGGACAACGGATCTCTCGCGATCGTCCACGCGTGCGGCTCGCCAGACGTGACACGCTCCCACTTCGACGCGCAGGACTACATGGAGACGGCGACGCCCGGCGTGAAGAGCACACGCGACGGCTGGCTGAACCGCTACCTGCAGGCGACCGGCGCGGAGACGTCGCCGCTGCGCGGCGTCGCGGTGGCGCGCCAGATGCCCCGTTCGCTGCAAGGCCGCGCGCCGACGTTGGCCGTGGGCAACATCGAGTCGTTCGACGTGCGCGGCGGCATGGCCGCCGAGCGGCAGCTCGAAGACGCCTTCGCGGATTCGTCGAGCTCGCTGCTCAGTGGCAACGCGAAGGCGGCGTTCGAAGCGATGCGCACGCTGCGCCAGGCCGGCGGCGGCTCCTATCAGCCAGCGGCCGGCGTCGACTATCCGCGCTCGCCGTTCGGCCAGGCCCTGCAGGAGATCGCGCGCGTCGCCAAGGCCGATGTCGGTCTCGAGATCGCATTTGCCGAAGCGTCGAACTGGGATCATCACGTCGCCGAGGGCGGCACTCAGGGTCAGATCGCGCAGCGGCTCGACGACTTCTCGCGCGGACTCGCCGCGCTCGCCGCCGATCTCGGCGAGAGGCTCGCCGACACGGTGATCCTCACGATGTCGGAGTTCGGCCGCGCGGTCGCCGAGAACGGCAATCGCGGTACCGACCACGGCCACGGCAACGCGATGCTCCTCATCGGCGGACCGGTGAAAGGACGGTCGGTCTACGGGCGGTGGCCCGGGCTGGGCGCGCCGCAGCGGTTCGAGGGGCGCGACCTCGCGGTCACCACCGACTTCCGGGATGTGTTCGCCGAAGTCGCGACACGACACCTTTCGTTGACATCCGAAGCGGTCGCGCGGGTATTCCCGCGTTACACCGTTGGCACAACGCTCGGGATCATCCGGGCGTGACCGGCGCCCCCGACCGGCGCCGGTCCGTCTGAAGCCGGACACGACGTCTCGTCGCGAAATATAATCAAGGGATGCCGCCCAGGAAATCCAACCTGGCCAAGACGAAGTGCGCGCTCTGCGGGTCCAAAGAGGTCTCGGAGCCGCGCGGCGAAGAGCGCTACTGCCGCGACTGCTGGGAAAAGAAGATCGCCGTCGAGGAGATCGTCGCCCGCGAGTTCGCGCTCAAGCGCTACATCCGCGCCCACAGTGCCGAGAAGTACCTCGTCTATCACTCGACCATCAAGCGCCCCTGCGGCCAGATCATCGTCGTCGACGACGGCTACGACCTGTTCCTGTCGATGATTCTCTACCCCAACTTCCAATGGGATGAGCCTGCCTACCACCTCGAGGGCGACCCCGAGGGGCGCACGTTTGCCGAAGTGCTGGTGGACGTCGTCGCGACCGAGGTCATCGAGCCGTGGGGCGGCGGGAAGTGGCACCTCGAGATCTTCCGTTCGGCCAGTCCGGAACCCGAGGACTGGAACGGCGAGATGTAAATGGGGCTATTGAAGAGCCCTGTATATAATTGCGGCGCGTTCTTGGGGGAGGTCACATCATGAGCGGTCAGAGACGTACGTTCCTGACTCTAGTAGGCGTCGTGTTCCTGGCGGGCGGAATCGCAGCCGAGCAGGCGAAACCAGCCGTAGCACCGCCGGCAGCCACGACACAGAAGCCGAACGACGAAGGCGCTGCCCCGTCGGGCAAGCTCGTCGCGCCGGTGCGCGGCGAGGCGGAACTCGGTTACACGAAACCGGCCGTCAAGAACGACGGCAAGTTCCTCACCACGACGATGAAAGTGAAGAACTTGTCCAAGGGCGCGATCGCCGGCCTGAAAATCGACGAGTTCTGGTACGACAAGGACGGCAATCCCATCAGCGGCTCGCAGTCGTTCCGATACCGCAAGCCCCTGCAGCCGGGCGAGGTCATCGACGTGACGCTGAAGGTGCCCGTGATCGCCGCGATGAAAACCGGCCGGAACCAGTACAAGTTCGAGCACGCCAACGGCAAGATCAAGCCGACGCTGCTGCCGAAGCTCTAACGGAATTCTGTCGGCCTATCGAGCTGGTTCGCGACGCCATGCGCCGGGCCTTGGACGACGAGGCCCGGCCGACACTGTCCTCCTGCCTACGCTGTCCTCCTGCGCACGTCCTACTTGATTCGAATCTGAATGTCGCGGCTCGTCGTCGAGACGTCCCTGGTCCGCGACTGCCCTTCGACGTGGAGGACGTACAGACCCGGTGCGACGTCCTCGAGTGGCATGCGCGCGCTGAAGCCATAGCCGCCGCTGCCACCCTGCAGTTCCGATGACGATCGTTGGTCCATCACGGTGCGCACGACGGTGCCGCCTTCCGCGCGCAGTTCGGCC
>DASRJR010000556.1:0-3438 GCA_035649395.1 Vicinamibacterales bacterium
GACCGAGGTGGCTCTATACTCATGCGCCATGAAGAAGCTGTTTCTTGTGCTCGCGGTCCTCTGGTCGGTCGCGACCCCCGGCGCGCAGTCGACCGAGGAACTCGTCCACGACGGCCGGAACACCGACAACGTCACCACCCAGAGCATGGGCTACCACCGTCGCAGCAATAGCCCGCTCAAGGAAATCAACACGAATACCGTTCGGCGGCTGGTGCCTGTCTGGAACGCCAGCCTGATGAACGACATGGGCGAGCTGGCGGCGCCGACGGTCTACAACGGCGTCATCTATGCGATTAACGGCAAGTGGACGTTCGCCATCGATGTCGAGACGGGCCGGCAGATCTGGCGCACTCCCGTGCAGCTGGAGCCGGGCGCGCCGCGGGCGGCGACCGCGATCACGCGAGGTGCCGCGACGATCTACAACGGCAAACTCTTCCGCGTCACCATCGACAACCACGTCCTGGCGCTCGACATGGCGACGGGCAAGGAGATCTGGAATCAGAAGTTCGCCGATGCGAAGGAGGGCTACTACGCCACCAGCGCGCCCATCGTGGCCAACGGCGTCTTGATCTCGGGGATGGCTGGTGGGGAATCGACAACCCGCGGATTCCTGGACGGCTGGGATCCGGATACTGGAAAAAAGCTGTGGCGGCGATACACCATCCCGGCGCCGGGCGAGCCCGGCTCAGAGACGTGGCCGAAAGACAGCGACGCGTGGAAGTACGGCGGCGGGCCGACCTGGCGTTCCGGCTCGTACGACCCTGAGCTCGACCTGGTGTATTGGGGCGTGGGCAACGCGGAGCCGTATGATCCGAGGCCGCGCGAGGCGATGGACAGCCTCTACACGTCGAGCGTCCTCGCGATTCGACCAAAGACGGGCGATATCGTCTGTCACTTCCAGTACACGCCCAACGACGTGTACGACGTCGACGGCACCGACGAGCACGTGCTCGCCGACATCCGGGTCGACGGACAGCCGCGCAAGGTCATGATTCAGGCGAACAAGAACGGGTTCATGTACGTGCTGGACCGGACGAATTGCACGCTGATCGCGGCGCACCCGTACGTGAAAGTGAACTGGGCCTCGCGCATCGATCCCGCGTCCGGGCGCCCGGTGCTCACCGATGTCTACAAGCGGTTCCTCGAGGGCGAAGAGGTCGAGATCTGGCCGTCTCGAGGTACCAATGCGGTGCCGATTTCGTTCGATCCCACGACCGGGTTGATCTACGCCAGCACGTGGAATCTGCCGCGCATCCAGAAGCTCGGACCGCCGCCGCCGCAGACGCTCGGTGCCAGCAGCACCGGCGTCACCTCACGTTTGCCCCAGGTGAAACCGGGAGACGTCTACGGCCATCTGCTCGCGATCAATCCGCTCACCGGTGACAAGAAGTGGGAGATCCCGCTGACGGAATTCCCCAGTTCTGCCGGCATGCTCTCAACCGCCGGCGGGCTGGTGTTCACGGGTAAGCTGTCGGGCGAGTTCCTCGCCCTCGATCAGGCGACCGGCAAGACGCTGTGGCAGTTCAAGACCGGATCGGCGATCAACTCGACCGCGATTACCTACACTTACAAAGGTCGGCAATACGTGACCGTCGCGTCAGGCCTTGGTGGGGGACTGGCGAATCGCTACGCGACGGAAAAAGTGCCGACCGGCGGATCGCTCTGGACGTTTGCGTTGATGCGCTGAACACGTTGTCGAAGGAGCCACGATGACGAGGACCGTGTTCGTCGGGGTCGCCGCGTTCGCGTTCGTCGGAGCACGGCTGCTGGCGCAGCAGTTTCCGCCCGGGTACGTCGATCCCGCGCCGATCCTTGCGGCAGCGTCGAAGGAGATTGGTGAAGCCAACTTGAAGTGCATCACCTACTCCGGCACCGGCTATGCCGGCGCCGTGGGGCAGACGTTCGAAAACGCCGTCAACATCGACTGGCCGCGCATCGACTCGCTCGCCAACTACACGCGCAGCATCAACTGGGAGACCGGCACGAGTCGCGAGACCTTCGATCGCAAGCCCGGGCTGAGTCCAGCCTCGTGGAAGTACGGACTCGGCTGGCAAGGCGGGACCCCGACGCAGAAGGCGACCCGCCAGACCCACATCGTCGCCGGCCGCACGGCCTGGCACATCGACGGCGATGGCGAACCGATGGCGGTACCGCCCGACCTGGCGGAGTTGTATCAGCTCGATCTGTGGCTCAATCCTCACGGCTTTCTCAAGGCTGCGCGCCTGCCGGGCGCCAACCCGATCGCCTTCTGGCGGTGGGAACAGATCGAAAAGGGCCGCGACGGCAACGTCGTGCAGCCCGAGAAAGTCCATGTCGTCGCGATCACGATGTTCGGTCGGTACCGCGTCGACGCCACGATCAACTCGCAGAATCAGATCACGCGCATCAAGACGACCGTCAGCGAGCCGGCGCTGGGCGATTTCAACATCGAACACGAGTCGACCCAGCAGACGGCGTTTGGCAACATCAAGTGGCCGACCACGTGGCACTCACATCATGGGTGGGACGATAACTGGCAGTTCTACCGTCAGAGCACGGGCCACAACGGATACGGCGGCAACTTCCGGAACGTCCAACCGAACGTCTGCGGCGACGCCGTGGCGGTGCCGCCCGCCATGCAGCAGGCGCGGACTGCGACGACGGTGACGGTCGAGAAGCTTGCGGACGGCGTGTATCTGATGGGCGGTGGCCCGGCGAACAGCTACCTGGTCGAGTTCAGCAACTTCGTCGCCGTGTTCGAGGCGCCGGGCAACGAGGAGCGCAGTCTCGCGGTCATCGAGGCGGTGACCCGGCTGGCACCTGGCAAACCGATTCGCTGGCTGATCAGCTCGCATCCCCATTTCGATCACATCGGCGGTGTCAGGACCTATCTCCACATCGGCGCGACGATCGTCGCGCACATGAAGAACATTGGCTTCCTGAACCGAGACGTCTTGAACTACGAGCCGCGAACCGTCGCACCCGACATCCTCTCTCGCTGGCCGCCGACGGAAGTGGCCGAGGGCTACAACTACGAGGCCGTCCAGGAGAACTACGTCATCACAGATAATCGAAGGATCCTTCGCGTGTATTACGTGCAGCCGCTGCAACACGTCGAGGGGATGCTGATGGCGTACCTGCCGTCGGAGCGGATCGCGTTTCAGGCGGATTTGTTCGACACGCATGAGCCGCCGAAGGCGTCGCAACTGCCGGCGATGCGCAGCCTCGCGACGCAAGTCGAGCGGATGAAGCTGGACGTCGCGACGCTCGCACCGGTTCACGGAAAGCCGGTGCCATGGAGTACGTTTCAGGCGGCGTTGACCACGCTCGCCGGTCAGGGGCGCTAGACAGGAAAGGAGCCGCCGTATGCGGTTGAGTCTCGTTGCTGTTGGAATCGTCGGGTTCGCCGTGGCTGCATCTGCGCACCACTCGCATGGCAACTACGAGGAGACGTTCAGG
>DASRJR010000557.1:0-7514 GCA_035649395.1 Vicinamibacterales bacterium
ATACGGCACATACTTCGCCCACCCCTTGTCGGCCGCTACCTTCGTCAGCGCCGCCGTCAACGTCGTCTTGCCGTGGTCGATGTGCCCGATCGTCCCCACGTTCACGTGCGGTTTCGACCGATCGAATTTTTCTTTCGCCATCGCAGTTCGCTCCGTAATCAGTAGGCCCCAGGGCTCAGGGCCCAGGCCTCAGGGCTGTCGCTACTTCGTTGGGGTCCCTTGAATCTTCGCCACGACCTCGCCGCTCACATCGGGCGGCGCCTGCTCGTAGCGATCGAAGTGCATCGAATAGGTCGCGCGTCCTTGCGTCCGCGATCGCAGGTCGGTGGCGTAGCCGAACATCTCCGACAGCGGCACCCGCGCGTTGATGATCTGCGTCCCGCCGCGATCTTCCTGCGACTGGATGCGCCCGCGGCGGCTCGCCAGATCGCCCATGACGTCGCCCATGTAGTCCTTGGGAACGACCACCTCAACTCGCATGACTGGTTCGAGCAGGACGGGCTTCGCTTTCTTGGCCGCATCCTGAAACGCCATCGAACCGGCGATCTTGAAGGCCATCTCCGACGAGTCGACGTCGTGGAACGAGCCGTCGTACAGCTCGATCTTCACGTCGTCAACCGGGTAGCCGGCAAGGATGCCGCGCGTGAGCGCTTCCTTGATGCCCTCGTCGATCGGCTTGATGAACTCTCTCGGAATCGTCCCGCCGACGATCTTGTTCTCGAAGACATAGCCCGTCCCAGGCTCGACCGGATAGAGATGAATCTTGGCGTGCCCGTACTGCCCACGACCGCCGGTCTGACGGATGTACCGACCCTCGCCGTCGGCGTTGCGCGTCAGCGTTTCCTTGTACGCCACCTGTGGCTTGCCGACGCTTGCCTCGACGCTGAACTCGCGCTTCAGGCGGTCGACGATGATCTCGAGGTGAAGCTCGCCCATGCCCTCGATGACCACCTGCGCGGTCTGCTCGTCGGTCTTCACGCGGAAGGTCGGATCTTCCGCCATCAACTTGGCCAGTCCCTGCCCGAGCTTCTCCTGGTCGCCCTTGGTCTTCGGCTCGATCGCCAGTGAAATCACCGGCTCCGGGAAGTCCATCGACTCGAGCACGACCGGCTTCTTCTCGTCGCACAGCGTGTCGCCGGTGCTCACTTGCTTGAGGCCCACGGCGGCAGCGATGTCGCCGGCATAGACCTCCTTGATCTCCTCGCGCTTGTTCGCGTGCATCTTGAGCAAGCGGCCGACGCGCTCGGTCTTACCCTTGGTGGCGTTGTAGACGGAAGAGCCGGAGTTGAGCACGCCGGAGTAGACGCGGATGAACGTCAGCTGACCGACGAAGGGGTCGGTCATGATCTTGAAGGCGAGCGCTGAAAAGGGGGCGTTGTCCGCCGCGGCACGCTCGATCAGCGTTTCTTCCTTGGCGTTGGGATCGGTGCCGGTGATGGCCGGAATTTCGACGGGCGACGGCAGATAGTCCACGACGGCGTCGAGCAATGGCTGCACGCCCTTGTTCTTGAACGCCGAGCCGCAAATGACCACGACGAATGCCGTCGGTTCCTCGCGGACCGACTTGATGACGCGACTGCGAAGCGCCGCGCGAATCTCGTCTGCGCTGATCTCTTCGCCGCTCAGGTACTTCTCGAGCAGCTTGTCGTCGTGCTCGCTGACCTTTTCAATCAGCTTCTCGCGGTACTGCTTCGCCTCGTCCAGCATGTCTGCCGGAATCTCCGCGACGTCGTAGTCCGCGCCCATCGTCTCGTCCTTGTAGGTGATCGCCTTCATCTTCACGAGGTCGATCACGCCGCGGAACTTGTCTTCCGCGCCGATGGGGAGCTGAATCGCAACCGGGTTGCCACCGAGCTTCGTCTCGATCTGCTCCAGCGTCCGTTTGAAGTCGGCGCCGACGCGGTCCATCTTGTTGACGAAGCAGATGCGCGGGACGCGGTACTTGTCGGCCTGCCGCCACACGGTTTCCGACTGCGGCTCGACGCCGGAGACGGCGTCGAACACGGCGCAGGCGCCGTCGAGAACACGCAACGAGCGCTCGACTTCAGCCGTGAAGTCGACGTGCCCGGGCGTGTCGATGATGTTGATGCGGATGTCGCGCCAGAAGCACGTCGTCGCGGCCGAGGTGATGGTGATGCCGCGTTCCTGCTCCTGCTCCATCCAGTCCATCACGGCGGTGCCTTCGTGGACCTCGCCGATCTTGTACGTGATACCGGTATAGAAGAGAATCCGCTCGGTCGTAGTGGTCTTGCCGGCATCGATGTGGGCCATGATGCCGATGTTGCGCGTGCGATCGAGCGGTGTCTGACGGGGCATTCGAGTAAACCGATTTAAAGGGCTCTACCAGCGATAGTGCGCGAAGGCTTTATTCGCCTCCGCCATGCGATGCGTGTCCTCGCGCTTCTTCACGGCGCCGCCACGCAGGTTCGACGCATCCAGCAGCTCGTTCGCGAGCTTCTCCTGCATCGTCTTGCCGTCGCCCCGATCGCGGGCATAGCCAACCAGCCAGCGGATGCTGAGCGACAGTCGCCGGTTCGGGTTCACTTCGACCGGAACCTGATAGTTCGACCCGCCGACGCGACGCGACTTCACTTCGAGGCTCGGCTTCACGTTGTCGAGCGCCTTCTTGAACACCTTCAGCGGGTCGTCGCCGGTGCGCTCCTTGATGATGTCGAAGCTCTTGTAGAGGATGCGCTCCGCGGTGCTGCGCTTGCCGCCGTGCATCACGGTGTTGATGAACTTGCTGACCAGCACGCTGTTGTAGAGCGGGTCGGCGGCCAGTTCGCGCTTCGGGATTTCTCGTCTACGAGGCATATCTCGGATCCTTGAAGGCCTCAGGGCTCATGGCCCAGGCCTCAGTTACTGCTTCGGGCGCTTCGCGCCGTATTTCGAACGACCCTGCTTGCGGCCCTGAACGCCGACGGCGTCGAGGGTGCCGCGCACGACGTGATAACGAACGCCCGGCAGATCCTTCACACGGCCGCCCCGAATCAGCACCAGCGAGTGCTCCTGCAGGTTGTGACCAACGCCCGGAATGTAGGTCGTGACCTCGATTCCATTCGTCAACCGGACGCGGGCGACCTTCCGCAGCGCGGAGTTCGGTTTCTTCGGCGTCTGCGTGAAGACGCGGACGCACACGCCGCGCTTCTGCGGGCTGACCTGAAGCGCCGGGCTCTTGGTCTTGGTCACGATCTTCTTGCGCCCTTGTCGGACGAGCTGACTGATCGTCGGCATAACGGGAACTGGCGTCGCTTCTTCGAGGACACGTCACGACATGGCCGGGAGGTGTCCTCGAAAATGACCTCCGACCGCATTCGACCCGCGCGGGCACAGCCCACGCGCGATCAGCGCCTGTTTCGTGCAGGCGCGCTTATCGTCCAGGCCTGAAGCACGACATCATGGCGATGCCGGTCTGGCGCCTGAAACTGCAAGCCCCTACTGTGTTGAATGCACAGAAGGACGGTGAACCGTCCGCGTCCTCTCCAGGAAGACGACCCCTGAGACGTCTTTCCAGCGTGGTTGAAGCTAGATAGGGTGTCCTAGCTTCAAGAGAACCTGACGAATATAACACGCTCGTTTTGAGCGCGCAACCAACTGACAGACGGTCCTTTAACCCGACACGGCAGGGCTCGCGGCGCACGGGGCACGCAGTGCGCTCCTGTGGTCATCCGACGGCTGGTTCATCGACGAGTCGATTCGGCTGGGTAAGTAGCTGCAGGATCAACAGCTTATCCATGGTAGTCTTCGGCCACTCCACCCTCATGCCGCTGACGAGCGGAACACGACTGGGTCCGTACGAGGTCCTGGACGCCTTGGATGCCGGCGGCATGGGAGAGGTGTACCGCGCGCGCGACACACGCCTCGACCGCCTCGTCGCGATCAAAGTCCTCGCGACCGATCTCGCAGCCGATCCCCAGCTTCGAGAACGGTTCGAGCGAGAGGCTCGCGCTATAGCCGCGCTGAACCATCCCCACATCTGCACGCTGCACGATGTTGGACACGAAGGCGACGTCGACTTCCTCGTGATGGAACTGCTCGACGGCGAAACGCTGGCTGCGCGAATCGGCAAAGGCGCTCTCCCATTGGATCGCGCTCTCGACCACGCCGTTCAGATCGCTGCGGCCCTCGACAAAGCCCATCGTTCGGGCATCGTCCATCGCGACCTGAAGCCCGGCAACATCATGCTGACGAAGTCAGGCGCCAAGCTGCTCGACTTCGGTCTGGCAAAACGCGCCGAACCTGTCGTCTCGAGTGGCGCCTTCTCGGTGCTGCCGACGACGCCGCCGAATCTGACGGCGCAGGGCGCCATCCTCGGCACCTTTCAGTACATGGCGCCCGAACAGCTCGAGGGGGCCGAAGCGGATGCCCGCACTGACATCTTTGCGTTTGGTACGGTCCTCTACGAGATGATCACGGGCAGGAAGGCCTTCGAAGGTAAGAGCCAGGTGGGGCTGATCGGCGCGATTCTCGAACGCGACCCCGCGCCAGCGTCAACCCTCCAGCCTTCGTGTCCGGCGGCACTCGATCGCGTGCTTCAACGATGCCTTGCGAAGGACCCCGACGAACGATGGCAATCGGCGGGAGACCTGTCGGCCCAATTGAAATGGATCGGCGAGAAGGAAACCTTCGCGGCGTCTGGCACCATGCCCGACACGCCCACGTTCGCGCAAAGAACGAACCGCCTCTGGATTGCGACAGCGGTCTCGCTGTCACTGATTACAGCGGCGGCGAGCGTCGCGGCTCTCTACTTCTACCGAACGCGCGACACCCAGCCGGCGCTGCGGTTCACTGTCCCTGCTCCGGAGAAAGTACTCTTCGACGCCAGCCAGATCGGATTCCTTCCCGCGGTGTCTCCAGACGGCACGCGCCTCGCGTTCACCGCCCGCGACGCGGCCGGCGCGATTCACCTCTGGATACGCCCGTTCGACACACTGACGGCGAGACCTCTTCCGGGCACCGAAGGCGCCGCGTTTCCCTTCTGGTCGCCGGACAGCAGGTCCATCGGATTCTTCTCCCAAAACAAGTTGAAGAGAATTGACATTGCTGGCGGCCCGCCGTTGACGTTGTGCGACGCCGTCGCCGGCAGGGGTGGTACCTGGAGCGCCGACGGCGTCATTCTTTTTGCGCCAGCGGGCACCGGACCTCTTTTCCGTGTCGACGCGGGCGGAGGCAAGCCGGTCGCTGTGACGACACTGGCGAACGGGCAGAGCGCGCATCGCTTTCCCTCGTTTCTGCCCGATGGCCGGCACTTCGTGTACGTGAGCGTGATCACCGGCCCCTCCGACGGGATCTTCGTCGGCAGCCTCGATTCCGATGAATCGACACGCATCGTGGTGGCGGACTCAAACGCGGTGTATTCGCCGTCAGGAGATTTGCTGTTCGTCCGCGATGGGACACTCCTCCGCCAAGCGTTCGATTCGACGACGCGAACGGTGAGCGGCGAGCCGATACCGATCGCCGAGCGGGTTGCGGTCGGCAACTCGGTCGGCTCCTTCTCGATCTCGCAGAATGGCGTGCTGGCCTATCGTGGGGGGCCGGGAACGTCCGGAGATGTACAGCTCTCCTGGTTCGACCGAACAGGAAAGTTGATCCGAAACGTCGGGGCGCCGGGTCCGTACAGGGGCGTCGATCTGTCACCAGACGGGGAGCGGATTGCGTTGCATCGCCACGACGGCAACGGCGGTGACATCTGGCTCTTCGAGTCGGCCCGTCGCGGGACGTTGTCGCGCTTCACTTTCGAGGCGACGCAAGACAACGCCGGGCCGATCTGGTCGCCCGACGGAAGTCGCCTCGCGTACGGCTCCCTCCGCGACGGCAAGTGGGGCCTCTACGTGAAGGCCGCCAACGGCACCGGTTCCGAAGAACGGCTCGTCGAATCGGAGCTGCCGAAGATGCCAATGAGTTGGTCCCCGGACGGCAGGGCCTTGGTCTTCTGGGTGATCGATCCGACAACGGGATCTGACCAGTGGGTGCTCCCGACATCGGGCGACAAGACACCAATGCCGCTGTTGCAGACATCGTTCACCGAAGGCCACCCGCAGATCTCTCCAAATGGACGATGGATATCGTACCAATCGAATGAGACCGGCAGAGCGGAGATCTACGTCCGATCCTTTCCGAGCGGTGGCAGCAAGTTTCAGATTTCCTCCGGCGGTGGAACGTTCGCTCGCTGGCGTGCTGATGGCAAGGAGCTCTTCTATCTGAGCGCAGCGTCGTTCGGAAAGCTGATGTCGGTGCAGGTGGACGCGACGGACACGACCTTCCAGTACGGTGATCCGACTGAGCTTTTTGACTCGGGTTACGTCAACTTCACACACGGACTGAACTATCACACCTTCGCCGTCTCACGCGATGGTCAGCGATTTCTGATTCCGCGGCCGGAGGGAGCGGCCGACGGCGGTGAACCCGCACCCATCACCATCGTCTTCAACTGGACGAAAGCGGCGACACGTTGACGGTCGCGGTTAGACGGCGTTGAAGTTCAGCGCCTTCTGGAAGACGCGCCCGGCGGTATCGGTCAGTCGGAAGTTGCGTCCTTGGTACTTATAGGTCAACCGCATGTGATCGATCCCCAGACACCGCAGGATCGTCGCATTCAGATCGTGAACGTGTACTGGGTCCGCAGTGATGTTGTAGCCGTAGTCGTCTGTTTCGCCGAGCGTGACGCCGGATTTGACGCCGCCTCCGGCCATCCAGATCGTAAACGCACGCGGGTGGTGATCGCGGCCGTAGTCGTCGGGTGTCAGCTTCCCCTGCGAGTAGACGGTCCGTCCGAATTCGCCGGCCCAGACGACCAGCGTTTCGTCGAGCAGACCTCGTTCCTTCAAGTCCTGAATGAGCCCAGCGCTCGCTTGATCGACCTGATGGCATGTCGCCCGGATCGCCTTCGGCAGTCCAGCGTGATGATCCCAGGCGCGGTGATAGAGCTGAATGAACCGCACGCCTCGCTCGGCCAGACGACGCGCCAGCAGACAATTCGCCGCGTAGGTCCCCGGCCTCTTGGAATCAGGGCCGTACAACTCGAAGGTGTGCTCTGGCTCCTTCGACAAATCCGTGAGTTCGGGCACGGAGGTCTGCATGCGGAACGCCATTTCGTACTGCGCGATCCGCGTCGCGATTTCGGGATTCTCAGTGGCCTCGTACTGGACCTGGTTCAGTCGCTGCAGGTCCTCGATGAATCGCGCCCGCTGCGATGGCTCGAACCCCGCCGGGTTCGACACGTACAGGACCGGGTCGCCCACCGATCGCAGTTTGACGCCCTGATACTTGCTCGGAAGAAACCCCGTGCCCCACTGCCGCTCGGCCAACGATTGGCCATTGCCAGTAATCATCACGACAAAGGCCGGCAGATCGCGATTGATCGTCCCGAGCCCATACGAGACCCACGCACCCAGGCTGGGCCGGCCCGCAAGCTGAAACCCGGTCTGCGCGAACGTCACCGCCGGGTCGTGATTGATCTGTTCGGTATGCACCGACCTGATGAAACACAAGTCGTCTGCAACCTTCGCGGTGTA
>DASRJR010000558.1:0-11199 GCA_035649395.1 Vicinamibacterales bacterium
CGATCTGTTCCAGACGGGTGACACACCCGACGCTCGGAACGGCGATCCTCAGGAGGACCCATGCGAGGCCACGGGGCGTTGTTTGCGTCCATGCTCGCCCTGCTCGCTGCCACCACGTCTGATGCAGCAGCGGAGGGTGGGCAGCGCAGCGCGGAAACTGGCAACGTTGTGGTCAACGACGTCGAGGTGCACGACGTCCAGGTGAGAGAGGTTCGCGTCCCGCCGGCACAGCGGCCTTCAACAGCGGCACGGCCGTTTCTTCCAGACTCGATCAGCCGTCCGGAGCAGCCGCATTTTGTTGCGCCCCCAGCTCGGTCCTCCGAGCCTCGTCGATCGTACGCGTCGCGCGTCAAGCACGGGTCGGGACTCGTCGGCTACCCGGTTGGGTTCCCGATATACCCGTTCGTTTTCGATCAACCCGCGTACCCCTTCTATGCACCGCCGTCATATCCCACGCCGTTTCCGATCGCGCCGCCCTCTCAAGACGCACCAGGCCTTGTCGCGGGTACTCCGTCGTTTGCGGCGATCGATTGTGGAGTCGCGCCCGGCGCATCTGCACCGTGCGGCGGACTGAGCTTCGACGTGTTGCCGATCGATGCGCAGGTGTCGATCGAGGGAATCTTCGTCGGCGCCGTCGACGTCTTCGGTCCGACGCGCCCGCCGCTGGTGCTGGCACCGGGCGTTCACTACGTGGAAGTGCGTCGGCCTGGATTCCTGACGGCGGCGTTCGAGGTGACGGTCGCCCCGGGCACGATCGTGCCGTATCGAGGAGCGCTGGAACCGCTGCGCACCCGGTGACGCACGACCAGTCCCGGCCCCAGGTGGACGCGGGTCTCTGCAGCTCGTGCGCGCATGTGCAGACGATCTTGAGCGCGCGTCAATCCACCTTCTACCTGTGCCGCCGCTCGGCAAGTGATCCGTCCTTCCCGAAGTACCCGCGCTTACCGGTCCTCGAGTGCCGCGGCTACGAGCCGGCAAACCCGGATCAGGCGGCCTGCTGATAGTCCTCCGACAGCGCCGAGATGTATCGCGCTTCCGGCACTTCATTCGAGCGCGCGATCTCCTCTCGTTGCGTCACCGTTTCGAGTGCGTCGAAGCAGATGGGATCGATGCCGGTGCCGACCTCCGTCCGCATGATCTCGAGCACGCGCTCGGTGGGGATGCCCGGGCGATAGGGACGCGACGCGCATAGGGCATCGTAGATGTCCGCAACACAGATCACCCGTGACATCAGCGGCAACTCGCTCTTCGACAGCCCGAGGTTGTAGCCGCCACCGTCGAGGCGCTCGTGGTGCGACGCGGCGATGTTGGCGAGGTGGCTGAAACAGCCAGTCCGTTTCAAAATCTCGCGAGTCGCCGCTGGATGACGACGCATGGCGGCGAATTCCTCGTCGGTGAGCGTGCCGGGTTTGTCGAGAATCAAGCTCGAGACGCCGAGCTTGCCGATATCGTGTAGCAGCGCAGCGCGTCGGATCTCACGCAGATGATCCGCCGAATAGCCCATCGTTCGTGCGACCGCGACGCTCACGTCGGCCACGCCGCGCGAGTGCTGGAACGTCCACGGGGACTTGGCGTCGATGACCAGCGCGAACGCCTCGGCGATTCGGTCGAGACGATCCTCATTCGCGACCAGGATCCGATCGCCGGGCTCCAAAGCGGCGAGCGTGCCCAGCGCGGAGTCGGAGCTCAACGCCTGCCAGAATTCCGTGTCGCTCCGCAGCGCAAGCAGCGAGTCGACGACCCGGGGATCGAACCACGAGCCGCGGCGTGCGGACACCATGTCGAACGCGGCGTCCACGCCGTAACTGGTGAAATAGACCTCCATGGTCTGGGCGAGGCCGACGATCCGCGCCAGCAGCGGGATCTGTTCACCCTTGAGCGCATACGGCTGGCCGGCGCCGTCCCAGTGCTCGTCGAGCGCGCGGATCGCCTGTACTGTCTCGTCGGGAAAGCCGAGCATGCGGGCGATATCGGCGCCGCGCTCGCAGCGCGTCACCACGACGTCGCGCGCCGCGTCGGGTCCGCGCGACAGCAGCGCCAGCAGATGCCACGCTCGACGGAGCCAGAAGTGGCCGGGAGCGACGTTGCGCGCCACGAACCGGAACGACTCGATCGCCTGTGACCAGTTCGTGGTCTTCAGGTCCACCTTGATCTGGTGATCGTCGGCGCCGAACAGGACCGCGAACCGCGCGGCGTTGCTCGAGCAGCCCAGGTCTTTCAGCAGCAGCGCGTAGAACAGATGCGACTGCTGGTCGGCGTCGACACCCAACGTTTTGGCGACACGCATGCCGATCTGGCAACTGCGCACGGCATGACCCGGGCGCTGGCCCTCGGTGAGGTCGAGGGCATATGACAGGCCAGCGAGGACGTTGGAAAGGCGGATATCGGGCCGCCAGGCGCCGCTGACCAATTGCAAGTGTGTCATCGAAAGGCGCTCTAAAGCGTCCCACGTGCCAGAGAGTGTCCCATTCTGAGCATCGTTCGATCTGGTTGCTGGCTCAAGGGCTTAGGCGGCGGGGTGACCTCGGAGAACGGTTCCATGTGCCAGATCGGCCCAGAACAAAGGCCTGGGGTTCTCAGATTGTCCGCGGTCGGTTTGACTCCACCGCGTGACCTCGACCATTGATCGCAAGCTCAGCGTCGCTCTAACATCGCGCACTCGTTCCGCTCATGATCCAACGGACCTGCACGACTCAGGCGCGCGGCTCTCGCGTGGCGGCTGCAGTGATCGCCCTCTCGATCACGGCAGCGTGCGGCAGCGACAACTCGGGCTCGATCACCGCACCGGGAAATGCCCTGGTGAGCGGGCCGTCTGGAGTTGCGCTGATCGCAGGCAGCTGGACGGGGACTTCCGATTTTCAGCAACGCGGCGAACGCGCCATCAGCAACGTCAGCATGCGCGTGACGCAATCCGACCGGCGCGTCGAGGGGACGTTCACGTTTACCAGTCCTGAGTTCACCGGTTGGGGCGGTTCGTTTACGGGGCAATTGGCCGGAACCGCTTCCGACACTCAGTTTGTCGGTAACATAACGCTCACGACACCGACGGCGACCGGCACGGGCAGTTGTCTCGGACAGACCGTGATGGCGGGACGAAGCCTGGCCGCGGTCATGCGCTGGGAAGCGCCGTCGATGAACATTGTCCCAAACGGGTCGGCGCCGCCCGACGCGTGTCGCGGGCAGATACTGACGCTCGTCTGGATCTTCGGGAGATGACCATGAGACAGCTGGCCAGTGCGTGTGTGCTCGTTGCGATCGTTGTCGGCGGCTTCCACGTCTCCGCCGGAGCTGCGTCGAACGCCAATGCAGAAGCGCCGTCGCTCGCAGCGCTGTCGACACAGCCGTCGATGAACGTGTTCCGCCGCTTCGCTGTCGACGCGTCAAAGATGACCGGCTTCTACGGCGACGTCCTCGGGCTCAAGGCGCTGCCGCCGATCAGGATGCCGGGCGGCGGTCAGATGATTCTGTTTCAGATCGGCACCGGTCAGGTGAAGCTGCAGGCGACGCCCGCGGCGTCCGAGTACGCGTCGGGACCGGTTCGCGAGGTCAGCGGCCTGAGAGTGTTCACGTTCTTCTACCCCGACGAGGCCGCGCTCACAGCGCGTTTCGTACAGCATGGGTATGCCGCCCCGTCGTTTCAGACCGTGAAGGGCCGGCGTGTGGCCCTGGTGCTCGACCCGGCGAATCAGTGGGTCGAGCTCGTAGTCGTGCCGGGCGCACCGGCGTCGACCTACGAGGCGATGGAGGTGGGCATCACTGCGACGGATCTCGACAAGAGCCGCGCGTTCTATCGCGAGTTCGTCGGGCTCGAGGAGTTGCCGCCGGTCGACGACTCGGTGCTGGGGGCGACGAAGTATCCGTTCCGCCATGGGACCACCACGGTGAACGTATGGAGCTTCGGCAAAACGGCTCGCGCCAATACGCGAAGCGCCGGCATTCAGTATGTCGTGTCGGATGTCGAAGCCGTGGACGTGAAGGCGAAGGCGCGAGGTGTACAGATCGATACGCCGCTCGGCAACTTCAGCGCGGGGCTGCGCACGATCTGGCTGTCGGATCCCGATGGCGTGACGAACTATTTCGCGCAGATTATCCGCAACGCGCCATCGTCAACCAAATGAGCACGGCGGGTCTGAAGACCCGCCTCTCCGTCGCTCCCATTCGATCGTCAGCCGACCTTGGTCGCCGACCAGGACGACGAGGCTCCGCCCTTGGCCGTGACGGTTCCCTCGAGCGTGTTGCCGCGTAGCTTTCCCTTGAACTCCTGCGGACCGGCGGTGAAGGTAATCTCCTCGCCGTTCAGTTTCCCGGCGACCTCGATCGGTTTGCCCTGCGACATGAGCGTGCCGGTCACCATCTGATACTTCTGGTTCAGCGTCAGCTCGCCTTGCGGCATGCGCCAGGTGCCTTCAACCTTCGCTGGCACGATATACAGAATCGCGGTGCACCAGCTGGTGCAGTCGTCTACCGCGACGGTCTGATCCGGCGGCCATTCCTCGATGAAGAACGTGTTCGACACGATTCGGGATCCCGGACGCAGCTCGAGGAACTTCGGTCGCAGCTGCAGCAGGTTGCTCGGCAGGAGAAACAGCGCGAGCACGTTGGCTTTCGAGAAGTCGGCCTCGTACATGTCGCCCTTGACGAACTGCGCCTTCTCGCCGACGCCTGCCTTCTGGGCGTTGCGCTTCGACAGGTCGACCATGTCGGGGTTGTACTCGACGCCGAGCCCTCGGGCGCCGCGTTTGGCTGCGGCGATCACGTTGCGTCCGTCGCCCGAACCGAGATCGACCACGAAGTCCTGCGGCGTGACGCGGGCCAGGTCGAGCATCTTTTCGACCATCGGCTCCGGCGTCGGCACCCAGACGACGTCCTTCCCGGGTTGACCGACCGTCGGTTCGAACTCCTTGTTCTGCGCGGCGGCGAGCGCCGTCGCCGCGATCACTGCGATGACCAGTGCGCACTGCCGCGTGCGCGTTCGGAGATGTGTGCTCATAGTGAGGAACCTCGAAGAGAGCTAACGGGCGAGACGAAACCCTTTGAATCGTTTGCGCGCGCCGCGCCGGCGCAGCCACCATGCGCCCGCGCTCGAGCCGAAGACGGCCGTGGCGACGACGTAGTACAGCAGCGCGACACCCGCGAGCACCGTGGCAGGCGTTGCCGCGAACAACCCGGTGATCGCACTTGCGGCCAGCAGTACCACGGCGAGATCGACAGACGCCGCGATCAGGTGGACCCGCGAGAGGCGAAGCGAGGGTGCCGCCGCCAACGACAATCGCAGGGGACCGGCGCCGGCCGTGACCGCTGTCGTCGGTCGCACATCGGACTCGTCAGGGAAGAGACGGAGGAACTCCTGCAGCGACGGATCGGCCGGCAGCCCGATTGCCTCGGCGTACGAGCGGAAGAACGATCGACGATAGATGCCGATCGGCCAGCGCGAGACGTCGCCACGCTCGAGCGCGGCAAACAACGACTCGTTGACCTTCGTCTTCACCGCGATCGACTGGAGGCCGATTCCGTGGCGTTCGCGCGTCTCCTTGACGTGGGCGCCGAATGCGGCTCGTGCGAGCGCTGCTGCCGCTTCACGCTGAGCGCGATCGGGAAGCGCCGCCAGGGTACGGCGTGCGCCACCGCCCGGTTCGGCGTCGGCGTGTGCAGACCGAGTCGTGTCGGAGAGCGCGTGCATGCAGAGCTGTCAGGCGGGGGGCGATCGGGATCTTACTGCCAATCGTCGGCATTGCAAGAGCGGATGTGCGGAGTGAAGACGGACGAGATCGCCGCCTGGAAAAGCCAAGGTCCGAAGCACTAGAATGAGCCGCCGGTTCGAAGGCCGTACGGGTGGGGTGAGCACCAGTATTGGTCGTCGTGCGCCCTCGCGTGGCGGGGAGGCGAGAGGAGGAACGATGTTCAGGTCGACGATCCGGCGTCTGGGGCTCGGGTGCGCGCTTGCCGCCCTGGGCGCTGTCAGCATTGCCGCTCAGGCACCGGCTCAGCCTCAGGTGGCCGCACCCGACACCAAGCCGAGCGCCCTCGCGCCGGCCAACCTCACCAAGTCGCGGCCCAAGCCGCCGTTCGACCTGACCGGCAACTGGTTCATCGACAACAGTCCAGGGATACAAGGCTGGCTGTTCGGGCCCGCAACCATTCCCAAATTGAAGCCTGAAGCGCAGAAGCACCGCGACGCGTATGTAAAGGCGATCGCCGACGGCAAGGTCTATCGCGACGACATCGGGCAATGCTGGCCGGCCGGCGTCCCGATCATCATGACGCGGGTCTGGCCGATCGCGATGATCCAGGTGCCAACGGCGATCTACATGGTCAGTGGGTTCATGAACAGCCTCCGCACGGTGTTCCTCGATGGCCGCACGCATACCGATCCGGACATCGTGGTCCGCACGTTCAACGGCGAGTCGATCGGACGCTGGGAAGGCGACACGCTCGTCGTCGAGACGAAGAATTTCACGGCCGATCCGCACCACTGGATCGATCAAGGCGTGCCGGCAAGCGACGAGCTCCGCATCATCGAACGGATTCGGATGATCAACAACGGCAACACGCTCGAGATCACGATGACGTTGACCGATCCCAAGAACTGGGACGGCGAGTGGACCGGCACGCGCCGGTGGAACCGCGTGAACGACATCGACATCGAGGAAGTGGAGTGCCTGCCGGATTTGAACGAACATCTGCAGAGCACGTCGTCCAAGGTTCACGTGAGATAGCGGGTAGGAGGAGCGATGCAGAAGTTCTTGCTCGGGTGTGCGTGCGTGGTGGTGCTCGCGCCTGTCGTGTCGGTTGGAGCGCACCATTCACCGGCCGCGTTCGATCGGACCAAGGAAGTGAAGCTGGTCGGCACGGTCAAGGAGTTCCGCTGGCAGAACCCGCATACCTGGATTGAAGTGATCGTTCCCGACGAGAAGGGGAAGGACGTCCTGTGGGGCGTCGAGCTCACGAGTCCGACGTATCTGATCCGCGCAGGCTGGAAGTCGAACATCATCAAGCCGGGTGACAAGGTGACGGTCGTGGTCAATCCAGTGCGCAGTGGAGAACCGTCTGGCATCTTCCGCTCGTTGACGCTGGCGGATGGACGCGTGCTCACGGAGCGGCCTGCTCGCCTGGGCACGCCCGACTCGAAGTAGCCGCCGTGCGTACCCTGACTGCTGCCGTGGTCATCGTCGGCCTGATGGCGTCCGCGTGCTCGCCGTCGCAGCCGGCGAGTCCGCAAACGGCTGCGCCCGCGGCGTCAACGCCGACCGCCGACACCGGCGGGGAAGGCAAGCAACAGAGCGCGCTCGCGCCGGCGACGATCGCGCGCCTGGCGAAAGCGAAGGCGCCGTTCGATCTGACTGGCAACTGGTTCATCGACGTCAGCCAGAACCCGGAAGCCTGGCGGTTCGGCCCGCCCTACCCCAAGCTGACCGCGGCATCGCAGGTGCACTGGGACGCGGCGAAGAAGGCCACGGCCGAGGGCAAGGTTTATCGCGACGACATCGGACAGTGCTGGCCGGCCGGGTTGCCGCTCATCATGACGCGCTACTGGCCGATGGCCATGGTGCAGATCCCGAGCGCGATCTACATGATCAGCGGGTTCATGAACAGCGTCCGCATCGTGTATCTCGACGGCCGCAAGCACACCGACCCCGATATCATCGTTCGCACGTATAACGGCGAGTCGATCGCCCGGTGGGAGGGCGACACGCTCGTCGTCGATACGATCGGATTTCGTGGCGATCACCACTGGATGGATCAAGGCGGCGTGGCGATTCCTGCAGGCGAACAGCTGCACATCGTCGAGCGCATCCGTCTGGTCAGCGAGGGCAAGCAGCTCGAGATCGAGTACACGATGACCGATCCGGAGCACTGGGAAGGCGAATGGAAAAGCACCAAGCGGTTCAACCGCGTCGACGACGAAGACATCCAGGAGGTGTCGTGCCTGCCGGACCTGAACGAGCACATCCGCAGCACGACGTCGAAGACCCAAATCCTTCAGTAGCGGAGGCGTGTGTGACACTCCTGAGGCGCGGTGGGATCGCGGCCTTGCTCGTGTTGGTCTGGGCGGCACCGTCGCTGGCGCAGGTCAACTTCGCCGGCGAATGGGCGGGCCGTTATCACGAAGATCAACCTGACCGGGTGCCGGGCGAGGAACCGGGCGACTTCAGCGGCCTGCCGATCAACGATGCGGCGCGAATGTTCGGCGACGCGTGGGATGTCGCGCGCCATTCGGTGCTCGAGCATCAATGCGCGCCCTACACACTGCCGTACATGTTCTTCGGACCGAACCAGTTCCGCATCTGGAACGACGTCAACCCCGACACCCAGGAGCTCGTCGCCATTCAGATGTACATGGGCACGTACCAGCAGCGGCGCACGATCTGGATGGACGGTCGTCGACACCCGCCCGAGTACGCACCGCACACCTACATGGGCTTTTCGACCGGCGCCTGGACCGGCGACATCCTGACGATCACGACGACGCACATCAAGGCGGGGTACTTCAGGCGGGACGGCATGCCCGCAAGCGATCGCATCACGGTCGTCGAACACTGGATGCGGCATGGCAACGTGCTGTCGCAGGTCACCATCGCGACCGATCCCGTGTACCTGACCGAACCCTATGTTCGCAGCCAGGAATTCGTGGTGATGGACCGGGGAAACACAAACTGGCTTTACAACTGCGAGTACGCGATGGAGGTCCCGAGGGACAAGAACGAAGTGCCGTTCTACCTGCCAGGCCAGAACCCGTGGATTGGCGAGTTCGAGGCCAAGCACGCGATGCCGAAGGAGGGCGTGCGCGGCGGGGCTGAGACGCTGCTGCCGGAATGGAAGCCTGGCGCGCCGCGCGCCACCGTCAACCCCAAAGCCAACGGCGGCTTCCGTCCCGAGGATCAGCCTCAGAAGCTGGCGCCCGGGGAGGTCCGCGCGGTGCACGTGCAGGGCAACGTGCACATGATCGTCGGCGCCGGCGCGAACATCGCGGTGCAAGTGGGTGAAGACGGCGTGCTGGTCGTCGACACCGGCACGGCTGGCACGAGTGAGAAGGTGTTGTCGGCAATCAGGCAGCTCGCGCCCGACAAGGAGATCCGCTGGATCGTGAACACCGGGACGCGCGCCGATCACACCGGCGGCAACGAGCCGATCTCGAAGGCCGGTCGTACTGTGAACGGCAACGTCGCGGCGATTGTCGCGCACGAGAACGCGTCGGCGCGCATGATCAAAGAGAACGTGCCTGACACGGCCCGACCGTACAACACCTACTTCGAAGGGCAGCGCGACTTCCCGTTCAACAACGAGCCGATCATGCTGTATCACGACGAGTCGTCGTTCGACGACACGAACACGCTCGTCATGTTCCGCCGATCCGACGTGATTGCCGCGGGCGATATCTTCTCGACGGAGAGCTACCCGGTGATCGACGTGGCCAACGGCGGTTCCGTGCAGGGCACGATCGAAGCGCTGAATCGCGTGCTCGACCTGGCGGTGCCGAGCAAGATGCTGGCCGAGGGCGGCACCTACATCATTCCCGGCCACGGGCGCATCTGCGACGAGCACGACGTCGCGATGTATCGCGACATGCTGGTGATCGTGAGCGCGCGCGTGCGCGACATGGTGAGCAAGAAGATGACGCTCGACCAGATCAAGGCCGCCAAGCCGACGCTCGATTACGACGGTCGCTACGGATCCGACACCGGGCCGTGGACGACGGCGATGTTCATCGAGGCGATGTACAAGGAATTCAGCAAGAGCGCGGCGCCTGCGCCCGCGCGGAGCACGCGATGACCTCTGAAGTGTCCGGCTTGAGCCGGACCGTTGCGACGTTCGCGCTGGCTCTCGCGCTCTCCTCGCCAGTAGCCGCGCAGAGTTTCCTGAACGGCGACTGGGTCGGCCTCTTCCATGAGGACCAGCCCGAACGCGGCCCTGGCCCCGACCTCGCCGACTATCTCGGCCTGCCGATCAACGCGGCCGCGCGGCAATATGCCCAGACGTGGGACGCCTCACGTCTGGCGCTTCCCGAGCATCAGTGTCGCGCGCACGTGTCGCCGTACATCTATCGCGGACCGATCCGCGTCAGGATTACGGAGGAACGCGATCCGACGACGCAGAACACGATCGCCATCAAGCACTTCCTGAGTACCTACGCCCAGGAGCGGACGATCTGGCTCGACGGCCGTCCACATCCATCGCCGACCGCGCCGCACACGTGGATGGGATTCTCCACGGGACGTTGGGAAGGCCGCGTGCTCCGCGTCGAGACCACGCACATCAAGCAGGGTTGGATCCGTCGTAACGGCGTGCCGATGAGCGCGCAGGCGAAGCTGACCGAGTTCTTCGTCCGTCACGGCAACATCCTCACCCTGATGACGGTCGTCGAGGATCCGGTGTATCTGGAGGAACCGTTCGTCAGAACCACCGATCTGCAGCTCGATCCGAACACGCAGCCGAACGCCTATCAGGCGTGGCTCGTGTGCCAGGCCGACGAAGAAGTTCCCCACGAACCGGGATACGTCCCGCATTACCTGCCCGGCGAGAACCCGTTCCTCGAGGAGTTCGCGGCCAAGGTCGGCATCCCCGTCGAGCCGACGCGCGGCGGGGCCCAGACGATGTATCCCGAGTACGCGCAGAAGGTGAAGGCGATGCCGATCGCGAAGCCGCGCCGCGCGACGAACAGTCGGTAGGTGAGGTGACGTGAGAACTGCCACTAAGGCCACGGAGATTTGGCCACTGAGGACACTAAGAACAATAAGGTCCCGGCCACTGAGGACACTAAGAACACTAGGGTCCCGGCCACTAAGGACACTAAGAACACTAAGGTCCCGGCCACTGAGGACACTAAGAACACTAAGGTCCAGGCCACTGAGAACACCGAGAACACTAGGCCGGATCTTTGTGTTCTTGGTGATCTTAGTGGCTACATTCTCTGTGTTCCCCGTGGCCCAGGAGAGGCAGCAGCCGCCGGCCGCGCGCCAACTCGAGATCCTCTCCGTTCAAGGCAACGTCTCGGTGATCACCGGCGCCGGCGCCAACATCGTGGTCCAGGTGGGCGATCTCGGACCGGTCGTCGTCGACACGGGTCTCGCTCAGAACACGGATGACGTGCTCGCGGCGATTCGCAAACTCTCGAATCGTCCCGTTCGCTACATCATCAACACACACATGCATGCGGATCACACGGGCGGCAACGAGCGCGTGGCAGCAGCAGGGCAGCCG
>DASRJR010000559.1:0-8899 GCA_035649395.1 Vicinamibacterales bacterium
GCACGGTGACGCTTGTGCTGTATTCGGAGAAGGAGCCAGCGAAAGCAGACACGCGGGTCATCGATCCCAAGATGCTTCAGCAGATCTGGCGGGATTTCGATCTCGACGGAAAGCGTTAGACGGGTTCGCGAGCTACTCCGATCGCAGGGCTTCCAATGGGTCGATCCGGGTGGCGGCCCGGGCCGGCATGTAGCACGCCAGTAACGTGACGACTGTCAGGAGTGCCGCAACGGCGCTCAGCGTTGCAGGATCAGTGACGGTGACCCCGAAGACGAGACTCGCGAGGCTCCGAGCTGCGGCCAGCGCCGCGCCGACGCCGCATGCGATCCCAACGGCCACGACAATGAGCCCGTGTCGCAGGAAGAGTCCGCGGATCTGACTACCGGTTGCACCGAGTGCCATTCGCACACCGATTTCCTGACGACGCTCGGCCACCGCTTGCGCGATCACACCGTAGACGCCGATCGCTGCCAGAAGAACCGCCACGACGCCGAACGCTGAGAGCACGATCATCGCGATGCGGCGCCGACTGGACGAGTCGCGCATCAGCTGATCGACGGTCCGGTCATTGAAAACCGAGACATTGCGGTCCAGGTCGTGGATGGCCGCCTCAATCGATGAAGCGGACACCGTCTCGCGCGTACGGACAATCGTGAACACCGTCGCCCGTGGGACCTGGATGACCGGCATGAACAGCTGCGGCGTCGCGTTGCGATCGACGCCTTGCTGCCTGACATCGCCGACGATGCCGACGACGGTCCGCCAGGGGCCAAATGGGTCACTCGGGAATCCCTGTCTGATTTGCTGGCCGAGTGGATCCTCATTGGGCCAGAACTTCCTGGCAACGTTGCTGCTGACGATGGCAACCGGCGCCGAGTTGGGTGTGTCCGTCTGATCGAAATACCGGCCTTTGACCAGCGGAATCCTGAGTGTGTCGAAATAGCTGGCGGTCACGAGAACGGTGTCCGCATTCGGAAACTCGCCAGTGGATATCCAATGCTCCGCAGTCTTGCCCTGAGTATTGAACACGGTCCACCAGTTCGACCCCAGAATCGGCAGCGCCGTGGTGAGGGCGACGTTCTCCACACCCGGCAGCGCACGAAGACGTTCGACGACGGCGTTGTAGAACACCTGTCTCCTGGCGTCGGGCCACTGGGGACCCGTCAACGCAAACATCACCGTCTGCAGGTTGTTCGGATCGAAGCCGGGATCGACACGGGCGAGCCGTACCATCGAGTGCACCATTAGCCCTGCTCCGGAGAGCAGCACCGTAGCGACCGCGATCTCCGCCAGCATCACAGCCTGGCGCAGTGCGGCTGCCGAGCGAGTCGCGCCACGCCCCGACCGCACGACGACTTCCTGGCCGCTGACACTGGAGGCTTTGACGGCGGGAACGATGCCGAACAGGAACGCGCACGCGCAACTGACTATCGTCGTCCACGAGAGCACCACGAGGTCCAGATGGATCTCGTCGAGCCGCGGCATTTCACGCGGCGCAAGGCCGACAAGCGCGCTGAGAATCGCTGCGCCCGCGACCGCACCGAGCACACCACCGATGAGGACGAGGAGCGCCTGCTCGATCAAGAGCTGACGAATCAGATCCCATCGGCTGCCGCCGATCGCCGCGCGGATGCCGAACTCGTCGGCACGCGAGGCGCTCTTGTTCAACAGCAGTCCGGCAAGGTTGACGCAGGCGATGAGCAGAAGCAGTACGACGGCACCCGCGACGACGGTGAGCGTCGGCGCCATGTCGCCGACGATGCGGTCGGCGAGGGGGACGATGTAGATACAGCACGCAGGGTTATCGCTGCCCCTGTTGGTTGCCGGGTATTCCAGTCCAAGCGCGGCCGCAATGGTCTGCATCTCGGCACGTGCCGCCGTCACGCCGACTCCGGGCTTGAGCCGGGCGACGGCATAGAGGGCCGTGTGGTTCAGGCGGTTTTGCATACCGCGGTAGTTCGCAGCGACAAATGGCTCGAGCAGCAGATACACGTCAGCCATCGTCATGTAACGAAAGCCTGGAGGCAGGACGCCGATCGCGGTGTATGCCCGGCCACTCATCGTGAGCGTCTGCCCGACCGCGGCTTGCGCGCTGCCGAACTCGCGTATCGCGAATGCATGACTCAGGACGGCGGTCGGCGCGGCGTCGGGCCGAGCGTCCGATTCGTGAAAGAAGCGGCCCTGAAACGGCGTCGTGCCGAGCACGCCGAAGAAGTTCACCGTCACGCTCCGCGAGTCGACCTGCTGCGGGAACTGACCGCCTCTGCGGATCACCGAGTCGGCCAGTGAACTGGCGAGGCCCTCGAACGACGTCGCGCGACGACTCCAGTCCTCGAAATTCGGCCAGGCGATGCCGGAGCCCTCTTTTTCAGCGAGAAACACCAGGCGGTCCGAGTGTGCATACGGCAATGGCCGCACCAGAACCGTGTAGGCAATCGAGACGATCGCGGTCGTCGCGCCGATGCCGAGGACCAGCAGCGTCAGTGCGGTGGCGGTGAAACGCGGCGAGCGGCGCAACACGCGCGCGGCGTACGCGACGTCGCGCCACACCGAGTCGAGCCATGTGGCGCGGACGGCGCGGGTCGATTCGATCGTCTGCGTCAGTCCCCCTAGATCGCGAAGGGCGAGACGGCGTGCGTCTTCAGCCGACACTCCGCGCGATCGGTGCGCCTCGATCTCGCGTTCGAGGTGGTCGCGGAGCTCCTCGTCGATCTCGCGTTCAATGCGGCGCCGGGCGAGAAGTCCGCGCACGGTGGCGAGCAGCCGGGTGATCATTGCTCTTCCTCCAGGACGCGCCGCATCGAGAGCGCGAAGGCCTCCCACGTCTCGGTCTCCTGGTTCAGACGTTTCCGACCGGCGCGGGTAATCGTGTAGACGCGCGCGCGCCGGTTGTTCTCGGAAGCCGTCATCTCGGACTTCACCTCGCCACGCATCTCGAGCCGGTGAAGCGCGGGATACAGTGACCCCTGGCTGGTCTTCAACCCGTCCTTCGAGATCTGCTGCAAGCGATTCGAGATGCCCCAGCCGTGGTTGGGGCCAAGTTCGAGAATGCGCAGGATCAGCAGATCCAGCGTGCCCTGCAGCAACTGCGTCTTGTTCATGCGTCCTTCTATCGGCGCGTGTGGCAAATACCTCGTGAACGGCGGAGGGTTACAGACGCGTGCGTTGACCTCTCGCCATCCGAGAGGAGTGTAGATGCGAGACCTCTCGGAGGTCAAGAGGACAGGAGGACTACGCAGACCCGAAGCTTGTGATCACGGCAGCCGATGGCCGCACGCGCACGCTGTACACCGACAAACGCAAGCAAAAGACGAACAACGTCACGCACTGAGGAAGACGAATACCTGCGACGAGTTCAGAATGTCGGCCGAACGGTCGAGCTCGATACTACAATGCCGGCCCACGATCTTCGTCTTCACGTTGCCCCCGTCGTAAGAGAACGGCATAACATCCGAACGAGACAAGGCCAGGTATGCCGCACAGAGTGATCAGTCGCCGCAACTGGCTGGAGCTGACGGCTCTGACCACGGTGGCCACCCTCGTCCCGCGACACGACTCGGCGGGACAAACAACCGCGCCGTCGCTTCGCGAGACTCGTATTCGTCGAATCGTCCGTGAATTCGAAGAACAAGGATTTCATCGAACAGGCACGTCGGTCGATCGCGCCTCAGCGAACTGGCTGCGCGACCTTGCGCACCAGTCTGGTCTGACGGCCTCGCTCGAATCCTTCTCGCTTCATCGTGTCGATCCGGTGTCGGCTGCGTTGATTGTCGGCGGCCGCCGCATCGAAGGCATCCCCCTGTTCGACGCGGCGTTCACGAACGAGCGTGGCGTGGCCGGCCGGCTCGGATTGCTCGACAGCGACGCGGAGATCGGTCTCGCTGAATCAAGACCGAATGCGGCCGGCGCCGGTCCGCTTGGTGATGCGCGGCGTGCGAATCGCCACCGGGCGATCGTGTGCGTCACTCGCGGGGGCGAGGCCGGACTGTGCCCGAGCAATGCCGAATCTTTTCTCGAGCCATTCGGTCCGCCAGTCCTGCAGGTTGGGAGCGAGCTCGCGAGTTGGCTGCAGGAGCAGGCGCAACGAGGCGCCGAGGTTCGGTTGGTGGCGCACGTCAAGCGGACGCCAGCCGAGGCCTTCAACGTCATCGCAAAAATCAGCGGCGACAATCCGGCGCTTCCGCCTCTTGTGATCATGACCCCGCGGAGTGGCTGGTATCGGTGTGCCAGCGAACGAGGCGGAGGGCTCGCGTGTTGGTTGGAGCTGATGCCGGCCCTCCGGCAGGCGAAGCCGGCGCGTGATGTGGTGTTTGTCGCGTCCAGCGGCCACGAGCTCGGCTATCTCGGCATCAATGCGTTCATCGAGCGCAGACCCGGTATCGTCTCGAACAGCGTCGGATGGATTCATCTCGGGGGGAACATCGGTGCCGCCGCGCGTCCGCAGGCGGGCGGCAACACGGTGCAAGCCTCCGACGACGAGATCGAACGCCTGTTGGCGCAGGCGATGACGTCAACAGCACTGACAATCGACGTCCGCGTGCCTCACAACCGCGTTCCAGGTGGAGAGGCAGAAGTCGTCCATCGCGGCGGCGGGCGTTACGTGTCGGTGATCGTCAGCAACATCATGTTTCATAACCCAATGGACCGAGGTCCTCGAGTCATCGATGCGCGCGCAATCGGCGCCTTCGTCGAGGCGTTTGGCATGGTTGCGAAGACACTCGCGGGGCGGGAACCATTTCGGTCATGATGCGACGACACACCGCTTACGCGCGAAGCGAATCGACGGCGCTGGTCTCGCGCACGCGGAGCGCCGGGCCAACGGCGGCGACGAGGCAGGTCACGATCATGACTGCTGTTGCCGAAGCCACAATAGCGGGATCCCAGAAGGCCACGTCGTACAGCATCCCGGTCAGTCCTCGTCCGACGGCGGCAACGAGCGCGACCCCGAGAGCTGCGGCGATAACGCCATAGGTCAGGGACAGTCGAAACAGACTCTCCTGAAGACGTCGCGGCGTTGCGCCCAGGGCCAGGCGAATCGCCCATTCCCTTCGCGACCCGGCCACAAGAAACGAGAGCAGGCTGTAGAGGCCCGCGGCCGCCACCACCAGCGCGACCAGCGCAAACGACGACGTCAGCTCGAGCTGGACGCGCGGCGCCGCGAGATTCTGCTGGACGTAGTCCGCCATCGGCGTGATCGGTGTGAACGCGAGCTCGGGGTCGATCGTGTCGAGCACGTCACGGACGACTCGTCCGACTTGCTCGGCACTGCCGGCGCTCGACAGCACGAGCGAGTATCTCGGTTCTTGCGTTTGCGCGAAGGAGAGGTATGCCTCCGGTGACGACATGGCACCGAGCTGCTGGTGGATGTCGTCGACGACGCCAACCACTGTCGCGGTAAACGGCGGCTCGATGAAGTCGAAGGCGAGCGTCTGTCCAAGCGGTGGCCCCACAGCCGCCACGCGCGCGGCGAGGCTCCGATTGATGACGACGACGCGTGGCGCGCTGGCCCCATCGCTATCGGCAATCGATCGACCGGTCCGTACGGGAATCTCGAACAGATCGAAGAAGCCGCGCGACACCAAACGAACGCTGGCCGGCACCGTGTCGCCGCTGCTCCTGCGCGCCCTGAACGCCGGCGGACTGCCCTGCCCGGATAAGGGTAGGTTCGACGTCATCCCCGTCGGCAGTCCTGCCTGATCGAGCCGTTCGAGGATCTGCTGCCAGACACGGACCCGGCTTTCCAGCGTGCGGTAGCGCCCGGTGGGAATCGCCATTCGCGTTGTGTGAATGTTGCGCGTTTCCAACCCGGGATCGACGCGGCTCAAGGCCACGAAGCTCTTGGCCAGCAGACCAGAGCCGATCACCAGTGCGAGAGAAAGGGCCATCTGCGCCACGACGAACGAGCGGCCACCCACCAGCCGCGACTCGGCGATCGACCGCTGGGTGACCAGATGCGCGCGAAACGACCGGCTGGCGGCGGCAAAGGTCGTGGCGACGGCGACCGCGAGGATTGTTGCGAGGAACGCGACGGCTCGCGCGTCGACCGCGATCTCAGTCACGACGTCCTCCGCGTACTGGCCACGGAGGACGTTCACGAGAAGCGCACCGGCTGGAATCGCGAGCACCATCGACACCAACGCCAGCGGCGCGAGCTCGAGAGCGGCCAGTGTCAGCACGCGTCCGCGTGTTGCCCCAAGGGCCAATCGCGTCGTGAATTCGGGCACCCTGAGCCTGGCTCGCGTCGCCGCCAGCACCGCAAAGTTAAGTAACGCGATCGCCAGCAACGCGACCGCACCCCCGAAGAGCAGCGCCGCGGCAGACCGGTGTCGAGCCGCCAGGCGAGCGTGGAGCGGCATCAACTCGACGCGGTATCCGGCTGCCAGAGGATCCCCGGTGTTGCCGGTCAGCCGCGCGATCTCTTGCTGATACGCCTGCGGCGAGACCCCTTCGGCGAGTCGAGCGATCGGGGTGATCAGCCGGAGTCCTCGCGACAACGTCGGGGGGAATCGCAGCGGAACGTAGACATCGACGTCACCGAACGGGTCCCGGTACGGTGGCAGGATGCCGACAATCACATAGGAAAGACCGTTCATCGAGAGTGGCGTTCCGAGGATGTCCGTGCGGCGTCCGAACAGATCAGCCCAGAGGTGATCGGTAATGATCGCCGCCCAGCCGGCCCCCGATCGCTCCTCCTCGCGACGGAAGTCCCTGCCAGCGACGAGCGGAACGCCGAGCGTTTCGAAGTACCCGGCTGACAGGACCCGCCCCTGCAATTGCCGTGGCTCGCCGAAGCCGCTCAACGCATAATCCGGAACGAACGTGCCGACAGCGGCGAGGCGCGCCATCCGCGTCTGATCGCGCAGGATGGTGAAGTCCGGCAGCGACACGGCCGATTCGCCAGTGGCATGCGTGGTCACGAGCATCGCCAGCTGCTGCGCATCACGGTACGGAAGGGCGCGCCACATCAGGGCATCAGCCAGCGAGAACGTCGCGGTTGCCACTGCCGCCGCGGCGGCGAGCATGCACACCGCCGCCAGGGAGGACATTCGGCTTCGCCACAGCAGGCGAAATACGGCTCTGATCTCCGGCATGGCACCGATCTACGCATGCCGCGGTCGCAAGGCCAAGCGAGGTTTTGCTTAGAAGCGACGTGAGGAAGGAACTCCCATCGCACCAGATGATTGCACTGACGTACTAGGACGCCGCGAGGCGCGCGTCCACGGCTGCGGCGATCGCCTCCGCGAGCTCCGACTGGACCTCGAGCGTGAACGAGTCGCGATCGTAGACGTTCGCCCAGACGTGCGCTTCGTCGCTGGCGCGTATGAGATGCGCGATGAGGCGCACCCTCGACTTGTCCACTTTCATTTGTGCCAGCACGACATAGTCGGCGGCCACCTGACGCCCGATGTCCTTGATGTCGCGGAAGGCCCGGGGCCTCCGGAGCGCCGCCGCATTCCCGATGACGCTCAGCCGCGTCAGTCTCTCGGGGGTCGCCAGCCTGGCCACGGTTTGATCGGCGATCGCCACCGCCACGTCATCGAAGGCGTCCTGACCCGTCTCGTTGTCAAACGGAACGACGGCAACGCGCACCGTTCGAGCGTCGGCTCGAGACCAGAGCATCGCCAAGACTGCAGCGACGGCCAGCACGGCCAGCGTGCCTGACACGACGAGCGTTCGCGAGATCCTCGGCTCGATCCGCGACTCCGATGGGCGTGCGCTCGTTTCTTCGCCCGGCGGGGCCGTGACGGCCTCGTGGCCGTTCGGCGGGCGCCTGACGGGAGCGATAAACCGGTATCCGCGCTTGGGAACCGTCTCGATGTAGCGGGGCGCGTCCGCCGAGTCGCCCAGCACGGCACGAATGTGAGCCACGGCGAAATTGAGGCCACGCTCGAAATCGACGTAGGTGCCATCCGGCCAGATCTGCTGTCGCAACTCGTCGCGGCTCACGACTTCACCGGCCCGGCTCACCAGAATCGCCAGGAGGCGAGCGGGCTGCGGCTGAAGACGGACCGGCATTCCGTGCCGCGAGAGTGTGCCGGCCGTCAACTCGAAACGAAAGGGGCCAAACTCAGCGTGCTCGACCATGCCGTCTCTGGACAGTATGCACTCCCACCCGCCTGAAGGTTCAAGGCGGGACGGGATCGACCGTGGCGGCGGTCGCGATTAGATCGCGGGGTCCGGTCCTTTCGGACCGGCCGCGATCGAACGCTGCGAGATGAACCGGTTGTTAATGGCGACAGCGAGCCCACCGAAGCCAATCAGCACGAAGCCGATCACGATCAGCATCAGCGGTCCACTGAGATCGTCAGCGAAGTGATCGTCGATGAAGTCACCGAGGTAGCCCACCAACGCGATGGTGGCGACCAACAGCAAACTGCGGCTGCGGGTCACCGTTGACAAGAAGATCGCGCCGCACGCCAGCGCGAGAAACAGCGGATCGGCGACGGTGTCGTGCAGCCAGTCCCAGGCTGCCGCGAGAAAGATTCCAGACCCGAAGAAATACGCCAGGCCGGCGATCGACCGGTGGCGCGAGCGATCGAGGCTCCAGGCGATGCAGATCAAGGACGCGCCCATCACCAGGCCAATCAGGTTGTGATGCACGCCAAGCAGATCGAACGCGATGGTGAAGAACCCCAGGGTGAACACGATCGTGGTGAGCGCCAGGACCGTTCGCCGCCTGGCGATGAACGTGCACCCTTGCTGAATGGCCATGACGCCATTCATGAACAGCACACCGTGCGCGGGTTCGCCGCCGCTCGAGTACTCCTGCAGCATCACCACGATGCCGGTCGGCTCAACGAGCGCCGCCAGCACGAACAGCGGCGTGGACGCACGCTCCAGCCGCGGATCCGTCGTGCATACGAGCGCGAGCACGAAGATGCAGAACCCGGGACCGAGC
>DASRJR010000560.1:0-5128 GCA_035649395.1 Vicinamibacterales bacterium
TCTTCAATTCGTGCGTCACGGCGTTGATGAAGCTGTCGTGCTCCTCGTTGCGCTTGATCTCGAGCACGAGGAAGACGGTGTAGATGATCAGCCCGGCGATGATGAGGCCGAACAGGATCATGCCGAAGATGATCGGCGTGAGGCGTCCGGTATTGGCGATGATCCACCCGATATTGAGCGAGATGGCCGCCGCGACCAACAGGACGCAGAGCGCGACGAAAAAGGCGATCGCCTTTTGCCGGCGGGTCATCAGGGGAATTCTAGCAATGCAGAATGCGGAATTCAGAATCCAGACAGGACGGCGTACACAACAACGGGGTGAAAGCGTTGCGCTATTCACCCCGTTGCTGCAGACCCTAAACAGTCTGCATTCTGCATGCTGAATTCTGAATTACATACCGTCAGGCGACCGCTTCGTCGGCAGGCACGGGCGACACAACCGGCACCGCGGGCTCCTCGGGTAGCGGCTCCTTGATCTTGGCGACCTTGACGTCCCACGCGAGGCCGAGCAGTTGGAGCGTGCGGATGCCGATCCAGTTCTGATCGAGCTCGTACCAGGCCAGGCCGTGCCGCGCACTGGTCGGGTGCGCGTGATGGTTGTTGTGCCAGCCCTCACCGAACGTGAGCAGCGCCACCCACCAGTTGTTGGTCGAATCGTCGCGCGTCGTGAACCGGCGCGAGCCCCAGAGGTGCGTGGCCGAGTTGACGAGCCACGTCGCGTGGAGGCCGACCGTGGTCCGGAAGAAGATGCCCCACAGCACGTACGGCACTCCGCCGAACACGAGCAGGCCGAGGCCGACGACAACGTTGGGGACCCAGTGCCAGTTGGAGAGCATCACGTGGAAACGATCGCGGCTGAGGTCGGGGACGTAGCGCGCCAGCACTGACGCGTCGTGGTGCAGGCCCTCGCCGGTGAGGATCCAGCCCATGTGCGCCCAGAACGTTCCTTCGCGCGGGGTATGTGGATCGCCTTCCTGATCAGACTTCTGATGATGGATGCGATGCGTGGCCACCCAGAAGATCGGGCCGCCTTCGAGCGCGAGCGTCCCGCAGATCGTCAGAAAGTATTCGATCGGCTTGGTCGTCTTATAGCTGCGATGGGTGAGGAGGCGGTGGTACGACATCCCGATGCCCAGCATGCCGGCGGCGTAGTACAAGATCAGAGCAGCCAGCATGGCGCCGTAATCGACGTAGAACAGGGCGGCGACGGCGCCGATGTGGAATCCCGTCATCGCGATGGCGGTCACCCAGTTCAGCCCGCGCTGGTGTTTACGTCCGTACATGAGCATCGGTGTGGCCAACGGTGAATCCTCCGAGTGTCGTCGCCGTTATCCTGGGGATGGACGCGGGCCGATTGAGTCGTCCTGTAGTAAAGATCTCGTCGCGAAACCTTCAAAACATAGCAAGGCGAGGCGGTTGGCTCTGTAATAGTTCTGTACGAATCGATAAGGCCAAGGCGCTCAATGGGTTCACGGGCCGTTTACGCGCTGCGTTTTCACGCCGACTACCGCTGCCAACACTCGGGGGCGTGCTGCACGGCCAACTGGGACGTGCCAGTGGAGCTGCCGGTGTATCGCTCGATGAGCCAAGCGGTCTCGAGCGGAAACCTGCACACATTCACGGATGTGCCGTCGGCTTCACCATTCATCCTCGAGCCCGACCTGCCCGAAGGGGCGGCCGCGATCCTCGAACGCGACGAGGCGGGCCGGTGCGTGTTCTACGCCGCCGACGCGAAGCGGTGCATCGTCCACCGCGATTTCGGTGAAGCGGCGCTGCCGGCGACCTGCCGTCATTTCCCGCGTGTCGCTGTGCAGGACCCCCGCGGGGTCTTCATCTCGCTTTCTCACTACTGCCCGACCGCGGCCTCGATGCTGTTTCGCGACGATGACGTCGAGATCGTGGCGGAGCCGCGGGCGTTCCCCGAGGCCGATTACGAGGGGCTCGTGGTGACGACCGACGATCTGCCGCCACTGCTCACGCCGCGCATGCTGATGGAGTTCGACGGGTATACGGCGTGGGAACGCCACATGGTTTCGCGATGCAGCCATGTGCGCCGGCGGCCCGCGTCGATCGTCGCCACGTTGTGGCGTGATGCGCAGCGGCTCGGCGAATGGAAGCCAGGCGTGCGGTCCCTGCTCGATGCGATCGCGCAGCTGCCATCCGACTACGTCGATGTGACCGAGGAGGCAGGGCTTCGAACAAGCCTCCGGCGGCATGGCGAAGTGATGGCGGCCGTGCCCGACGACCTCAAACCGGACCCGGATGAAGCCGGGTTGGACGAGGCGATGCACCTGTATGTCGCCCAGGAATGGACGCGCTTTCACGCGCCGGTCAATCGATACCTGGCGGCGAAAGCGTTCGCGTCGTGGACGGCGTATCAAGGGCGCGGCATCAAGACGATCGTTCGCGGACTGGACGCGGCGCTGGCGTTGGTGCGGGTCGAAGCGGCTCGACAATGCCGCAACGCGTCGCGCGCGCTCGATCGCGATCTGCTGCTCGAAGCGTTTCGCGCGTCCGATTTCCTGCTCAACCATCTGGCCGTGGGCGAGGATCTCGCCAGGGCGTGGTCGGCAGCCGAGAAAGAGTAGGCTCCCGGGCGCAGCCCTCAGGTTTCGATAGAATTCGCCCCGAATGGCGATCGGTCCCGGCGCGCGCGTCGGCTCGTACGAAGTGATCGCCCTGATCGGAGAGGGCGGGATGGGGAAAGTCTGGCGCGCCCGCCACACCGCGCTCGGACGAGACGATGCGCTCAAGGTGCTGCCCGACGCCTTCGCGAGCGACCTCGATCGCGTCACCCGATTCCAGCGCGAAGCGCAGGTCCTTGCCTCACTGAATCACCCGAACATCGCGCACGTGTACGGCCTCGAGAGCATCGAAGGGGCGAACGCGCTCGTCATGGAGCTGGTCGAAGGCCCGACGCTTGCCGACCGCCTCACCCGAGGTGCCATTCCTGCGCACGAAGCGCTGCTCATCGCGAAGCAGATCGCCGAAGCTCTCGAGGCGGCACACGAGCGCGGCATCATCCATCGCGACCTGAAGCCGGCCAACATCAAGCTCCGGCCCGATGGCATGGTCAAGGTGCTCGACTTCGGTCTCGCCAAGACACCAGATCCGGTTGACGTGGGTGTCGACGCGAGCGACGCGACAACGATGGCTCACGCGACTCAGGTCGGCGTGATTCTCGGGACCGCGGCCTACATGCCGCCCGAGCAGGCGCAGGGCAAGCGCGTCGACAAGGTTGCCGATGTCTGGGCCTTCGGCGCAGTGCTGTACGAACTGTTGACCGGCACACGCGCGTTCGACGGGGGTGACGTCTCGACGACGCTCGCGCGGGTCATCGAACGTGAGCCCGAGTGGACGGCGCTGCCCCCGAACACCCCGGCCGCCATTCGGCAACTGCTGCGCCGCTGTCTCGAGAAAGATCGCCGACGCAGGCTGCGCGACATCGGCGAGGCGCGCATCGCGATCGAAGACGTCCTGAAGCAGGGATCCGGTCAGGCTGCGCACACGCACGACCAGGTGCCAGGCCGCGCGCCACGCCGTCGGCTCTTCGCCGTGGCCGCGGCGACGTTCGCGGCTGGAGCCATGCTCGCGATTCTGATCGTGAGAGCGCTGCCTGGAACGCCGTTCGCGCCCGGACGCACGACGCAATTCACCATCGTGCCGCCGCTCGCCCAGGCGATGACCATCAACGGTCTCGATCGCGACGTCGCGATCGCACCGGACGGCAGCTTCGTCGTGTACGTCGGAGGTGTGGGACGGCAACTGCTCGTACGGCCGCTCGATCGGCTGGATGCCACGGCGCTGAACGGGACCGCTGGCGCCCGCATGCCGTTCGTGTCACCCGACGGTCGTTGGGTGGGTTTCTTTTCTCCCGAGACTGACGAGATTCGAAAGGTCCCGCTCGTCGGCGGGCCGCCCGCATCGCTGACTCGCTACGAGCAGGGTCCACGCGGCGCAACGTGGACACGTAACGACACGCTCGTGTTCGCGACCTCCGACACAGGGACCGGCCTCGTCAGCGTGACCAGCGGTGGCGAGTCGAAGGTACTCACCACGCCTGACACGACAAAGGGCGAGCGGGATCACCTGTTTCCATCGATGCTGCCGGGGGACGAAGCGGTCCTGTTCACCATCATTGGAAATGGAAGCGTCGACACGGCACAGATCGCGATGCTGGATCTCGAGACGGGTGAACGAACGACGCTGATTCGCGGCGGAACACACCCTCAGTATGTCGAGACGTCCACCGGCTCCGCTCGTGCCGGCTATATCGTCTACTCCGCGGAGGGCACGTTGCGCGCCATCCGTTTTGATCGCGAGGAGCGTCGAGTGGTGGGCGACCCCGTACCGGTCATCGAGCACGTGATGACGATGGGTACGGGGGCGGCGCAGTTCGTGGTGTCGCAGCAGGGCACGCTGGTCTATGTGTCCGGGAGCGGGGAGATCGGGACGAGCCGATCGCTCGTCTGGCTGTCTCGACAGGGTCGAGAGACGATGCTCAAAGCGCCTGCGCGCGCCTACACACATCCTCGCGTCGCACCAGACGGCACGCGCGTCGCGCTGGACGTGTTCGATCAGGAGCAGGACATCTGGATCTGGGATCTGAGACGCGAATCGTTGACGCGATTCACGTCCGGTCCCGGTCTCGATACTTATCCGACATGGACGCCGGACAGCGGGCGCATCATCTTCTCGTCAACGCGAGCGGGCCGGGCGAACATCTACTGGCAGGCGTCGGATGGCACCGGCACGATCGAAACGCTGACGCAGGACGAACTCGCTCAGAATCCGTACAGCGTGACGCGGGACGGGACACGCGTCGCGCTCTCGGAACGACAGCCCGCCACGGGCGCCAATCTGACGGCGCTTGCACTCGATCGGCCGGATCACCCGCGCTCGCCGCTGGTGGCTGGCGCCTCCGAAGAAATCAACGGCGAATTCTCCCCGGACGGCGGGTGGTTGGCGTATCAATCGAATGAGTCGGGTCGAACCGAGGTGTACGTGCGGCCTTTTCCAAACCTAGAGAGCGGTCGATTTCCGATCTCGACGAACGGCGGCAGCCAGCCGCTGTGGGCGCGTACCGGGAGGGAGCTGTTCTTTCTCGATGGCAGCAATCATCTGATGG
>DASRJR010000561.1:0-6062 GCA_035649395.1 Vicinamibacterales bacterium
CCGGGTTGATCGGCCGACACGGTCATGACCCGGCCGCTCTTGGGATCTTTGAGCCGGGCGACTGGACGCAGCTGATTCGGCGTGCCGTTGACGACGAAGTTGTGGTCGTAGCCGATCGGCGAGCCACCGGCCTGTTTCAGCTCCTTGCCGATCGCTTTGGCGCTGGTGAAATCGAAGGGTGTGCCCTTGACCGGATGGATCCGGCCGTCAGGAACCATTGGCGTACCCGGCGTGTAGTGGTCGGCGTAGAGCGTCAGTTGATGATCGAGAATCGTGCCCGAATTGTGGCCGCCGAGATTCCAGTAACTATGGTGAGCCATGTTGGCGAGCGTCGTCTTATCGGTCGTCGCCTCCATGGTGACCTTGAGCTCGTTGGCGTTGGTCAACGTGTACAGCGTTCGAGCCGTAACAGTTCCCGGATAGCCTTCTTCCCCGTCCTTCGACGTGTATGTCAGCTCGAGCCCTGGACCTTCGGCGGTGTCGATGGCCTTCCCGCTCCAGACCACCTTGTCCCACCCCTTTTTCCCGCCGTGCAGGTGGTGCGGCTTGTCGTTCGCCTCGAGCGTGTAGCGCTTGCCCTCCAGGGTGAACTCGGCGTTCCTGATTCGATTGGCGACGCGGCCGACGATGGCGCCGAAGTACGGATTGCCTTTGAGGTAGCCCTCAAGACTCTCGAAGCCGAGCACGATGTCCGCAAGCGTGCCGTCTCGATCGGGCACATGCAGCTCAGTGAGGATCGCGCCGTAGTTGGTGATCTTGGCGACCAGCCCGTTCTTGTTCGTCAGCGTATAGAGCTGCACCGGTGTGTCTTCCACTTTGCCGAACGGCGCGACGGTCGTTGCCGGCGCGGCGTTCTCGGTGGGCGTGCGTGTTGGCTCCGATTTTCCACCGCTCGGCGTCGAGCAGGCAACGACTCCGATCGCCGCCAGAACCGCCAGGCCACACGTGGCTCGTTGACTCACGTCCATTCGTCCTCGCTGAGTGCAGTGCCGGAGCCGAATGGTAACGTAGGAGCGGCATGACACGTAGGACTGCGCCGCCGCTGGAGCAGGTGCTTGGGTCGGCCGCAGCGGTCGACACGTCGCGCATCGTCGGCGAGGGACCGGACGGACGTCTGCCGCTGACTGCGCAGATGCTGCGCGAGGAACCAAGCGGGAACATTTTCGGCCTCACGCAGAACGCGGGCATGGGCTGGCGCCCGGGTGCACTGGGCGGACCGCAGTACGTCATCGTCAGCACGATGGGTGGCGTGCGCTCCGAGCAGGGCGAGCCTATCGCCCTCGGCTATCACACCGGCCACTGGGAGATCGGACTACTCGTACGTGGTGCCGCCGAGGCGCTGCGCGCCGGCGGCGCCATCCCGTTCGCCGTCTACTGCAGCGACCCCTGCGACGGACGAACGCAGGGCACAACCGGCATGTTCGACAGCCTGGCCTATCGCAACGACGCCGCTATCGTCATGCGACGGTTGATTCGATCGCTGCCGACCGCGTCAGGCGTGATCGGTATCGCGACGTGCGACAAGGGACTGCCTGCGACGATGCTGGCACTTGCTGGCACGAAGGCGCTGCCCGGCGTGATCGTGCCAGGTGGAGTGACGCTCCCGGCGCGGGACGCCGAGGACGCGGGTCAGGTTCAGAGTCTCGGCGCACGCTTCGCGCACGATCTGATCAGCCTCGACTATGCGGCCACGATGGGTTGCCGGGCGTGTGGCTCCTCGGGCGGCGGCTGTCAATTCCTCGGCACCGCGGCAACGTCGCAAGTCGTCGCTGAAGCGCTGGGCCTGGCGCTGCCGCACAGCGCGCTCGCGCCGTCCGGAGAACCGGTGTGGCTGGAGCTCGCCAGCCGCTCCGCGACCGCGGTCCAGCGCCTCGATGCGATGGGTGTGTCGATCGGCCAGATACTCACCGCCGCCGCCGTCGAGAACGCGATGATCGTTCATGCCGCGTTCGGCGGCTCCACGAATCTGCTCCTGCACATCCCGGCGATCGCCGCAGCCGCGGGTCTGAAACCTCCAACCGTCGAGGACTGGATCCGGATCAATCGCGCCGTCCCGCGTCTGGTTGATGCGTTGCCGAACGGCCCGCGCGGTTTCGCCACCGCGCAGGTATTCATGGCCGGCGGCGTTCCGGAGGTGATGCTGCATCTTCGCCGCATGGGCCTGCTGAACGGGCGTGTGCTCACCGCGACCGGTGACACGCTCGACGCCAGCCTCGACTGGTGGGAGTCGAGCGACCGGCGGCACGCAGCACGCGCGCGGCTCGCGGCCGCCGGTGCTGTCGATCCCGATCACGTCATCATGTCGCCTGACGCGGCTCGCGGTGCGGGCTTTACCAGCACGGTGGTCTTCCCACGCGGCAACCTCGCGCCGCAGGGCTCGGTCATCAAAGCGACTGCCATCGATGCATCGGTGATCGATGCCGATGGCATCTACCGCCATCGCGGTCCGGCGCGAGTGTTCACCGACGAGCGAGATGCGATCCAAGCAGTAAAGGGAATGGCCGCGAGACCGGTGCGCGAAGGCGACGTCATGGTTCTGATCGGCATGGGGCCGTCGGGGACCGGCATGCAGGAGACGGCGCAGATCACGACCGCGCTTCGCTACCTGCCCTGGGGCAAACGCATCGCGCTCGTCACCGACGGTCGCTTCTCCGGTTTGTCGACCGGCGCCTGCATCGGCCACGTCGGGCCGGAGGCGCTGGACGACGGGCCGATCGGGCGCGTTCGAGACGACGACCTCATTGAGATCGTGATCGATCGCACCACGCTGACAGGCACCATCAATGTCGTGGGTGCGGACGGTGTACCCCTCGATTCGAAGACGTGCGAGACGCTGCTTCGCGACCGGCCGCGGCATCCCGGGCTCGCGCCCCACGACCGACTGCCCGACGACAGCCGCCTCTGGGCAGCACTGCAGCGCGCGAGCGGCGGCACGTGGGCGGGGTGCGTCTACGACGTCGATCGGATCGTGGCAACACTCGAGGGTCGGAGGCACGATGGCAGCGGCGAATGAAGCGGGACGTCAGGGACGTACTCGCGCTCACGGTAGTCGAACCAATCGAAGTCAGCCGCAATCGCCGTTCCGGCGAGATCCTGACACGCCATCCCGACGAACGCCCCGGTGAAGTTCGGCGACCCGGGCGCGCTGGCTTCGTCCGACAGAATGCTGGCGTCGAACTGCTGCGGCAGCCACTGCCATGCTCCTTCGCCGACGCGATACCCAACGTGCAGCCGCTCGTAGTCCACTTCGACACGCAGCTCGATCGGCCGGCCGTTCTCGATCGCGATCGGCGGCGTGAACGCGTCCGCGATGACCTGATCGGGGATCGCCGACATCACCCGGAGATGCTTTCCGCCCTCGTCTCGTGACACGTAGACGTAGTGGAACTTGGCGCTGTTGTAGTAGCACACCAGGCCGGCCATCTGCTGGAAGTGCTCCGGCTCGAACTCCACGATCGTCGAGGCGCTGAAGCAGTGCGCTTGTTGCCGTCGCGCCACGAGCGCCTGTGTGAACAGGCTGCCGATCGTCTCGCGGCCGTAAAGACGCAAGTGACTTTTCCGCGCGCGCAGGCTGAACAACTCGTCGGGCCACGGCGATCGCAGCCATTGAAACGCGATCGGCAGCGTGTCGGTGTCGAAGTCCTCGCGCACCGGCGCAGGTGACTGCGGCAGCGGCGTGAGACTCGCCGGCGCTGGCACGTCGACGATCGGCACTCCCTCTCCGTCCGTTGTGCGCAGCCAACCATCCGCACCCCACGTCATCGGCTGAATCGCCGTCTCTCGTCCGAGTGTGCAGCGACCGCGGTTGCTGAGCGGGCGTCCACACAGATAGACCATATAGGTCTCCCCTGACCGGGTCTCGACCAGGTCCGCGTGGCCCGCTCGTTGAAGCGCGAGGTCCGGACGATGACGCGCGGTGAGGACGTAGACCTCGGGATGCACCTCGTAGGGTCCCAGGAGCGTGCGCGATCGCGCCATCGTGACGGCGTGTCCCCATCCGGTGCCGCCTTCGGCGGTGATCAGGTAGTACCAGCCGTTACGCTGGTAGAGATGCGGCCCCTCGGTGAAGCCCAGCGGAGTGCCGGTGAAGATGTTGTGCCGCTCGCCGACGAGCCGCTGCTCGGCCGACGAGTACTCCTGCAGCACGATGCCGGCGAAGCGGTTCTGTCCTGGCCTGTGGTCCCACAACATGTTGAGGAGGTACTTCCGGCCGTCCTCGTCATGAAAGAGCGATGGATCGAATCCGCTGCTATTCAGGTATACCGGGTCCGACCAGTCGCCGTCGACGCGCGCGCCTGTCACGAGATAGTTGTGAAAGTCGCGCAGCGACGCCCCCGACGCCCCAGCGGTGGTGGTGCGGCCGTAGCGTTTGACGTCGGTGTAGACCAGATGAAAGAGGCCGTCGGCGTGCGTCAGGCACGGCGCCCAGACGCCGCACGAGTCGGGATCGCCGCGCATATCGAGTTGACTGGCCCGATTGAGCGGCCGTGCCAACAGACGCCAGTGCACGAGGTCGCGGGAATGGTGGATCTGTACGCCTGGGAACCATTCGAACGTCGATGTGGCGATGTAGTAGTCGTCGCCGACGCGAACGATCGACGGATCCGGATTGAATCCGCGAAGGATCGGATTGCGAATGCTACGCAACGGCAGGAATCGGTTCTCGCCGCCGTTCACGCACGACGGTCCAGAGGATCAGAGCTCCGAGCAGGTCGAGGCCGGCGAGGCCGACGAAGAACGGCGTGTATCCCACGCGAGTGACGAGCGCACCCATCAGCAGCGAGAAGACCAGCACGCCGGCGTTGCCGCACGTCCCCGCCATCCCGGCCACGGTCGCGACTTCGCTCCGTTTGAAGAGATCGGATGCCATCGTGATGACCGTGACCGAGAGGGTTTGATGCGCGAAACCGGCAAGGCTCAGCAGCGCGACGGCCACATACGGATTCAGGACCGTGCCGGCAAAAGACACCCCCATCATCAGCAGCGCGCCGACGGTGAACGCGCTGCGGCGCGCGTTGATCAGACCCACGCCGCCGTACTTCTGCAGCGCCATGCTGATCGCGCCGCCGAACAGGCATCCGAGATCGGCGGCCAGGAACGGCAGCCACGCGAACAGCGCGATCTGTTTCAGATCGAATCCACGCACGGTCGTCAGATAGAGCGGCAGCCAGAACGTCAACGTGCCCCACGTCGGGTCCGCGAGAAACCTCGGGATAGCGATACCCCAGAAATTCCGTTCGCCCAGAATCGTCGCGACCGACGGTCTGCCCGCTCCGGCGAGGTGTGTCTCCTGGCCCGAGAGGATGTAGTCGCGTTCCCGCGGCGACAGCGCCGTGTGCCTGGACGGGGACTGGTAGAACACGAGCCAGAGCGCAACCCATATGAGGCCGATCAGACCGGTCAGCACGAACGCGAACTGCCAGCTGTGCGTCAGAATCGCCCACGCGACGAGCGGCGCCGCCAGCATCGACCCCAGCGAAGCGCCCATGTTGAAGAAGCCGCCGGCGAGTCCGCGTTCAGTCGCCGGGAACCACTCCGATGTCGCCTTCATGCCTGCCGGATTCGCGGATCCCTCCGCGAAGCCGAGCAGGGCACGAAGGCCGAAGAGCGTTTGCCAGTGGGCGGCGAACCCGTGGGCCATGCTGATGAATGACCACGCGATCGCGAAGATCGCGAATCCGAGCTTCAGCCCGACGGTGTCCATCACGTAGCCGCAGAGCGGCTGCAGCATGATCGCGAGTTGGAAGCCGCTGAGGACCCACGAGTACTGCTGCGTGGAGATGTCCAAATCCTTCAGGACGCTCGGCGCGGCCACTGCCAGCGTGCTTCGCGTGAGGTAGTTGATGATGGACCCGACCATGAGCAGGCCCATCATCCACCAGCGAAGTCCCCGGAGCTTCGTCATCAGACCATAGATTTAGAACGAGAACTTCACGCCGAGCTGCAGCTCGCGCATCGGCGATCGCGTCGTGTTGATGCGGCCGTAGGTCTGACTCGACATGTTCATGTCGGGGTCGCCCCAGATCGGGTTGTTGAGGGCGTTGAAGGCCTCCAGTCGCAAC
>DASRJR010000562.1:0-6615 GCA_035649395.1 Vicinamibacterales bacterium
GGCGATCAGGCGCGGCGAGTGGAAACTGGTCAAGACGCGCGAAGGCCCACTCATCGACGTCGACCCCTCGGTTCTGAGCGATCTCTCGGGCGCCGGTCTCTACAATCTTTCCGAAGACATCGGCGAGACGCGAAATCTTGCCGCCCAGCGGCCCGAGAAGGTCAAGGAGCTGGGTGCGGCGTGGCAGCAGTGGAACCGCGGCCTGGCCAAGCCACTGTGGGCCCCTCTGCGAGGGCGCGCGTCGCAGTAGTCGCGCACGCTCGACGGATGCGAAACGTTCCCGTCATTCACCTGACGAACACGCAAATGAAGGCGACGATCTGGATGGCGATCGCGATCGCGCTGGGATCTACTCCCGCGTTGGCCCAGTCGGTCACAGGTGGAGGATTCGAAGTTCGCACGCTCTCGGCGCGCTCCAGCATGGTCAGCGGTGGAGACGTGCTTCTCGAGATCGGCACCCCGCCATCCTCCAACGCTGACGTCGCGATTACGGTAAACGGCCGCGAGGCGAACGCCGAGTTCAAGCCGGCGAAGCCCTCGACGACGCTCATCGTGCGCCTCAAGGGCCTGCAGGTCGGGTCGAACCTCGTCGAGGTCGGCGTAAAGGGGCGGACGCCCGCAGTGCGGCTGTCGATCGTCAATTACCCGATCTCCGGACCGGTGCTGAGCGGCCCGCACCAGATCCCCTTCGTCTGCGAGACCGAGGCATTCGGCTTGGGCAAAGCTGTCGATGCCAACTGTACGATCGCGACGCGGATCGAGTACTTCTATCGCTCGCAACAGCAGCAGGGGAATCCGTTCAGGCCGTACGACGTCAAGGGACCGAAGCCGGACGACTTCGCGACGACCACGACGCTCGACGGAAAGACGGTACCCTACATCGTCCGCCGCGAGATGGGGACGATCAATCGCGCGGTCTACGCGATTGCGTTCCTGCACGAACCCGGCACGCCGCTGCCGGATCCGTGGAGCCCCGACGGCTCGAGCTGGAACGGCCGATTGATCTACAGCTTCGGTGCCGGCTGCCAGGCGGGCTATCACCAGGGCCGGACGATCGGCGGCCTCCTGGCCAACCGGGACTTCCTTGAGGAATCGCAACTCGGCGACTACCCTCTTGCCAAAGGCTATGCGCTCGCCTCGTCATCGCTGAATTCGTTCGGCACCAGCTGCGCCGACGTGATCTCGGCAGAGACGATGATGATGGTGAAGGAGTACTTCGTCGAACGGTTCGGTGTGCCGCGTTTCACCATTGGCAGCGGCCGATCGGGCGGCTCGATGCAGCAGCATCTCATCGCGAATAACTATCCTGGGTTGCTCGACGGTCTCATCCCCACCGCTGCATTTGCGGACACGCTCGTGTTCCTGACTCATATGGCGGACTGCGAGCTGCTCGAGCAGGCATTTCAGACCTCTCCGCTGACCTGGACCGACGACCAGAAGGCCGCCGTTGCTGGCGAGGCGAACTGGCAATACTGCGCGCGGAACGGCACCGCATTTCCGATTCTGCGCCCGGGGTATTGCGATCGGATGACGGTGCCCGTCGAGAAGATCTACGACCCGCGCTCGAATCCAACGGGCACGCGGTGCACGTACCAGGACAACATGGTGAACGTCTTCGGACGCGATCCGGCGACCGGGTTCGCACGGCGGCCGCTCGACAACGTCGGCATTCAGTACGGCCTGAAGGCGCTCAACGACGGCACGATCACGTTCGAGCAGTTCATCGACCTCAATCAGCGCGTCGGCGGCCACGACATCGACGGCCGCATCGTCGGCGTGCGCACGGTGGCCGACGCCGAGACGCTCCGCATCGCCTTCCAGACGGGACGCGTGAATGCCACCGGGAAGGGGATGGCCGACGTGCCGATCATCGACGCGCGGCCATATACCGACGGCAGCGGAGACGTCCACGACTTCGTCAACAGCTACATCACACGCGCGCGTCTGCTCGCGGCCAATGGCACGGCGGGCAACCAGGTCATTCACGTCTACGCGCCAGGCGTGTTCATGGACCGCGTGCAACCCGGCAATCTCGACGAGATCGATCGGTGGCTGTCGGCGATCGCGAACGACCATGCCCCGGCGAAGACCACGCTCGAGAGGGTGATCCGCAACCGACCCGTGATGGTCACGGATGGCTGTTATACGAAGGAGGGGGAAAAGGTCGCCGACATGCAGCGCTGCGCGCAGATGTTTCCTGTGTATTCCAACCCGCGGCTCAACGCGGGGTTACCAATGAGCGCGGTGCTCTTGAAGTGCGAGCTCAAGGCGGTGGACGCGAAGGAGTACACGGTGCAACCGACCGCCGCGCAACTAGCCGCGATCAAGGCGGCATTCCCCTCAGGCGTGTGCGATTACACGAAGAAGGGAGTCTCCGTGCGCGCGCCGGACACCTGGCTGTCCTACGGCTCGAACTAGCGCGGCGCGCGGTTCAGCACGTCGATCACGTACCCGCTGACGTCTCGGATCTGCTCGGGCGTGAACGCGCTGCCGAACGGCGGCATGCTGTTGCGGCCAGCGGTCACCGTCTGAATCGCCGCCGCCAGATCCTTCATGCCGATAAGCGACGCGCCGCCGTGGTCGCCCTTGCCGTCGGTGCCGTGGCAGGCGACGCAGGTCTGTTTGTAGATCTGTTCGCCGCGGGCGAGGTTCGCGGCCGCGAGATTCGCCGTGCCGGCGTTCGCTGGCGCGGGACGCTCCGACGTTGCCGCGGCATTGCGGGGCACCGGCGTTCCGGCTGGAACCGGTCCGAGCGTGCCGTCGAGGGCGAATAGCCACACGCTGTCGCCGCGCGCGGATCCGATTAACGCGCCGCCCCCGGAGAACGCGAGCAGGTACTGCTTGCCCTTGTGCTCGAACGTGCTGGCCGGCGCGTGCATCCCGGCGCCGGTCTGGAACTCCCACAGCGGCTTGCCGTTCGCGGAGTCGAGCGCGGTCAGACGTCCGTCGTTGCGGCCGACGAACAACAGACCGCCTGCGGTCGCCAGCGTTCCGCTGTAGCACTGCTCGGGCCACTGATAGCGCCACGCGAGCTTGTTCGCCGTGACATCGAGCGCCGCGATGATGCCCGTCCGCGGCACCCGCGTAAATGTCGTCGCGCCGCCGAGAAAGCTGTTGCCGGTGGTCGGCGTCGTGAACGTCGCGTCGCCGCCACCGGTGAACCCGTTGATCACCGAGGACGCGCAGACGAACAGCCGCTGCTGCACCGGATCGTACGAGCTCGGTGGCCAGCTGGCCCCGCCCCAGATGCCTGGAGCGACGAGCGTCGGCGTCGCGCCGACGAACGGCGTGAAGATGCGGCCGTCGTTGACCAGCGCGAAACCTTCCGGCGCGATGTCGATTAGCTGCGGCACGATCGAGTCGCCGCGCGGAAACGGCTGCGTGGCCGCGGTCTTCTGCCTCGGCTCCTGCGGCACCGGCTTCTCGTCGATGCCGATGAGCGGCTTGCCCGTCTCTCGATCGAGGATGTACGCCCAGCCGGTCTTGCCCACTTCGACGATGGCTTTGCGGGTACGTCCTCCCAAGCGCACGTCCATGAGGACGACCGGGTTGACGGCATCGTAATCCCAGATGTCGTGATGCACCTGCTGGAAGTGCCAGCGATACTTCCCTGTCGCCAGCTCGATTGCGAGCATCGATGCTGCGTACAAATTGTCGCCGGCGCGGAAGGCGCCGTTGTAGTCGGGCGCGGCGTTGCCGGTCGAGAAATACAGCAGGCCGAGCTCGGGATCGACGGCTGGCGTCTGCCAGATGGCGGCGCCGCCGTACTTCCACGAGTCGTTGTCCTTGGGCCACGTCTCGTGCCCCGGCTCGCCCGGACCCGGAATCGTATAGAACGTCCACACCAGGCGACCGTCTTTCGCGTCGTACGCTTTGAGGCGGCTGCGCGTCCCGCGGTCACCGCCGGCGAAGCCGATGATGACCAGACCTCCGCCTTCGCGCTCCGCGCTTCGGCGAGACGCGCCGCTGACATACAGCGGCGCGGCCGTGATTGAAAAGCTCTCTTGCCAGCGCTCTGCCTGAATGGACCACGCAATCTTGCCCGTCTTTCGATCGAGCGCCTCGAGCTTGCCGTCGAGCCGTCCGATGAACACCTTGTCCTGACTGACGGCGACACCCTTGTTGTTCCAGCCGCAGCACACCGACGTGATGTTCGGATCGAGATTCGCCGAGTACTGCCAGAGGATCTCGCCCGTGTCGATCGACAGCGCGAAGATGTCGTTCGCGCCGGTGCTGACGTAGGCGACGCCGTCATACACCAGTGGCGACGCGAAACCCGAGTACTGCGGCGCGGTGCCCGAGCCGCGGAGACGCGTACGCCACACGCCTTTGAGTTGCGCGACGTTGGTGCGATTGATCGCTTTGAGCGGCGAGAAGCGCTGGTTATAGAGATTGCCGCCGTTCGTCGGCCAGTTCGTCGTCGGCGGCTCCGTCAGGATCTCGGTCGAGAAATCCCGCGAGCTCTGCGCGTGACCGGGCGGGGCGAGCCACGCAACGGCTGATGCGAGCAGTGCGACGAAAAACGGCCAGCGCATTACCGGGTTCCTTTCATGACCCCGACATCCTCGCCTTTGAGGAACCGCAGGAGCGGTGGATATAACAGGTTGGGCGCCTCGAACTGCGGATTGTGGCCGACGTTCGGAATGATGTAGAGCTGCCCACGCTGCACGCTCTCGGCCACGCGCTTGGCACCGCCGGGATAATCCGCACCGTCCTTCTCACCGCCGATCACGAGCGTGCGCGCCTTGATTCGCGGCCAGTCGGAGACCACCGGGTCGGCGTAGATCGCCTGCTGCTGCAACGCGCGGACCATCGCCATATGCGGCCAGTCGCCGCTCATGATCCAGCCGTAGTGAATCTTCACGTACTTCATGTACTCGGGTTTCCAATTGACGTAATACGCCCGCATGCCCTTGACGATCTCGGCGTAGTCGCGTGCGAGTGACGCCTTGTACACCTCGGACGTGTCGCGCCACGGACGTGCACTGCGCGCGTCGGTCAGCCCAATCTGGTTGATCATGGCCAGGTTGCCCACGGCGTCGGGATATGACGAGGCGAACCGGCTGGCCACCATGCCGCCCATCGAATGCGTCACGATGTCGGTCGTGGTGATCTTGAGCGAGTCGAGCAGTCGCTTGGTGTTCGAGGCATGCGTGCTGATCGAGTAGTGCATGATCGGCTTCGACGATCGTCCATACCCGATCTGATCGGGCACGATGACTCGGTATCCTTCCTTGCTCAGAATCGCGATCGTCTCGGTCCAGGCCTCGCCGAAGAAGTTCATCCCGTGCAGCAGCACGACGCTCCGGCCGTTGGGCGTTCCGCTCGGCGGCACGTCCATGTAGGCCATGCGGACGTCCTGGCCTTCGAGGTTGAACGAGTGATAACGGACCGGGTGAGGATACGGAACGTCCTCGAGGTTGATGCTCATCGGCCCCCAGTCGGCCGGTGGTGCTGGCGGCGGCTCCTGCGATGAGGCGGCCGTCGGGACGAGAAAGAGAACGGAGAGGACGAAGCTCAAACGCATGACGCCTCCAGCGGATTCCCGAAGACGATGGACGATTACGCGGGAGGCAGCGGCGGGCAGAGCTCGCCGAGCAATCCACCGCCGCCGCAGTACTTCACGTCCTGAATCTGGATCGCGAGGCCATCCGGATCCGTGAAGTACAACTCCGGCGTTCCCCCTTCCGCGCCGCCGCGATTCGGCATGCGCAGCGAGATATACGTCACGAGCGGTGAGCGCCCCTGTCCGTCCTGCTGTTTGAGTCCGTAGCTGACGAGCAGCTTCGTGACCGCTGCCGGATCGAAGTTGTCGATCGCCACACACGCGTGATCGATGCCGGCCGCGCGAGCCGGTCCGCCGCCAGCGGCGCCACGTCCGCCGCCTTGAGCGCCGCGCCCTTCTGGAGGCGCCGCGCCGCCTTCGCGAGCGGCGGCCGGCGGGGCGCCACCTGCGCGCGTCGGACCACCGCCACCAATGAACATCAGGAAGTGGACGCCGCTGCCGACCTGCCATGCCGGCGTCGCTGCCTGATAGACCATCGCCTTGAAGCCGAACAGCTCCATGTACATCGGCACCGTGTTGGGATCGCTCGCCGCGATGGTGAAGTGACTCGTGTCCTTCAATGCCATCAGTCCCGGCTTGGGAGAACGCTCCGGCATCGAGCAGACGTTGCCAAGCGCGCCGCTGCCGCCGCAGTAGCTGACGTCGTGCAGCTGAAACACGATGCCGCTCGGATCGGCCGCGAACAGATCGCGCGTGCTGCCGTCGGGCGATCCGCCCTCGTTCTGACGACGGACCCGTACGAGCGCCTGCTTGGGTCCGGGCTTCTCCGCGTTCGGCGGCGCGGCAGTGATGCCGTGGGCGGCGAGCGTCTTCATCGCGCTATCGACGGAGAAGTTCTGCACGCCGAACCCGAGCGCGCTGATGCTCGGACGTTCGCCGGCAGAAGCCGGCCGGAGCGCCAGGAAGCGAGGGCCGTTGCCGATGCGCAGCAGCACCGTCGACCCCTGCCTGGCTTGCACCGGCATACCGAAGAGTCCCTGGTAGAACTCGAGCGAGCGCGCGACGTCGGAGACCGTCAGCGTGATCTGACTGAGTCCGTTGACGCGGAA
>DASRJR010000563.1:0-3488 GCA_035649395.1 Vicinamibacterales bacterium
TCGGCTCGCTTCCGGTCAGACGCGAATAGCCAAGCAGCGGCACCCAGACATGGACGGCTTCGGCGATGCGCGTCCCTTCGAACCCCGGCTCGACGACCCCGACGATCGTCGCCGGCGTGCCGTTCAATGCGATCGACAGGCCGACGACATCGGTCCGACTCTGGAGCGTCTCCTGCCAGAACCGATGGCTGACGATCGCCGCGAGGCCGGCGGCGCCTTCGTGCTCCGCTCGCGAGAACGACCGCCCTCTTGCCAGGGTTACACCGAAGGCTTCGAAGTAGTTCGCGGAGATGAGCGTGCCGTTGATCGCCTGCGTTCCCCGTTCGTGCGCCAGCGCGAACCGGACGTAGGCACGGAAGGCGATCAATGGTCGGAACGCCGTGCTCTGCGCGGCCAGGTCGACGTAGTTGGCGTAGCTGTTACCCGGCTCGACGAAACCGTTGTCGGCCACCCAGTTGAGGGTGACGAGCCGATCGCTGCGAACGCCCGGTGCCGGCTTCTTCAAAATGCCGTTGGCGATCGAGAAGACGGTGGTGTTGCCTCCGATCACCAGCATCAGGAGTAGAACAGCGGTTGCGCTGAGCCCCGGCGCGTTGACGAGGATGCGGCCGCCGAGCCGAAGGTCCTGAGCCAGCTGTTCGAGTCGGGTCGACACCCACACGCTGCGCGTCAGCTCCGTGCTCAGCGTGCGATTGCCAAAGGCGAGCAGCGCGTCGCGGCGCGCCTGCTCCGGCGAGGTGCCGCGCTCGACGCGACGCTGCGCCTCCTGTTCGAGATGGAAGCGGATCTCGTCGTCGATGTCGCGGTCGCGCTGGGCGCGACGGAGCAACACTCGTTCGACCAGGAGCCTGAGATGACGCAGCCACATGGTGGGAGACAATCTACTACCATGCGTGGCGCAAGTCGAGCGATCGCAGAGGGAGCAGAGATCGCGGGGAAAAGCGCTCAGCTCTCTCCGCGAGTCGGTGGCAATATACTGCCGACCTCATGTCACTGACGGCCGGAACGCGCTTCGGGTCGTTCGATATCGAAGGCGCCCTTGGAGCCGGTGGAATGGGCGAGGTCTATCGTGCCCGCGACACCAGGCTCGGCCGATCCGTCGCGCTCAAGCTGCTGCCCGCCGCGTTCGCCGCGGACGCCGAGCGTGTGGCGCGGTTCGAACGTGAAGCGCAGGTGTTGGCGTCGCTCAATCACCAGAACATCGCGCAGATTTACGGCGTCGAGGACAGCACAATTGCGGGCACCGTCGTTCGCGCGCTCGTCATGGAGCTGGTGGAGGGGTCGACGCTGGCCGAGCGGATGACGCGCGGTGCGATGTCATGGGAACAATCGCTTCCCATTGCCCGTCAGATCGCCGACGCGCTCGAGGCCGCGCACGAGAAGGGCATCATCCATCGCGATCTGAAGCCCGCCAACGTGATGCTGACGGCGGACGGGCTCGCCAAGGTCCTCGATTTCGGCCTGGCAGCCGTCGCGCAGCAGGGATCCGCTGCCGGTGCCGACGTGACGCAGTCACCGACGCTGACGATTGCGGCAACACAAGCCGGGATCATTCTCGGCACGGCCGCATACATGTCACCGGAGCAGGCCGCTGGCCAGGCCGTGGACAAGCGCGGCGACATCTGGTCGTTCGGCGTGGTGCTATGGGAGATGCTCGTCGGCACGCGCCTGTTCGAGGCCGAGACGATCTCGCACACGCTGGCCGATGTACTCCGCGCGGAAATCGATTTCACGAAACTGCCGTCGACAACGCCTCGCGCAATTCGTGCGTTGCTCCAACGCTGCCTCGATCGCGACGTGAAGACGCGGCTGCGCGACATCGGCGAAGCGCGCGTCGCGATTCAGCGAGCTCTCGCGAATCGCGAGGACGTCGCGGCACCGCGTCCAACAGAGGCCGCGCGACATCGAAGTGCGGTAGCGTGGGGGAGCGCGGCCGCTGCGATCGCTCTGGCCGGGACGCTCGCATTCGTACACTTCGGGGAGCGTCCGCCAGTCGCCGAAACGATGCGCTTTCAGATCCTGGCACCCGAGCAGACCGCGTTCATCAACTCGATCGTCTTATCGCCCGATGGGCGCAGCTACGCGTTCGAAGGTCCAGGACCGGATGGCCGTTCGATGCTGTGGGTGCGTTCCTTCGACTCGGACGCGGTGCGTGCGCTGACGGGAACTGAGGGCGTCACGACCGGTTTCTTCTGGTCCCCCGACAGTCGATACCTTGCCTTCGCCGTCAACGGCTTTCCCGGTCGCTTGAGGAAAGTGGAAGTAGCCGGCGGTCCGCCGCAGCCAGTGTGTGAATTCACCGGCGGATTTCGGGGCGGGGACTGGAGCGCTGTGGGAGTCATTCTCTTCGCAGTTGGGCCGACGGGCCTGTGGCAAGTATCAGACAGCGGCGGCACGCCCACCCCTGTGACCAAGCTCGATCTCGTGCGTCGAGAGAGTCAACACTCGGGCCCCGTCTTCATGTCCGATGGCCGAACGTTCTTGTACCACCGCGGTTCGGGTGGCTTCAGCACATCGCAATACACCGGCATCTATACCGGATCGCTCGATGCGAAGCCGGAGCAGCAGAGCAACACCCGACTTCTGGCGGCCGAATCGAATCCCGTCTACGTTCGCGGGCCGTCAACAGGTGGGTCGGTTCTGTTTCTTCGTGAGGGGATACTGCTCTCTCAACCGCTCGATGAACAGGCCCGGCCAGCAGGTAACGCGATTCCACTCGTCGAGGACGTCGGAAGTTTCGGGACCTCCGGCTGGTTTTCAGCGTCTGCTCGCGGCCATCTCGCGTTTCGCACCGGCCGCGCGCGCGCCGCTTTGAACCAGCTGGTGTGGTTCGATCGCCGGGGCACGCGGCTGGGGCAGCTCGGGCCGTCCATGGAACTGGGCGCTGGCGGCGTGCAGCTCTCGCCAGACGGAAAACGCGTGACTGTTACGAGGACGGCGTCGAGAGCCGACTTCACAGAAGCGCATATCTGGGGCGCCGACGTCTCGAGGGGCATTTTCAGCCGGCTGACGTCCGGCGATGCCAGTGACGGTGCACCAGCAATCTCTCCGAATGGCCGTGTGGCCTTCAGTTCTTCTATGAATGGCGCCGTTGGCGATCTCTACTGGGTCGTAGACAGTGGCGTCGGATCACCGGAACCGTTGCTGCTCAAGTCGCAAACGGTCAAGCATCCAAACGACATCTCGCCCGATGGTCGATTCCTTATCTATGACGATCACACCGCAATGCGTCAGGATCTTTTCATCCTGCCGCTCGACCCACCAGCGAGTGGGGAGAGAAAGCCGATTCCCTTCGTCGTGACAGGGTTTGATGAGACATTCGGCCAGTTCTCGCCGGATGGCAAGTGGATCGCCTACAGCTCGGATGAAACTGGACGACGCGAGGTGTACGTGCAGGGGTTCGCGCCAGACAAGATTCCCGCCGCGGCAGTCAGGAAGTGGACGATTTCAACAGCTGGCGGCGACAAGCCACGATGGAGCGCCGATGG
>DASRJR010000564.1:0-10842 GCA_035649395.1 Vicinamibacterales bacterium
GCTCTCGAACGATGAGCTGAGCGTCGAAGAAGGCTCGCTCTATCCCGCCTTGCAGAAGCTGCTGCTGCAAGGCTGGGTGAAAGCGTCATGGACGACGTCCGAGTCCGGCCGCGAGGTTCGCGAGTACCGGCTCACGCCGAGCGGACGGAAACAGTTGGAATCGGCGCTGACCGAGTACCGCCGCGTGAGCCGCGCTATCGGCCTGCTCCTCGACAACGCGTGAGCTCGTTGGGCTGCAGGACGGGCTTGTGGCTCCAGTGCGAAGGGTCTACAGGCTCCGATTCTCGCGCCGCTGGGGGGAATGGCGCAGTGAGGGCGTCACGCTGATGCGATTGCGTCCGCCGTTCTTCGCGGCATAGAGCGCAGTATCGGCCGCGTGAAACAGCTGCTCGCCCAGCGCATCGATGGACTCGACGAGGCGCCGCGTCGTGCGGTCGAACACATGCGACACGACGCCGACGCTGATCGACAGCGTTGTCGCGGGATGCTGCACCCCAGCCAGCAATGGCGCCGCCTCGTTGACGTGACGAGCGACGCGTTCGGCTACCGCACTCGCCTCGGATGCGTCCGACTCGGGCAGCGCGACCACGAACTCGTCGCCGCCGTAGCGGCAGGCGACCGCATTCGACGGTAAGCGGTCAGCGAGAATCCGACCGACCAGGCGTACGGCCTCAGCACCGGCGAGATGACCGTGCACATCGTTCAGCGACTTCAGTCGATCGACGTCGAGCACCAGGAGCGACAGCGGTTTCCCGCTCACACAGGCGTCGGCGACCAGGACTCGCAGCCGTTCCTCGAACGATCGCAGGTTGTGCAGCCCGGTCAGGTCGTCGGTCAGCGCCATCCGCCGCAACCTCCTGGCGTCGTCTGCCAGCCTGGCCGACAGCAGACCAGCTGCGATGAACACCATCATCTGCAGAACGTCTGGCTCTTCGTTGTGCCACGTCAGCGGGTGCCAGTTGGCGAGGTGGTAAAAGACGATCGCGACGAACGCACACGCGACACCGCCTCGCCATCCGAACGTCACACCGGCGAAGACGATCGGCAGGTAATACAGATGCTGCACGGGAGCGGAGGCCGTCGAGGCGTCGAGCGCGAGGATTCCAAACAGCGCGGCGATGGTGGCGACGGCTGCCCACGTCGTTGGTAGCCTTGGCGATTCCGTGACGAGCCGCGTGGAAGGGTGTCCGTGGGTGAGCTGCATGGCGACGCCAAAGGTGCGTTATTCGTTCGGACGCGCAAGGTGAGCGGCTGGCTTTGGCGGCGCGAAAGGTGGTCGGCCCTGCTTCGCTCGGCACGTTGTTTGACAAGATGTTTGGTGTTCGGCACGATGGTCGGCACCGTTGAGAGTCCTTTTCATCCTGGCGTCGCCGGAGTACCTCAGGTACTACGATTCGACGATCGATGAGCTGGCTGCTCGTGGACACGATGTCGCCGTCGCGGTCAACAGCCGCCGCGAGAAGAAGCCGATCGGGCTGCAACGGTTGAGCGCGCTCGGGGACCACGTTCACGTGCTCGGCGTGACGCCGTCACCATCGGGCCAGTGGTACTCGATCGGACGCGGACTGCGCGGCATCATCGACTTCGTCCGCTACCTGCATGCCGATTACGCCGATGCCGGGGCGCTTCGCGCGCGCATGAAGCACAAGGCGGTGCCGCGAGGGTTTCGGAGCATCGACCGGATCCCGTCGCTCTCGCCACGAGCCACCCGACGCATCATCGATCTTCTCGCCGCCTGCGAGCGCGCGATCCCGCTGAATCCAGAGGTGGTGCGGTTCCTCAGCGACCAGCGTCCGGATGTCGTGCTCCTCTCGCCACTCGTCGACGCCGCGTCCGTGCAGGTCGAGTTCGTCAAGGCGGCACGCGCACTTGGCATTCCATCGGCCGCGTGCATCGCCAGCTGGGACAACCTGACCAACAAGGGGCTGTTGCGGACCCTTCCCGATACGGTGATCGTCTGGAACGAGGCCCAGCGGTGCGAGGCGGTGACGTATCACTACGCGACACCCGAGCAGGTCATCGAGACCGGGGCGCAGCTGTTCGACCAATGGTTCGCGACGTCGATGACGAAACCCCGTGCAGAATTCTGTTCGCACGTGGGACTGCGGGACGACCGGACGTTCGTCCTCTTCACCGGCTCATCGAACTTCATCGCCGACTCGAACGTGGAGGTCGACTTCGTTCGACGGTGGGTCGGTGCGCTGCGAGCGGCCGACGATCCGCTGCTGCGTGACCTCAACGTGGTCGTCCGCCCTCATCCGTACAACTGTGATGCCTGGCAACTCGTCGAGTCATGGGACCCCGGTGTGGTCGTATACCCGCGGGTCGGCTACAGTCCGCTCGCGCCGAACAGTCACGCCGAATACTACGATTCCATCTTTCATTCCGCGGCAGTAGTCGGGATCAACACGAGCGCGATGATCGAAGCGGCGATCGTCGGCCGGCCCGTTTTGTCGATCCATTCGCCGGAGTTCGCGGCGACGCAGCAGGGGACGCTCCACTTCCATCACCTCCTGCCCGAGAACGGCGGGTTCGTGTCGACGGCGTCCACGCTCACTGAGCACATGTCGCAGCTGGCCGAGCGGCTCCGCCGTCCCGACGCCGCGCGCGACGAGGCGCGACGATTCGTCGCGTCGTTCATCAGGCCCAAGGGTCTCGACCGGCCGGCCACACCGATCATCGTCGACGCCATCGAGTCGTTAGCCCGGTTGTCGCCGCAGCCTCGAGCCTTGCCAGTTGTCAGGACCGCCGCGATGAGAGCCGTTCTGCTCATCGCCGGCGCTTACGGCGGCCTCTGCCGTTGGTTCACGCGTGCCGACCGCAACGCTTCGGATGAAGAAGCGGCCGTCCAAAGACAGGTCCGTGATTCGAAGCCCAGCGAGACGTCGCCGTGAAAGTACGAGTGTGCGGCCGACCCGTCCTCGGCGGCCTGCAGGCGGTCCATGTTCCCGCTGATTCGTGGGAAGAGCTGACCGGTTGTCCGGTGTGCATGCGTGGCGACTGTGTGCGCGACGTGGCGGCGGTCGCTGACGGCACGCCGGCAGGCCTCGTCGCGGCGTGCACCCGCTGTGAGCATGTATTCTTCCGCCGCCGGCCGACGCCGGAGTGGTTCAAGCGCTTTTACGCGCGCGAGTGGGACTCCGGGCATCGCGGCGATCAGCTGGGGCTCGGCACCAAGCTGGCGAGCTCGACGCGGGTGCTGGAGTTCTGTCGATCGCACCTGCCGGATGGCGGCCGCGTGTTCGAGATCGGTGCCGGCCTCGGAACGTCGTTACGCGCCTTCCACGAGGCGGGCTACGACGTCTCGAGCATCGAGCCGTCGGAACACCGCGCGCGTTTCGTCAGCGCGGTCATGGGTCTCGAGTGTCAGCCCAGCCCGGTCGAGCAGATCGTCGGCGCGAACACATTCGACCTCGTTTACGTGAATCACGTGCTCGAGCACCTGGTCGACCCCGTGTCGACGATTTCGACCGCGGCCGCGCTGCTGCGGCCCAACGGCTATCTCTATGTGTCCGTGCCGAATCTCTGGAACGAATGTGCGGCGCAGACCGTGCACTATGTGCCCCATCTCCATGCGTTCACGCAGGGCGCCGTGGAGCGTCTGCTCGCCGCGTGTGGTTTCACGGTCGTGCGCGCGCTCGTGGAGCACGACATCCAGATCCTGGCGCGCAAGGACGGCGGCCAACGCTCGAGCGTGCGTGCCGCCGCACCGGACTTCTGGGATAGGCTGTCGACCCATGTCGTGCGCGGGTTCGGCGGCGGCACGAGTCGTCACGCCATCGTGTGGTATCCGGCTGGAGAGCACGAATATCGTCAGTTCACCACCTCGTCATCGCGTTTGACTGCGCTTCGCACCGGAATGTGGATCCGCTCCCGGATGCCGTTGGCCGTGTCACGACGCATTCTTCCGTCGCTGTTGCTGCGACGGGTGCGCGCGCTCGAGGTCGAGGTCACAGGTCCGTCCGCGCTGCCCGTGCACGTGCAACACGACGCCGGCGGCGACGGTGTATGGGTCAAGTAGGATGCTAACCGGTCTTCGAGTAATCCTCGGTGAGTTGGTGGTCAACCCGGGGCGCGTTGCACGTCGCTACCATGGCGCACTCGGCGTGTACAAAGCCTTCAGCAACACCATCACGTCGTCGCGTCGCCAGCGTCTTCGTCGTCTGGCGGGGATGCTGCCATCCCCGACGACGGAACTGCGTGTGACCGAGGATGACGGGTTCAAGGTGATTGCTCCCGGGAAGTTCGCATCGGCCGACCCGCTCATCGCTCGTTGTCGCGCCCTGACTGGCCAGGCGGGTCAGCGCCCGTCGAAGAAAGCGCAGCTCGATTCGTTGGTGGGAGTCGGCCAGGTTCAGCAGTTCCCCGAGTTTCTCGATTTCTGTCTCGACCCGACGCTGCTGGGTGTCGCCGCCGACTACCTTCACGAGCTGCCGATTCTGGCGAGTGTGGAGTTCTGGCATTCGCGCGCGACCGCCGAGGAATTTCAAAACAGTCAGCTGTATCACAGCGATCTCGACGACGTGCGTCAGTTCAAGATCTTCTTGTTCATCTCGGACGTGGACGAACACTCAGGGCCGTTGACGGTGGTCTCTGCCGGACGTTCCGAGGCGCTTGCGCGTGCGTTGCGGTATCGCCCTCGCAGCGGTCACGTGAGAATCGAGGACGAGCGGATTCGGCCGCTGCTGACCCCGGGCGACGAGCGCGTGTTGACCGGACCCGCCGGCACCGTCGTGTTCATCGACACGAGTCGTGTGCTGCACTTCGGCAGTCGAGTCGCCACTCGCGATCGCTACGTCGTGATGGTGCAGTACCTCGCGCTGACCAACTTCATGTTCAACCCGTTCTACAGCTTCAAGGCGTGGCCGTATGCGCACCTCGCCCGGCCGGGAATGAGCGCCGTGCAACGTGCGGTGCTGGGCGAGGCTGTGGTGCCGGTCGTTGGCCGGGCGCGAGCGGGCGTGGGTCACGCCGACGCTGATCACGCGAGCTCGTGAGCGAGACCCTCAGGGCGTCGGCGTCCGGTAGGCTGTGGGCTGCCACGCCAGTGCGACGAGCTGTACTTCCACCGCGCCTCGTTTCGGTTTGATCTCGACCGTCTCGATCGACACGGTGACGGCGTGCTCGCTGCCGATTGCCGCGATTTCCTCTTGCAGCTCGGCCTCGATCGCCGCGAGCTCCTGCTGCGCCTCGACCAGCTTCTCCTTGGCCTTGCCGACGTCCTGCGACTCCTTGAGCGAACGGCCGACGCCGCGAGCGGCGGTCGTTGCGCGACCGAGTGTCGAGAGCGAGGCCGCCTTCCGCCCCATCAGGGCGCCGAGCATCGTGGCGCCGATAGAAAAAGCGGTCTGGAGCTTTTGCTGCTCGACCTGCTGCTCTTCCCGTCCTACGACCTCTTGAGCCTTGCGCGCCTTCTCGGCGACGCGCGCGATCTTCGGGGCGTAGCGGGCGCGCAGCGCCTCGACTTCGGCGTCGCGCGATTCGCGCGTGGCGTGCTGGACTCTGACCTGAAAGTCGCGCTCCGTTTCATCGGGTGACGAGGCGAGCTTCAACGATGGCGCGACGAACACACGCAGCGCCTGTGCCCGGGCGAGCCACTGGCCGAAGTCACGCGTCCACTTCACGTAACGCTTCTCATCGAGCCCCGCGCTGGGAAGCTTCCGATAGGTCGCGGCTGGGCTCGCCGGCCCGTGTGAGAGCGTGTCGGGCGCTTCTTTGACGGGCGTCGCTTTTTGCCAGTCGACCGGAACCGGTCCAGACGACACCTCGACGACGGCGTAGACCGCACGGATGACATCGATGCCGCGCTTCGGGTCCGTGTACTGCACGCGGGCCGCCCCGTACAGCACGGGCGCGTACTCGGTCGGCGTCCCACCTTCTCCACGAAGGTAATAGTCCTGCACGCCCACGGGCAGCACGGGCTTGCTCGCCGCGGCAGTCGCAACCGATGCAGCAGGCTGTGGTGGAGGCACCGCTGGGGAGACGGCCGCTGTTGGTTGTTGCGACGAATCTTTCGTCGCACCGTCTTTTGCCCGCGCGGGAGCGTCGGCAGCGGATGTCGCTGTTGCGCGACGCAAGTCGTCGCGGCTCATTGGCCCGCGGAGATACGAGAGCGTCCAGCGCGTCTCGAACGTCACCGGCTCGCGCTCGTGGACGTTGTGCATCAGGAACACGCGACTGCGGAGTCCCGACAGCACTCGGTCGAGCGCCTGCCGATCCAATCCGCCTGCGACGCCTTCCAGGCCGTCCAGTACACGCGCCTTATCGCGCTCGGTCTGCAGTGTGCCGAGAAACCACGTCCCGGTATTCGACAGCGCCTTGTAATCCAGGTCGACCGGGTTCTGTGTCGCCAGCATGATCCCGACACCGAACGCTCGCGCCTGCTTCAACAACGTTAGCAGCGGGAGCTTCGACGGCGGATTCGCGACGGGAGGCAGATACCCCATCACTTCGTCCATGTAAATGAGCGCGCGCAGCGATCCGGTGCCGCCCTGACGACGTGTCCACTGGAGCACCGAGTTCAGGAGCATCGAGACCACCAGCATGCGCTCGGCGTCGCCCAGGTGAGCGATCGACACGACTGCGATCCGCGGCTTTCCGGCTGGCGTGAAGAGCATCGAGCCTGCATCGAGCGGCTCGCCGGCGTTCCACGCGTCGAAGCCCGGCGACGCCAGCAGGCTGTTGAATCGCAGTGCCAGTTCCTGCCGCTCGCGCGCCGGATAGAACGTTTCGAGGTCGAGGACACCGACTTGAGAGAATGCCGGTCGCTGAATCTGCTGCACCACCCAGCGGAGATCCGCCTCGGCGCCGGCGGCGCCGCTCGAGAGAATTGCGGAAATCAGCGCTTGCTCACGACTGTGCGGGGCGACGTCGGTGAAACCGGCCAGACCAAGCAGGCCGGATGCCGTCGTCGCGATCGACGCCTGGACGTCTTCAGGATCAGCATCGGCCGTCCGCCCAAGCGATCCAAAGAGCGCCAGTGGCGTTCCAGCACGACTGCCTGGCGTGTAGACGCGAACTTCCGCTGCCTGCCGCAGACGCGCGATGCGGCCGCCGTCCTCACCCCATTCCTCGAGACCGCTCTTCCACCGTGCCGCGGTCTGCGCCGCGAGCGTGTCGCTCGACACGCCTTCACGGTCGGCCTGCCCCTGGTCGATCCATGGTGCGAAGTCGGTTGGACTCAGGTCGGGGAACGTCAGGAGCAGGTTGGGGAGATCGCCCTTCGGATCGATCGCCAAGACCGGGATTCCGTCGATGGCGGCCTCCTCGATCAGTCCGATCCCGAGGCCCGTCTTGCCGCTTCCGGTCATGCCGACGCACACGGCGTGCGTCAGCAGGTCCTTCGAGTCGTAGAGCACGTACTCGTCCCGCCGCTTTCGCTCGGTCAGGTCGTAGCGTTTGCCGAGATAGAACAGACCGAGCTTCTCGTAATCAGGGACCATGCCAGCGCCTATGCTACCTGTTCGAGCAGGTCGCAGGTGTGGTCGATTGCGCGCTCCTGTCGAAGCTGCGCGGACCAGCGCGCACACGACTCGCGCGTGCGCGGGTCGTCGAGCAACCCGCGCAGCGCGGCGGCGACGTGTTCAGCGGTGAACTCCGCGGGTCGCACCCATCGTCCAATGCCGAGCCGGGCAAGGCGCGTCGCGTTATCCGGCTGGTCGAACCCCATCGGCATCGTCAGCTGCGGCGTCCCCGCCGCGATCGCTTGCGCGAGCGTGCCGATGCCGCCGTGGTGGACGATGGCGGCACAGCGCGGCAGGACGGCCGAGAAAGGTACGTAAGGCTCGTAGTGAATGCCGGGGGGAAGCGTCGGAAGCTGCGAGCCGTAGCGGGTGAGCAGGAGCGCTCTTTTCCCGAGTCGTCGGGCCGCGCCAATGGCTTCGCGGAAGAACGTCTCCGCGAGCTGGTTCGCCGATCCGGGCGTGAACAGGATTGGCGGGTCTCCTTCGTTGAGAAAGCGTTCGACGGAGGGGGGCACATGCTGCTGCTCGGACTCGTCGTACAGCGGAAAGCCGGTCAACCGGAGCGACGCCGGCCAATCGGGCTGCGGCGGGCCAAACCATTTCGGGAACAAACCAATCACCCGACGAGGTGAGTGAACCCAATCGCGCCATACCCGGTGGACTGGCGGCAAGTTCAGCTCGTGTCGGAAGGCGTTGATATGAGGGGCAATCGCCGGATCGAGCATGAAGCGATCGACCGCCCACCATATCGTTCGCTTGGTCCAGCGTGGCCATCCTGAGAGGTCGCTCCCCGGTCTGAAAGCCGGGGGCTGGTACTCAGAGCGGAAGACTGACGGCGCGAGTTGCAGCGTGGCCGCCGGCACGCCGTGCTTCTCTTCGAAGATGCGGCCGCCGAGGCTGAGGCCATGGTGCACCAGCACAGTCCCAGGTCGGTACGCGTTGGTCACCAGCTCGTATGCCAGCGGCAGCGCTTGTCCCACCTCGCGCATGACCAGTGCGAGCCCCTTCCGCGGGTGCCACAAGTCAGTGTTGCGGGTGACACGGTCGTATTCCTCGCGCGAAATCGTCGGCTGAAACTCGAGACCGGCGCCGATCACCATGTCTTGGAACGGTGCCGCGGTGAGGACGACGACCTCGTGCCCTCGCTCGCGCAGCGTTCGGCCGATGCCGATGAAGGGGTGATGGTCGCCACTCGAGCCGACGGGAGTCATGAGGAAGCGCACGACGTGATGGAAGTGGAAAAGTGGAAAAGTAGAAAAGTGGAAAAAGTAAGTTGGTAAGTGGAAAAGTTGCCAAGTAAGTGTAAAGTGAAACTCGGCAGTGGCAACACACCTGTCGACCATCGGCCAGATCGCCGTTCCCGTGAAAGACCTGGCGCGTGCGGTCGTCTTCTATCGTGACGCGCTCGGCATGCGCTTCCTCTTTCAGGTGCCGCCGGCCCTCGCGTTCTTCGACTGCAATGGCATTCGTTTGATGCTGGATGTACCCTCCGAGAAGGAGTTCGATCACCCAGCGTCGCCCATCTACTTCAAGGTCGATGATATCGACGCGTCGTACGCGGACTTGCAGTCGCGCGGCGTCGACTTCCGCGGCGAGCCGCATCTCATCGCGAAGATGCCCGACCACGAGCTGTGGATGGCGTTCTTCCGCGACGGCGAAGGCAACACACACGCGCTGATGTGCGAAAAGCGATAGCGCCTTAGGAATGAGCAAACTCAAGATCATCGTGCTGTACGACCGCGTGCTCGTCGACGAGACCGAGGAGCAGTCGGCGACGGCCGAGAAGTCGCCGGTCGTCCGCACCCTCGACAAGAAGGAGGTCGAGGAAGAGGTCGCAGAGGCGCTCGTCAAGCTCGGTCACGAGCCGACGATGCATGAACTCGACGGGACGCAGAAAAGTCTTTTGGCGCTCTCTCGACTGGAGTGCGATCTCGTGTTCAATCTGGCCGAGTCGTTCGCCGACGACGACACCGCCGATTTCAAGATCGCGGCCTTTCTCGACCTGATTGGCATGAAATACACGGGTTCGGGCGCGCACGGGCTCATGCTGGCGCAGGACAAGGCGGTCGCGAAGAAGATCTTCGCCTTCCACGGCGTCCACACTCCGGTGTTCGCGAAGTCGTTCCGAGGACGACTTGATTTCTCGCACGATCTCCAGTTCCCGGTGATCGTCAAGCCGGCTCGCGAGGACGGCTCCATTGGTATCGAGTTCAGTGCGGTGGTCAGCTCGATCCGGGAGCTGATGGAACGCATGGACTGGCTTCACGCCAACTTCGATTCACCCGTCTTGATCGAAGAGTACATCGAAGGGCGCGAGATGTACGTCGGCGTCATCGGGAACGACAAGCCCGAGCCGCTGCCGGTGATCGAACTGGATCTGTCGAAGCTGCCGGACGGGATGCCCCGAATCGCATCGGCCGAAGTGAAATGGGGCAAGGGCACGAAAGCCTATCGTGATACCAAGTCGTCGATCGCGACCGACCTGCCGGAGGAATCCGTGCAGGCGCTGCAGCAGACCGCGATTGCCGCGTACCAGGCGCTCGAACTGCGCGACTACGGCCGCGTCGACATGCGGCTGCAGCCGGATGGGCGCGTCCATGTGATCGAGGTCAACCCGAATCCGTGGCTCAGCTCCAAGGCCGAATTCGCGATGGCGGCGCGGAAATCGGGGCGCTCCTACCTGCAGTTGATCGAAGAGATCGTCGAGCTCGCGACGACCCGCGCTTAGCGCGCGACTTTCGTCGCGCGCGGTCCTTGGGCCGTCGTTCCTGGTCCGCGGTGAGCATCGACGCGACGGGACAAAGGACCAAGGACCAAGAACCAAGGACCAAGAACCAAGGACGGACCAAGAACCAAGGACGGACCAAGAACAAAGAACCAAGGCCCAAGGACTTGGATCTAAGGTCGGACTCGCCCATCAGCCTTGAAAAGGAAAAGCGTCCGCGTCGCGCCTGCGGCATCCTTGAACGTATCGACGACGTCCGGTTCCCAATCGCCGATCGGGTAGTTGTGCGCGACGATGCGTGCGCCTGGACGCAGTTGGGCGGTGAGCAACGGGCGAAGCTTCACGTTCCCGGCCGCGAGCAAGTAGAGTGTGACGACGGTCGCCGCCGAGACGTCGGTCTTCAGTGCGTCCTGCACAGTGAAGCGCACGCGATCGGAAACACCCGCGACACGGGCCGCCGCATTGGCCTGCTCGATCAGTTTTGCGTCGATGTCGACGCCGACGCCACGCGCGCCGAACTTCAACGCGGCCGCGATCACAATCCTGCCGTCGCCGCACCCGAGGTCGTAGACCATGTCGCCGGGACCAACCTTCGCCAGAGCGAGCATTCGATCGACGACGTCTGGCGGGGTTGCAGAAGACGGAGCGAGGCGC
>DASRJR010000565.1:0-6245 GCA_035649395.1 Vicinamibacterales bacterium
AACGCGGCGCGAAAGACCTCGTCTGAAATGAGGTCCGGTGTCAGGAAGCGCTGAAACATCAGCCCTTCGGTGAGCGCGTGGATCACCGCGACGAGGACCTCGGGGCGTACGGACAACTCGTCAGCACCTGCGCTCAACCAGGCCGCACCTGCGGCGTAACTCGTGGCTGTCGCCGCTTCGACTTGAATGCGGAGGTCCTCGTGCGACAGGGCATACGCCATTCCCGTGAGTCGTCCTACCGCGACGGCCCGGCGATCTGGAATCGCGGCAATCGCGGCGTCGGCGTACGCGCGCATCTTCTCTTCGAAGCTGGCGTGCGGTGACACGTCCGGCGCAATCGCGGGCCAATAGGTCTGCCCGAGCGCGATGAAGAGCTCGTTGCGGTTCTTGAAGTTCCCGTAGATGGCTCCGCTCGTCATTCCCGCGCGACGAGCCACGGCCTCCATGGTGGTGTGCTCGTATCCCTTTTCGCGAATCAGCTGACGAGCGGCCTCGAGCAGTTTGGCGCGCGTTCTCGCGCGCTTGTCCCCTTTCGGCCGTCCTCGACGGGAACCGTCCGTTGCGCGCTTCGGTCGCTTCACCACCATGCGCGACCAATTCTAGTAGACAAATTATTTTATATGAATACTATTTTATGTCTCTAACCTATTGGAAAGCCATGACTGTCCAACCCGAGGCCATTCATTCTGCGATCGACTCGGTCGTGCGTGCCGGCGAGCTCGCCGGGGCGTCCGCACTCATCTGGACACCCGAGGGCGTTGTCTGTTCACGCGTCGGATGGCGCGACCTCGACGCGCGACTGCCGGTCGAGCGCGACACGATCTTTCGCATTGGCTCGATGTCCAAGCCGATCACCTCGATGGCGGCGGTCATGCTGCTCGAGGAGGGCCGCCTGGCGCTCGACGATCCGATCGCGCGTTGGGCGCCGGAGTTTTCACGGATGCGTGTCCTGCGTGCGCCGGCGGGTCCAATCGACGACACGCTGCCGGCCGACCGGCCGATCACGGTCGACGACCTGCTCACGCACCGATCGGGACTGACGTATGGCGCGTTTCATCCTGGTCCGCTCGAGCAAGCGCACGATCGCGCGCTCGGCGGTGATATCGACAGCAGCGTCGCCCCTGACGACTGGATCGCCGCACTGGCTTTGCTCCCGCTGATCGATCAGCCCGGCGCCGCATTCCACTACGGACATTCGACCGATCTGCTCGGGCTGCTGATCGCGCGCATCGAAAACGCGCCGCTCGGTGAGGTGCTGGCCCGGCGCATCTTTCGGCCGCTTGGGATGACGGACACGGGCTTCATCGTTCCGCGCGAGCAGCGGAAGAGGCGCTCGAAGATGTTCGGCTTCGACGATGCAGGCGCGTTGGTCGAACGAACAGCCGTCAAGGCCTTCGTCGCCGAGCGGCCGCACGATATGACCTTCGTCTCCGGCGGCCAGGGTCTGTGGTCCACCGTCGACGACTACCTCGCGTTCGCGCGACTGTTCGTCGGCGATGGCGCAGTCGACGGCGTGCGCGTGCTCCGGCCCGACACGCTCGCGCTGATGACCACCAATCGGCTCACCGACGTTCAGCGCGCCAATGCGCGACTTTTGGGACTGCCGACCTTCACCGCGCACGGCTTCGGTCTGGGCGTCGCCGTCGTGCTCGACCCGGAACGAGCCTCGCCAATCCGCTGCCGCGGCCACGTCGGCACCGTCGGCTGGCCGGGCGCATACGGCGGTTGGTGGCAGGCCGATCCGGTCGACCGCTCAGTGCTGGTCTTCCTGGCGCACAACAGCTTCGAGTTGGATCAACTCGCGCAGGGAATCGGACTCGGCGTCTACAGCGCCATCACGCGATTCCATGCCGTCGCAACGGCGCAGTAATCGTGCTCTGGGTGTCCGTTTCCACATCTGCGGTGTCTAACACTGGATTGCATGGAGTTCACCCACTTCGTTCAATTGGTCGCCATCGGCCTGCAAGCGCGCATTCCGTTGCACATCACCGGCTTTCCCGGCGTCGGCAAGACGGAGTTCACGAAGAGCCTCGAAGCGGGCTTTGCGCGCGCGGGCATCAAGTGCAAGGTCATCATCCTGATCGGATCGATTCGCGAGCCGCAGGACTTCGGCGGCTTCCCCATCTCGACGCCCGACGGCGTGCGTCTGCTGCCGATGGCATGGGCGCGCGACGCCAAGCGGCTCGCGGACGAGGGCTCGATGGTGATCGTCTTCCTCGACGAGCTCACCACGGTGCCGCCGACGACGCAGGCCGCGATGTTGCGGTTGCTGACGGAGAACGTGTGTGGCGAGCTGCAACTGCCAGACTACGAGCCCGGCCGCGGCGGCGTCGTTTATCTGTGCGCGAGCAATGCCGTCGAGTGGGCTGCGGGTGGCCAGGAGATCCAGCCGCCGATGGCCAACCGGCTCTGGCATGGCGAGTTCCCGATGGACCACGACACGTGGTGCGAGATGATGGTGAGCGACTTCCCGCCTCCGCGCGACTTGCCGGTGCTGCCGCCCGACTACCTGCGTACGCATCATCATTCACAGCGCGCGCTGATCGCCGCCTACATCAAGGCCGCCGGACGCGGCGCGTGGCTGGCACCGCCCGACGATCCCGCGCGACGCAGCGGCGCCTGGCCGTCGGGCCGGACGTGGTACCTCGCGTCGCGCCTGCTGGCGGCGATCGAGGCCGTCGCGCCCGGCAACCGCATCCTGCAGGCGGCCGCCCTCGCCGGCCTCGTCGGCGACCAGGCGCTGCCGTTCCTCGAATACCGGGAGACACTGAATCTGCCGGATCCTGAAGACATCCTGAAGGATCCGCGTAGCCTCGTGCTGCCCGACCGGATCGATCGCGCCTATGCGGTGTGCTATTCGCTCGTCGGCGCCGTGCTCAATCACAAGACGCCGGAACGCTGGCAATCGGCGATGATTGCCCTTGGCGTGGCCTGCCGCAAGAACGCAGACATTCCGACGGCCGCCGCACGCACCCTCTGCGACAAGCGTCATCGGCCGGAGGGTCCGATCAGGTTGCCAGACGAGTGCCGTCCGTTCTACGAATTGATGCAGCTCGCCAAGTTGGTTCCGAGGGAGTAAGCGGGAGTTCGCACGAGGGGAGGATTCGATGACACCACGGACGCGTGGCATTTCTCTGACAGCAGCGATCGTCCTCGTCACCGGGATCGCCGTGGCCGCGCAGGGCACCGGCGCCACCAAGAAGGACGACACGAAGAGCGGCGGGACGGTGAGTTCGGCCGCGAAAAGTACGGGCACTGCCGTGAGCAGCGCCGCCAAGACGACAGGCAAGGCCGCAGCGAAGGGAGCCGAAGCGGTCGCCGACAGCAAGGTCGGCGATGCGACGAAGACCGGCGCCAAGAAGACGGCTGGCGCCGCGAAAGCGACCGGCACCGCGACGGCGCAGGGCGCCAAAGCCGCAGCTGACAGCCCGGTCGGCGACGCCGCCAAGACCGCGGGCAAGACGACGGCCGGTGCGGCAAAGTCGACGGGCACCGCGACCGCAAAGGGCGCGAGCAAAGGCGCGGAGGCGACTGCGAGCGGTGCGAAGAAGGTCGGCACCGGTATCAAGAGCGCCGTCACCGGAGAGAAGAAGTCAGACGAGAAGAAATGATCGTCCGGCTGAAGCCGGACCCGACATCATGCTGAGCCGCCTCACCGAGTTGATCCGTGGCCTCGATCGCCGGAGCGCTGGCTATTCGCGCGCGCTGCAGGCGGCGCGCGTACGCGCGTCGTATCAACGTGCGTACTTCGCGCCGGCGCTCTTCAATCTGATTCCGGTCAAAACCGATCAGATCGAAAGCATGGCGGTCGACTCGCGCTGGCGTCTCTACTACAACGACGCCTGGATCGCCGCGCACTCCGTCGAGGAGAACGCGGCGGTCCTGATCCATGAAGTCAGTCACCTGCTGCGCGAGCACGAGGCGCGCAGGCACGCCGCTGCGGTGAAGAACGAGACGCTGTGGAACACCGCCGCCGACTGCGAGATCAACGACGATCTCCTCGGCGAGGGCCTGCCGCTCCCGCACGACCCGCCACGCCCTGACAAGTACGGGCTTCGCAACGGCGAGAACGCTGAGACGTACTACCGTCAACTGTTCAGACCATCTCAATCGAATCACGCGAACGCAGCGGGCCAAGAGAGCGGTGACGTGGCTGCGTCGTCGCCTTCGGCCTGCCCCGACTGCGGGTCCGGCGCTCACGGCGAGCGGCGTGCATGGGAGCTCTCCGACGACGACGGCAGCTCGAACGGCGTGCCGGGCGTGGATCCCGTCAAGGCGGAGCTCGTACGACGCGACGTCGCTCAGCGGATCCTCGATCGCACCGGTGACGCCGGCGATGTCCCCCTGGGCTGGCGCCTGTGGGCGCAGACGAGACTCACGCCAAAAGTCGATTACATGGCAACGATTCGTCACGCCGTGCGCAAGGCCCTGCGTGACAGCACGCTCGGACGCTACGACCGTACGTACCGGAGGCCGAATCGCCGGCAGTCCGCGTACGGGGCGTTCATCATGCCGTCGTTCCATCAGCCAAAGCCGCGTCCCGGATTCCTGATCGACACATCAGCGTCGATGCAGGAAACGCAGTTGGCTCGCGCGGTCGCCGAGCTCGGAGGTCTCACGCGTCAACTCGGCTACGGCGCTGACGTCGTCGTCGCCTGCTGCGACACGGTCGTGCACGATGTCAGACGTGTCTTCAACGCAGCACAAGTGGAGTTGTACGGTGGCGGCGGTACCGATATCGCCGCTGGACTTCGGTGGTTCACCGAGCGCACCAACGAAATCGATCTGCTGGTCGTAGTCAGCGACTGTCAGACCGCGTGGCCGGACGAGGCACCTCAATTTCCTGTGATCACGATCCGGGTGGGCGATGGCGCGCCACCTCGATGGGGAGATCGCGGCGCCAACAAGGTGATCACCATCGAGGACCACTGATGCGCGGCCTTGAGCGGGTGTTCAGCGGCGTCCGCGCTCGCATGGCGCGAGCGAAGGCAAACGTGGCGCGTCTTTCGCAACGGACGTACGTGGTCGGTCGCAAGCGGGACGTGGGATCCCCAGGTACATTCACCGGCCTGCCCGACATGCGCCCGTGGGGGCGCAGGCCACTCACGTTCCCTCCTCGGTCAGCGAACGCCTGGTTTCAGCTTGCGGTCTGGGAACTCTGGATGGGAATGCTGCTGTCCATCGTCGTGGGACTTGGCATCCGGCTCATCGTCACGTCGCCCAACCGCATCATGACGGTCACGGACCTCGGTGGCTGCTACGCCGCCCAGGTCGTCCTTCCCTGCGAACGGACGCTTTATCGAGGCGGCGCGCTCGATGCCGCGTTCACGGCGTTGTGCGGTGTGATGCTGATCGGCGTCGCGGTCTGGCTGCTCTGGGAGCTGTGGAGCGCCGTCGAGCCGAGACCGATCACCGACGATTTCCTGAAGCTGCTCAACGAATCGTTCGGACGTGACTGGCGCAATCCGCTGAAGTGGCCTTGGGCGCGAATGCTGTGGGCGTACGGCTTCACGGTGGTCGGCGTCACGCTGACCGCCGTGGTCGCGAGCGCGATCTGGACGATGGTCACGTCGTCCGATCGGGCACGTGTGCCGACGATCAAGATCGAAACGTCACAAAGCTTCAGGGTTGTCGAGTGATCTCACGGGGTCAGAGCTGGCCTGGGCCCTGGGGCCTGATCTAAGGCTGTCGCGGCGGTGCTGGTGCGGGGACGATTCCCGTCGGAAGCGGCCAGTTGCCATCGTACGGTGGCCAGTTTGGAACCGCGAGCTCCGGTGCCGGATAGAACATCGCCGTGTAGATGGTTCGAATCTTCGCCTCGTCGATCACGAACCATTCGCTGAACACGTTGCGCGGCGTCGGCGATCCTGGACGACGGATGAAGACCGCGAAGGCGAGCGCGACTTGTGCATCTTCGTCCACGAGCGGAATCCGTCGCGCCACGACCATCTGCCCGTTGAAGTTCTGCAACCCGGACACGCAATCATTGGTCGCAGGACCTGCCGGTGCGGCTGGCGCTTGCCCTGAAGGTGCCGCCGCAGGCGCGGCAGGCGGCAGGAAACGTCCCGCAGGTGCCGGCGAGCCGTTCTCCACGCGCCCGCAGCCCGCGTGCGTCAATGCCACCGACCCGTCGTGCGACGTGATCGCGTCGAAGTAGCTCTCGACGATCCGGACGAGGCTGGCTCGATCGGAACGCTGCTCGCGGGGGACGACGCGTTCGGGCGGTGGATTCTGCGCGAGGTACT
>DASRJR010000566.1:0-3551 GCA_035649395.1 Vicinamibacterales bacterium
CCGATCTCTCGACCACGCGCCGACACCGTTTGCGCCAGCAGCCCATACAGGCCGAGCGACGCGATGACGAGCGCCAGCGCGCCAAACACGACCAGCAGCGTCGTCTGCTGACGGCGATCGCCGATGGTGAGACCGATCAGGTCCGTCATCGTTCGGGCCAGACGGACCGGCTGATCGGGATCGACCGCGCGAACGATCCGTTGGATTGCCGGCACATAGCCGAGCGGGTCGCCATTGACGCGCACGATCAGATTGATGGTCGGAAAGAAGCGTGGCCCCTGCGCCGACGTCACGTAAACAGCGGGCTTCGGCTCCTGCCCGTATCCACGCTCGAGGACGTCCTTGACGACCCCGACGACGGTGAACGGCGGCTCCGTCGGGTCGAACCGGATCTGCCGGCCGAGCGCCGATTGTCCGGCCATGAATTGCCGGACGAGCGTTTCGTTGACGACCACGGCGCGCGGCGCGTCGCGGCCGTCGCGCGCGTCGAGCAGACGCCCCTCGACCGGCGTCACGCGCAGCGTCTGCAGATAGTCGGCCGTACCGATGCGGAACAAGGTGTCCCGCTGCTCTCCAGGAAGGGGCTGACGTCCGTCGATACTGAAGAATCGCGAGCTGCCAGCCTGAAACGGAAGCGTTGAGCCAAATGCCGCGCCGCGCACACCTGGCAGTGCGCGAACACCGTCCAGCACGGTCTCGTAGAACGCCGGCCGTTTGATCGGGTCGGCCCACTTCGGCATCAGCGGCGCCTGCATCGTCAACAGGTTGTTCGCGTCGAACCCGAGAGCGACGGCGTTCAGATTGGCGAGCGTCCGCAGCATCAGCCCTGCGGCGACGAGCAGCACCAGCGTCGCCGCCACTTGCACCACGACCAGGCTGTCGCGGAACGCGCCGCTCCGTCCGCCGACGTTGCCGCGCGCGTGCTGCTGCAGCACGTCCGCGGTGGACGCGTGCGCCGATTGGAACGCCGGTCCCACGCTGAACAACAGACCCGTCGCGATCGAGAGCGCACCTGCGAACGCGAGGAGCCGCCAATCCATCAGCGACACGGTGAACGCCTGCAGTCCGATGGGCACGATCCGTTCGATGAACGTCGTGGTCAGCACCGGGATCGCGAGGCCCAGCACGCCGCCGCCAATCGACAGGCACAGCGCTTCGACAACGACCTGCCGCGTCAGCCGTCCGCGCGTGGCACCGAGCGAAAGGCGCACTGCGTACTCGCCTCGGCGGACCGACGCGCGGGCCAGCAGCAGGCTGGCGAGATTGGCGCAGGCGATCAACACGATCGCAGCCGCCGCACTCATCAGCGCGATCACCTGAACTCTGCTGACGCCGAGTACGTGTTCGCGGATGGGGACGACCACCGCCCCGATACCGCGATTGGTGTCCGGGTACTGTTCGCTGAGGCGCTTCGCAATCGTCCGCACTTCCGCGTCGGCGGCCTCGACGGATGCACCGGGCTTCAAGCGGGCGACCACGTCCAGGAAGTGGTTGCCGCGCGTGGCGGCCTCCTCGGGCGAGAACTGCATCGGGACCCAATAGTCGATGTCGCGGCTGAGGAAAACGAGCGATGACGGCGCCACACCGATCACCTCGTGCGTGACGTCGCCGACGCGCTGGACGCTCATCGAAATCGTGCGGCCGACGATGCCCGGATCGCCGCGGTAGCGGCGCTGCCACAGTGCATGGCTGATGATGACGACTCGCGCGCCGCTGGTGTCATCCGCCGCTGTGAAGTCGCGGCCAAGCACAGGCTGGACGCCCAGCACCGAAAAGAAATTCGCCGTCACACGCCGTCCGAGCACGACCTCCGGCGCACCGTCGCCGGTCAGGTTCGTGAACGCGAAGCCGGTGGCCGCCATGTCGGTGAACGACCGACTGCTCGCGCGCCAGTCCCGGTAGTTGGCGGGAGCGGACACCGCTCTGGAAACACCTGCCGCGCCAGTCTGGTCCTCCCAGACGAGGACGACCTGATCTGGATTCTGGTATGGCAGCGGCTGAAGAAGCAGGGCTTGTACGAGCGAGAAGATCGTCGTGTTGGCACCAATGCCGAGCGCCAGCGTGCCGATTGCGGCAACGGTGAAGACAGGCGTCTTTCTCAGCACGCGAACGGCGTAGCGCAGGTCGTCCAGGAGGTCCATGGCGCCTTAGACGGAAGGCCAAGAGCGTCAGTTGGTGCGGCGTTTCTGCCTTGTGAAGCGTGTGCTCTTGTGGCATAAGACGCCCAGTCCTCCGTGGCAGTGGATTCCGAAGGGTGTCCCATGTCTAGAACGCTGTGTGCTCTGTGGATCGGCGTTGCCGCCGTCGCGTTCGCGCCGGCACTGACGCGCGCGCAGAAATCGTCGAATGAGCCCTCGGTGGCCGCGCGGCTCCAGCAACTCGTGGACAAAGAGGAGATTCAGCAGTTGCTGCTCGACTACGGGCGTCATCTCGACAGTCGCGACTTCGGGGCGTACTCGGCGCTCTTTGCCAAGGACGGCGAGTGGGTCGGCGGCTTCGGCTCGGTCAGCGGTCCCGCGAACATCAAGGCGTTCATGGAAAAGAACATGGGGACCCAGCCCAATGTCGCCAAGAACTATCACCTGCTCTCGAACTTCGTGATCACGGTGAACGGCGACACCGCGACCGCGTGGTCGCGCTGGGCGTTCGTCGTGCCTGGCGAGCGCGGCGCGGCAATTTCGCAGGCAGGCCGCTACGACGACACACTCGTGCGCGAGAACGGACGTTGGCGGTTCAAGAAGAGAGTCGCGTCGAACGATACCGCGGGCCCGCGGCCAGCCGGGGCCCCCGCCAAGTAAGGTCGTTCCTTCAATTCGGGAGCTTTCGATGTCTCGTCGACAACACACGTGGTCTGTTCCGTGGCTGATCCTCTTCGTGTTTTCCGTGGCGTTTCTCGGCGCGCAGACGACGAGCATCGATGACGCGGCGCTGAAGAAAGCCGGTCAGAGCGGCGACGACTGGCTGACCTACGGCTTGAATCAGGCCGAGACGCGCTTCAGCCCGCTGAAAGAGATCAACGCCGGCAACGTCGCCCGTCTGGCGCCGGCATGGGCATACGAGGTCGGCTCTGGCGGCGGCGGGCAGGAAGCGACACCGCTGGTGGCCAACGGGACCATCTACGGCATCACCAATTGGAGCATCGTCTTCGCGGTGGATGCTCGGACAGGCAAGGAAAAGTGGCGGTGGGACCCCTGGGTGAATCAACAGTCGGTGCGCCCCGAAATCTGCTGCGGCGTGGTCAACCGCGGCCTCGCGATCTATCAGGGGTTGATTATCGCGCCGATCATCGACGGACGTCTTCAAGGGCTCGACGCCGAGACCGGCAACGTGGTGTGGGAGGCGCGCGTCGCGTTCCCGCAGGATCACTACACCCTGACGATGGCGCCGAGGATTGCGAAGGGGAAGGTCATCATCGGGGCGAGCGGCGGCGATCGGCCGACGCGTGGCTTCTTCGATGCCTACGATGCGCTGACGGGCCGGCGCGCGTGGCGGTTCTATACCGTTCCCGGTGATCCGTCGAAGCCGTTTGAAAACGCGTCGATGAAGAAGGC
>DASRJR010000567.1:0-19125 GCA_035649395.1 Vicinamibacterales bacterium
CGCCTCGAACGACCCATCCGCGCTGCCGTCGTCCACGACCACGGCCTCCCAATCGATATCGGGGGCCACCAGCGCCCCTCGCAACCGGTCGGCGAGCTGGTCGACGAGCATCGCCTCGTTGTAGATCGGGATGACGATGGACAACTGCGCGTGGCCGTCCCGTCTCGAGAGTTGAGCCGCTTGAGAGCGGGCGAGTACGAAATCCGTGGTCGTGTCAATGGCGCTCATCGCCGTCCTCCGCGCTGAGGGGGTGTCCGCGGGGCGGTGCAACGATCGTCTAAAAGCCGGAACTCACTCTACCTCGAACAGCCGTGTCCACCGCTCGCGGAGGAGCGGGCTCGCCGGATGGCGGACGACGGCATCGTCCTGCAACTGTTGCTTCAACGCGATCACGTGCGGAGACATCGGAAAATTCAGTTGGGCGAGCCAATCATCCACGTACGCCCATTGTTCGTGAACGTCGTGGGACGTCCGAATCAGCGCGGCGTGGATACCAACGGCACGGATCGACCACGTCGTCGAGAGAACGGTCAGCACGGCGAGGATCGCCAGCGATGCGCGTCCCTGCGTCGACAGCCGCTGCACCAGCTCACCGCAGGCGACGAACACGGCCACGGCGAAGAAGACACCGGCCGGCGCCATGATCACGTCCTTGGTGTAGGCGTAGCCCATCGCGGCGTTCGCCAGGAATACCAGCCAAAACATCACCATGAGCTGATCGGCGCGGTCGAATCGCCGCGCCAGCCACTGCCGCCGTCGCAGCCAGACGAAGCGGAGGACGAGCATCGTCGCGATCGTCGATGAGACCGCGGCCACGATCGACGTCGGCGATACGGTCGATTGCAGCAGCCCTTGCGTCATCGAGAAGATCCCGTTTCGCGGTTCGGCCGTGAGGAGGCCTGCGATCGAGGCGACGACGTTGTAGGCATAGAACGGAAGCACGTGACCGCCAAACATCGCTTGCAGTTGCTCGCCGCCGTATCGCTGGAAGCCGATGCCGGCCTCGCGATCGAGCAGCGTGGGAGGACCGACGTCGAGGATGGCAAATCTCAGGACGAAATACGCCGCCAGACAAGCGGTCACAGCGAGAACGCCACGGGCCGACACGCCGCGCAGCCCGACCGCGTACGCGGCAACGAAGACGACCCAGACGAGAAGGCCGCTCTCGATCGTCAGCGACGCGGCCACGAACAGAACGACGGCGAGCGCATCGATCCACCAGCGATGCGAGGCAAACGCGAGGTTTGCGGCGGCCGCACAGGCCACGACGACCGTCAAGTAATGGTTGATGGGAAACGCTTCTCGCAGCGTCCAGGCAAACGTGTGATTGCCGATCAGCACTGCGAGTGTCAGTGGAATGAGCAGTGCCGCGGCCGCGGTCGTCGGCCGAAGCAACCTGACGATCAGGATCACCAGCAGCACGACGTGTGCGACGTGCACGAGACGGAACGCGTAGTGGTACTGTCCGTTGGCGAGCTCGTATACGAGCTTGGCCTCGACGTAGCGGCCGGGCCGGAGAAACGACGACCCGGACAGCTGACTCTTCACGAGGTCGCTCATCGGCTGGCTGAGGCTCACCACGTCGCCAAAGGTGTCGGAGACCTGGATCGGGATGCGCATCAGGAAGTAGCCGAGAGCCACGGCCACCAACACGCCGTACGCATACGACAGCCGCAGCCATCGGCGATCGTCCGACCACATCATCGAGAGGGTGCTTCGACCAGCAGGCCCTTCTGCTGGAGCTCTTCGAGCGCGCGATCGAAGAAATCGTGCGCGACATCGGGGGTCGTCTTCGCCCACTCGACCAGCTCCGACATCCCCTGGTCGAGACTGACCTTGGGTCGGAAGCCGAGCGCGGTCCGAGCTCTGGTGATGTCCGCGGTGTTGTGGCGAATGTCGAACTTCCGCCCGGTCTGCGTAATCTGCGGCTCGATCGATTTTCCGAGGATGCGATTCAGCGTCCGCGCGACGTCCAGAATGGTGACCGTCTCGCCCGATCCCACGTTGACGGGAAGGAAGTCGGCGCCGGAGTTCTCCAGCATCAGCACCAGGCACTCGGCGACGTCGTGAATCGACACGAAGTCGCGGAGCTGGCCGCCGTCCTCGAACACGACCGGCTGCCGGTCGTTGAGCAAGCGGCTCAGCCAGATCGCCGCCACGCCCGCGTAAGGGTTGCTGAGGCTCTGACGCGGCCCATAGACGTTGAAGAACCGCGGGGCCACGGCGGGGATCCCATAGGTCTTTCCGATGAGCAGCACCATCTCTTCCTGGTGGTACTTCGTCATCGAGTAGATGTTGTCGCGATAGAGCGCCTTGTCTTCTGGCGTCGGGATCGACGCGACATGCTCGCCACAGTGCGGGCACCGCTGTTCCCAGTCGCGGGCCGCGAGCTGCGGTTCCGAGCGGATGCCGGGTGCGACGACGCCGTGACGCTCGCACGCATACGCACCCTCGCCGTAGACGCCGATGGACGACGCGACCAGAACCTTGCGCACGTGGTGCCGCGTGTTCACCAGGATGTCGAGCAGCAGCGCCGTGCCGCGGGTGTTCACGTCGACGTAGCGATCGACCTGATACATGCTCTGCCCCACGCCCACGGCCGCACCGAAGTGGACGACCGCGTCCGAGGCGAGCACCAGCGGTTCGAAGGTCGCGCGGTCGCGAACGTCGCCGCGTACGTACTGCGCGCCGGGATTCGCATACGAGGGCCACGCGCCCGATCGATGGACCTGCGGCTCCAGGTTGTCGAGCACCGTCACTTTGTACTGGCGCGCGATCAATGCGTCGACGAGGTGTGAGCCGATATAACCGGCGCCGCCGGTGACGAGCACGTGCTGAATGTTCATCGATGTATGGGTGTCAGGATGCGTGAACGGCCGGTCGCACGTCGAGCAGGCCGGCCGTGCCCATTGCGGTCAGTCCCGACTGCGCCATCAGCAGATGGCGTTGTGAGAAGCCGTCAGGATCGCCGTAGTAGGCGGTGGATCGCACGCCGAGAAACGGCGCGAGATAGGAGAACCCGCCGTAAGTGCCGACGAACGACGCGGCGCCAGCCACGAGCGCGGTCTGCGCCGCCAGATTCTCGCGCGGGTTCAGATGCGGCGCCATCAACTCGATTCCGGGCGGCCGTTCGTCGAAGCCGCCGTGATCGTCGAGCTGCCAGCCCATCGTCAGCGACACCACCGGACCCTGCGCCGCCAGCCGCTGCAACGTGTGGCGAACGAACGCCTGGTTTTGATCCGTCGCGGGAAAACAGTCGTTGAAGTAGAACTTCACAGCCGTGTACGGCGCCGACGGACGCGGCACCGGGAGCGGCGGCACGCGAAGCTTCTGATAGCGCGCGTAGCGAAGCACCCACTCCGCGCTGGTATGTCCCCACCAATAGGGGCTGAACAGCCCGTACATCGTCGACGGATGGAGCATCGTTCGATGGCGAATGTCTTCGGTCAGCGCGCGAAGCAGGTTGTGCTCGAACGCGAGCACGCGCGTCTGCTTCTGTTCGCCGTTGACCGCGATCCGCTCGTCATGCCGGCGCCGGAACTCCTCTGGCGTGAGGTAATCGAAGATCTCTCGATACCGCGTCGCGAACGGCTGATACCACGAGGACGTCCCGCCTCGCGAGACGATCAGCATCCGATCCGGCGAGACCTGAAAGCGCTCGGTGAACCAGCGAAGAAACGGCACCCAATACAGCAGCTCGAAGCCGACTTCGCCGAGCCATGGCCCGGCAACGATCGTCTGGGTTCCCGCGGCCAGCGCGGCCAGGTCGCGTTCGAGCCGCGCGGTCCGGACGCGCGCGAGCTGAGCGCCGATTCCTCGCCTCACCGCCCGAGGCACGACACGACGCAGCAGCGTCATGCCGTGCGAGGCCATGACGACTCGTTGCGGTTCATCGACGCTGCTCGACAGCGCCACCCTCTGAAGCGCCACTCTCTGAAGCGCCACGCTCTGCAGCTCCCATCGCCGTGCTCGTCAGAATCCGCTCGGCCATGTCCCAATCGGCGGCCGCGTCGATCGACAGCGAGTCCGCAGCGTCGATCACCAGCGGTCGGCAGTCCTCACCGTAGATGCTGTCGAAGGCCGCAAGGGTCTCTCGCCGAAAGGCGTAGACCGTGCCGTCGCGCGAGTACGCCGGCCGGGCATCCTGCCGCCGCGTGACGCGCGCGCCCTCGGGCAGAAACGGCGTCAGCCGGTCGCCCTCGATCCGCATGACGTAATCCGGCGACAGGTGTGCGGGAACTCGCACCACCGTCACTACGGAATCCGCCCCGCTCGTTCGCAGCAACTGCACGGCCTCCCGAATGTGAGATGCCCGTCGAAGCGGCGACGTCGGCTGCAACAAGACGATGATGTCTGGTGTCCAGCCATTCGCGGCGAGCGTCTCGAGGGTGTGCCGAATCACCGGCAGCATCGGCGTATCGTCCTGCGCCAGCGCCGCTGGACGCATGAACGGAACCTCGATGCCAGCACGCCGGCCGGCATCGGCGATCTCCTCCGAGTCGGTCGAGAGGACGAGGCGATCGATGACGCCGGACTCGCGCGCGGCGGTCGCGGTGTAGTCGAGCAGGGTGCGTCCTGCCAGCGGACGCACGTTCTTGCGCGGGACGCCCTTCGAGCCGCCTCGCGCAGGTACAAGCGCGAGCACGATCGCGGACGCGTCGCTCACCGTGGCGCGTTCTGCACGAATCGAATCTCGCGAAACAGCGCGTCAACCGCCGATGCGGCCGGACGCGCACTTGGATCGGGATCGGCGTTGCGACAGAGATAGGTCACGTGAAGATGGTCGGCGGCGTAGGCCGTCCTCACGACGGCAAAACCGGCACGACGCAAGTACGCGCTCATCGTCTCTTCGGTGAGGTAGTACGGATGATCGATCTTGATCGCGTCTTCGACCGACCAGTTCCGCAGGTAGGCGGCACGGAAATCGACGATGTCGATCAGGAGCAAGCCGCGCGGCGTCAGCAGCTCGCGCACACGTCTCAACGTGCCGGTGACGTCGAGCAGGTGATCGACCGTTTGGCAGATCAGCACCAGATCGAACCGCTGGCTGCCGAAGTCGTGCTCCTCGACGAGCCCCGTGATCGTCTCGAGGCCGTATCGGCGCGCGTGCGCCACTTCGAGCGGCGCCGGATCGATGACGGTGCCAGCGAGCCCGAACGTGGCCGCGAAGTGACGCGCCACGACGCCGGTTGATCCGCCGATGTCCAGCATCGTCTCGAGGCCGGCCCGCTCGACGAACGGACGCGCGAATGACGCCCGATCGATCGCGTACTCCTGCTGTTCGGCCTGAATCGTCTCGGCATCGATGAGCCGGCCATGGAACGCACTGACGAGCGGCCGATAGATGCCCTGATAAAAATGGCCATAGGCCTCGGCGGTCATTCGCGGATTCAGAAAGACCAGCCCGCAGGTCCGGCAGGCGTCGGCCTGCGCCGCATAGCCGTATCGGTCGCGATAGGTCAGCACGACCAGGCTCGACCCGCCACAGAGATTGCACGTCGTCAGGAAGTCCCGCGGCTGGGCGGCGTAGTCGTATCCGAGTGCGTCGATGCGCTGTCTCCGGTCTGCGGCGATCGTCGTCTGCATCAGTGGGCCTGCAGCGTTTCGTTCAACGGAAGACCCCCATCCTGTCACTGAATCGACGGGAGTCGCCACGCGCGACTGTCGCCCGACATGGTCCATCGCTCATCGAGGCGGCTGGGTCATCGACGTCGCCGATGGTGTGGCTCCCGCGTGCACCAGTATGGCCACGATCTCTGGGCGGTCGGCCGCGAGTGCTGCTTCAACGGGCGTCAACATGACGGGGTCCTTGTACAGAAGGCCGCCGCGGATCGAGTAACGGCCATTCGGGTCGACACCCGTCGCCAGCAGCCGCGCCACTTCTCCACCGTCCCGCAAGGCGGCGGCCTCCGATAACGTCAGCGATTCCGATGGCCAGAATGGGTGCGCGCCGAAGGCCGCCGTGGCGAGCCACGTGACCGTCGCCGCGGCCAATAGGACGGCGGGCAGGGCGGCCGACGCCCTCGCAGCAGTCGCGCGACTCAATCTCCCCACACCTGCTCGGCCCATCGCGGATAGAAGTACGGGTTGGGCGCCGGCATCGCGAGCGCGCTGTTCCGCAACGCGTCAACGAGCCACCCGCGGTTCACTTCCGCGGGACGCTCTCCTTCCGCCTTCCGGCGCGCGGGCAGCTCCGCCCAGTCACCACGGTGTCGAAACGCCTGAAGCCGCAAGGTGTGGTGCAGGCCGGCACTGCGAACGGCCCACGCACCGCCGGCGACCAGCAGAACGGTCGCGAGGCAGGCGCAGGCCACCAGCCGTGCCGAGCCGGCTCGGTCGATGGCCACGCGAACGGCGGCGTACACAGCGAGCGCGTAGAACGCGCCGCCGATGCTCATGATTTCGTCCTTCGTGTACGCGTACGACAGCATCGCATTGGCGACGAGCACAGCTGCGGCGACGATCAGGAGTTGCGCGCCCGAGTCGAGCGGCTCACGGGAGCGACGAAGATGCCATGCCGCCCAGGCGATGAGAAACGTCGTCGTGGCAGAGGCGGCCACGGACACAATCACACGGGCCGGCACGTGACCTTGCAGCCAACTCCGAACCGCTACGAAAACGCCGCTCTGTGGCTCGGAGAACAGGACCGCGAGCACTGAAGCCATCACGTTGTAGGCGTAGAAGACATGCGGCTGGTTGCCGAAGCGCTGTTGCAGTTCTGGCGGATCGAGTACCGACAGCAAAAACCCCGCGCTGCGTTCCGACAAACCTGGAGTGCCCGACGTCAGAAACTCGAATCGAACGAACAGATATCCGACGAGCAACACCGTGAGACCGATCAGGCCGCGTCGAGACATGCCCCTCATCCCGGCAACCCACGCGGCGAACGCGACCACCCACACCAGCAGGCCGGATTCCAGCGTCAGTACGGCAGCGGCGAAGATCACGCACACCGCGACGTCGACGCCCCAGCCGGCACGCGACTGCGCCAGGTTCAGAACGGCCAGGGCGCAGACAAGCATTTCCAAAAAGTGATTGATCGGAAATGCTTCCTGAACGGTCCCACGGAATGTGAACATGCCAGTGAGAACGGTCAGCGCAAACGCGGCTGCCGCGAAGTCTGTCGCGGTCTTCACACGGAGCGCCCGTATGAACAGCCACAGGCATCCCACGAGCAGCGCAGCGTGGAGACCGCGGAACACCAACCAGTAATGGCGCCCAGACGACAGATCGAACAGCGCCTTGATCTGCGCGCTGCGCAACGGGCGGAAATATCCCGTCCCGCCGAAGGCGCTCTCGAATGAGTCCCACAGTGAACGTGACTGCGAGGCCGCGAGAATGTCTCCCAGACTGTCGAATACCTGGATCGGCATGCGCAGCAGGTCGTAGGCGAGGCCTGCGGCAAGAATGGCCGTCAATGCGTAGGCCCAGATCGCGTAGACGTTGCGCCACCGCCATCGGATTCGCAGGACGTCCGCAAATGGAGCGGCGCCTCGGCATAGTCCGACCCGGCTGTCATCACGTCCGTGCCAGACGATGCCCACCTCACGAACGTCGAGGCCGGCACGTCGGGCGAGGAACAACATTTCCACGTCGAACGCGAAGCCAGTGATCGTCAATCGCGGGAACACCGCGTCAGCAGCGGCGGCGCTAAACATCTTGAATCCGCATTGTGTGTCTCGAATGCCGCTCACGGCCAACGCGCGAACGGCATAGTTGAACACGCGATCGACCACGTGCCGCCACCATCGTTCGCCGATGCGCTGCGATCCAGCGGCGCGGCGGGTTCCGATGATGATGTCGGGCGGGTGATCGGCGCGCAGGAGCGTCAGAAACCGGCCCAGGTTGTCGACCGGCATGGCCAGGTCGGCGTCTGCCATGAATCTCCACCGACCCTTGGCGGCTGCCATGCCCTGCTGCAACGCCGCGACCATGCTGTGGTGCGGACGCGTGATCAGCCGGATGCGTTCGTCCGCGCGGGCTTCCGCGGCCACGATTGTCTCGGTACGATCCGTACTCCCGTCGTCGACGACGACGATCTCCCAGGAAGGCACCAAGATCGAGAGCTCTCGCCGCATCTGGTCGATGAACGCGCCAATGCAGCCTTCCTCGTTAAGCGCCGGAACAACAACCGAGAGAAACGGTGTGGACGTTTGCATCAGTGGGCCTGCGGCGTCAGTAGGTCAGGCGCTTTTCGATCGTCAGCGCTGCCCTCGCTAGGCAGTCCGCGATCCGGTTACCCGCACGACCATCGCCGTACAGATGATCGGCGTCGGGACGCCCGCGCCGACTGTGTTCATGGATGGCGCTGGCGATGGCGGCGCGGTCGTGGTCGACGTCGATCACGTTCTTGCCACGCTCGCGACCCTGCTGCCGCGATCCGATGTTGACCGCCGGCACGCCCAGATACGAGCACTCGCGGATCGCCACGCTCGAGTTGCCGACGATGGCGGTGGAATTGACCAACAGTCGCAGGAAGTCCTCGGGCAGCATGTTGCGGAACAGATGCAGGTGGTCCGGTTGTTCGCGCTCGCGGAACACGCGGATGCCCTTCGAGGTACCGTCGGAACCGGCGTCGACGTTCGGCCAGAACCACAGCACCGGAAGATCGAACTGCGTGATGGCGTAGAGCGTCTCCTCGACTTGTGCGCGCGCCTCGTCGTATTCGGTCGTGACGGGATGCTGCATCACGACGAGGTATCCGTTCGACAGGTCGGCACGCGGACCGACGCCGCCATATTTCGCGAACGGATCGAAGTCGAGCGCAGGCTGCGCCGCGACCTCGCCCGCGATGTCGATCGACGGACACCCGGTCACGACCACGGTCTCTTCCGGCTCGCCGAGACGAATCACGCGCTGCCGTGCCAGCTCGGTGGACACGAGATGAAGGTTGGACAGCTTCGTGACCGCATGTCTCACCTTCTCGTCGACGGAGCCGGTCACTTCCCCACCCTGCACGTGCACCACCGGGATGTTCATGTAGGACGCCGCGACCGCTGTGGCGAGCGTTTCATAGCGATCGGCGATGGTCACGACGGCATCCGGCCGCAGGTTGTCGAACACCGTCGCCAACTCGGAGAGGCCGATGCCGGTGGACTTCGCTGACGTGACGAGATTCTCGCCCTCCAGCACCATGTAGACACGGTGGTCGATCGTGAACCCGTCGTGCTCGATCGACTGGACCGCGCTCCCATAGCGATCCAACAACGCCGAGGCGGCGACGACGAGCTGGAGTTGCAGACCGGAGTGGCGCTGAATCGCCTGCAACGCCGTACGGATGCGCGAATAGCTCGGACGCGCGGTGACCACGACGCAGATTTTTCGCTGAGGCACGGAGTGAAGAGTCCTTGTGACGGGTCTACTGGAGACCCTCGATATCGTCGAGCGACACCAACTGATCGACGGCGACGGCGCGGGCGAGCCGTTTACCAACGACCTCGTCCAGCCGACCGGGCGCCAATCCGGTTCCGGGTTTCTTGATGGCGAGATGGTCGCGAGTGAGGACGGTGCCTGCCGGCAGCGGCTGTGCGAACACGAGGCTTCGCGTGAAGAGCCGCCGCAGCGGTGCCGTTTCGCTCGCCGACACGTCCTTGTCCACGGGATGGGCGCGCATGCGCTCGATGAAGCGGATGCCGTCGACCAGCTGTCTGAGCTCCTGCGTCGTGACCGATGCGACGACGTCCGGGCCGAACATCTCGCGCGACAGCGCGACGTGCACTTCCAGCAGATCGAGCCCGATCGCGGCGCCGGCGAGGCCTGCATAAATCGTCGCGGAATGGTCGGACAAGCCGACCCAACAGCCGTAGCGCTCGCGATAGAACGGCACGAGATTCAACCCGATCTTCTCGGGCGGACATGGATAGGCCGTGGTGCACTGGAACACGCCGACGTCCACGCCCCGCGACTTCACTCGCGCCACCGCAGCGTCGGTCTCGGCCAGCGGACTCATGCCGCTCGACAGCAGCACCGGTGCTCCGGTGTCGAGCACGCGGTCGAGCAGCGCAACGTTGGCCACTTCCCCAGAGGCGATCTTCCACAACGGCTGGCCGATGCGCTCGAGCAGCGCGACGGCCTGGATGGAGAATGGCGACGACATGAACAGCACGTCGCGGTCGCGACAGTGCTCGGACAGGCCGCGCCACTGTTCCTCGGTGAACTCCATCCGTCTCCAGTACTCGTAGCGCGAGGCGTCCTGACGACTGAACTTGACTCGGAACGGTTCCGCCGGCGTGCTCTCGGCCGCGGCGATGTGGGTCTGGAACTTGACGGCGTCGGCGCCGGCATTGGCGATCGCATCGATGAACGCGTGGGCGAGACCCAGGCTGCCATCGTGCGACAGCGCGACCTCACCGATGATCAAACAACGGCCGCGGCCGAGGCCGGTCAGCGCGGAATGAGTGGTCATGCGTTGGCCAAGTGGCGGAACTTCGCCGGGTTCCAATAGATTCGTTCGAGCAGCGGCACGCGACCCGCCAGCACGAGAGCGTAGACGAGCGGCCTCAACAGGTACGTCCAGAGCGGCGTGCGACGAGGCGCCGGCGCCGGTCTCGTCGCGAACGACTCCACCGTCTCGACGAACACGGACGTCGCGGGAATCGTCGCGCCGCGCGGGCGAATGAAGCGTTCGACGAACGGACGATTCTCCCTGGTCGGACCTCCCGCCGCAAACGCCGTGAGCTGCTGCACGTGCTCGTCGAGCGTGCGCGCGGTGTTGAGAAAGCCATCGCCAACGGTCATGAGATGGTGGAAGTGAAAGGTGCCTTCCTGATTCTCGTAGAACTCGGGCGTCAGAATCGTGAACACCGGACGGTCGACGATCGCGGCTTCAACCAGCGCGCTCGTGTTGAGGCCCACGACCGCCGCGCTGTAATACAGCGAATCGTAGTAGTCGGCCCGACGCTCCTCGTCAATCGGATTGGAGCCCCACAGGACCGCTCCCTCCACTGGCTCGCCGTCCTGCCACTCGTCGAGGCGGCGCGGGTGCGGCCGCACGAGGATGTTCATGTCGCGTGCGCCGCTCTCGCGAATCGCGCCGAGCCACCGCCTGACGAACTGCGCCTCCGATGGACTGCCCCTGAACAGCGCGGAACAGGCATACAGCATGAACGGACGATCGTCGGGCAAACCGGCGCGCCGGCAGAAGTCGGTGCGGCTGCGGGAGGGCCGGCGGTCGAACCAGCGGTCGAAGCATTGCGCACCGGTCACCGCCACGCGGTCGGCTGACAACCCGTGAAAGCGGGCCGCCTCTTCCTTCTGGGTGTCGTTCCACACCAGCACCGCATCGGGAGGCACGCGGATCAGCGCCTTGCTCGACAGATTGTCCCAGCTCCAGACGCAGAGCGCACTGCGGATACCGAGCGTGCGCGCGGCGCGCACGTAATCGAGTTGAGGCGATCCGAGATCGACCAGCGGCGTGATCAGCATCAGATCGGGACGATGCTGAGCGACGAACTCCTCGACCCCGGCCTGCCCCGGGACCGCCTCTTCGAGGCACTCGAGAATGCGCGACAACAGTCGGGGCATCGGCAGTCGCGCCAGCGCGAGCACGAACGCGGGCGTGCGGTCGTAAGCGCGCTGACGAATCTTCGGCATCGACGCAAACCTGGCGTCGGAATACCGCAGGTAATCGAGTCCGAGCCGAAGCGCCGCCGCCAGTCGGCGATAGCGGCCCCAGTCGCGGATCGGGGTGTAGCCGGCGGTCACGTTCGGAAAGCGAGCGACGAGATGGTCGACGAGGTCTCGCCCTTCGAGCGTGTCTTCGCGGTCGGCCGCCAGATGGAGCTGATGTCCCCGTTCGGCCAGCCCCTCGAGAACCGACTCGAAGTTGCGGAGATAGTTGAAGTGCCGCGCGATGAAGAGAATCCTCACACGCGTGTCGCTCGAACAGCCATTCCGAGACGGGCGCTCAACACGGCAGCTCCGACAGGTTCACATCCGACTGTTCGAGCGCGTTCAAATCCAACGGGGCGAAGCGCCCGGCCGACATCGACGCATATCCATGCCGCGCCGCGTACAAGTGCGACGTCAGCAGATGGTCGTCGGAGTAGACGGCGAGCGTATCGGTGCCGAGCATCGGCGCGAGCCAGGCGACGCTGCCGCAGGTGCCGACGAACCGCCGCGCACGGCGAATGATCTCCGTCTGCACGCCAAGGTTGTTCTCGGGACGCATGCTGCCGGCGACGTTGGTCACGCCCGGCAGGTCGGCGAACAGGAAATCCTCGTGCTCGTCCAGCGCGAGGCCGGTGCTGAGCAGCACCACCGGATGCCGCTGCGCGATGCGGCGAATCAATCCGCGCAGCAGCTCGCGGTGCCGCGCGTCGGCCGCAAGCGACCGGGCGGAGTAGAACTTCATCGCGACGAAATCGGGTGGCAACGGCGGCACTGGCACCGACGTGCCCGTTCCGACCGGCCGATACGAGAGATAGCTCAGCGCGTAGTCCAACGACTCGTTTCCGAGCCAGAACTGGCGCAGCAGACGAAACATCACCGACGGATGACAGATCGCGGCATTGCCGCCGAAGCGGGCGCGCACCTTGTCGAGGATCTCGCTGTCGAACCCGGAGATCCCGAGCTGCTTCTGGTCGTTGGACAATCGCGCTCGGTTCTTCGCGGCGAACTCGTCAGGAGGGTACAGCTCCAGCAGCTCGACGTACTCGCGAGCGATGTCGCCGTACCACGCCGAGACGCCGCCCCTCGAGACGGCGACGACGCGGGCCGGATCGACCCGATAGTAGTCGACGAACCACCGCAGAAACGGGACCCAGTACAGCACTTCGTAGCCGACTTCCGAGAGCCACGGACCGACGATGATGGGACCGTTGCCGCGCGCGACTCGCCACAACTCGACGCGCGCGCGCACATCGCCGGCGACACGCGGCAGCGTCCGGCCGTGCACCCGCCGCCAGTAGCGCGTCATGCGAATCGCACCCGACCGCGTGGTCGACGAGGCGTCGCGCGTGGCGGCCGCGGCCGCGCGCACGTTGGCGCGGGCCTCCTTCAGCGACTCGCGCACCTGCTTCATCGTCCGGCGCGAGCGCTGGCCGCTGCGACGCCCGAGCCGGGCGAGATGGTTGAACGCCGCCCGCGTCAGGTTCTGCGCCGCGACCGGGAAATTCGGCACTCGCGTCAGTCCAGCCCACGTACAGGGGACGAGGCATCGGCCGGTGTGAGGACGTCGATGGCCCGGAGATCCGCGGCCGCGAAACGCCCCGCACCCAGCTTGTGATACGCGCGCATCGCGACGGCGAGATGCGCGTGCAGCCATTTCGGGTCGACGTAGAGCGCCGAGGTATCGACGCCGAGCCGCGGCGCCAGCCAGGCGATGCTGCCACACGTGCCGACGAACGCCCGCGCGCCCGCGACGATCTGCGTCTGCACGCCGAGATTCGTCTGCGGCGTCAACCACGGTCGAGCGCTGACGATTCGACCGCTTCCCGCAAACGCGTAGTCGGCATGATCGTCGTCGAGCACCAGACCCGTGTCGAGCAGGACCACCGGCATCCGCTCAGAGAGCCGATGCACGAGGGTCCGCAGCTGCGCGCGCATCTCAGGCGTATCGGGCAGCGAGCGTGCAGCATAGAACTTGACGGCGATGTAGTCGCGGGGCAGCAACGCTGGATCGATCAGAGGCGGCGCATCGATGCGTGTGAACCGCGTGTGCGCGTCCATGAACCCCATCGCGCGATGGCCGGACCAGTACAACGTGAACAGCCGGTACATCAGACCGGGATGCAGCACGTCGAATTCGTCGGTGCCGAGCGACCGCGCCACCGCCGCCACGATGTCCTCGTCCAGCGGCGAGCGCTCGTATTGTTTGGTGACGCCGCGTTCGGCGTTCCGCCGCGCGAACTCGACGGGGTCCATCAGGTCCCAGATTTCGATGTACCGCGACGCCACGCCTTGATACCAGCCGCCGACGCCGCCGCGAGAGACGGCGATCAGACGATCGGGATCCAGCCGAAACGCCGTCTGCACCCAGTGCAGGAATGGGATCCAGTAGAGCGCTTCGAAACCAACCTCCGAGATCCACGGGCCGACGACCAGCGGACGACCGCGCGCGATGATCGTTTCGAGCTCACGCTCGATTTGCCACTCGGTTCGAAAGTAGCCCCACTGTTTCTCCAGCAGCGCCTTGCGCCGCGAGATCGCTCGCACCGGACGACGCAGCCGGCGGAGGATGCTCTTCGTGGCATTGATGACGCCGTGCTCGCCTTGTCTCGCCACCTGCTTGACCTGCCCGGCGACGCGCCGCTGCTGTTGGCGTGCAAGGTTGCGGACCGCCTGCGGCAGCAGACTCACCGGCCAGCCACCACCGATCTGAGCGCCCCGCCGAAGCCGAGCTTCAGAACGTCCACCGACCGTACGTCGAGCTCGACGAACGACGCGCCACGCAGCCCCGAGAACACGCGCTTGGCCACCTCGAGGTGATCGAACCGGAAGCCGGTCGGGTGCGAATAGAACGCCAGCGTATCGGTGCCGCTGAGCGGCGCGAGATAGGAGAACCCGCCGTAGGTGCCGACGAACGCCTCGGCATGTCGGATGATCTGCGTCTGCACGGCGAGATTGTCCTCGGGGCGCATCAGGTGCTCCACGGTGTGCAGGCGCCCTTTGAGCTGCGGGGGAAAGTCCTCGTGGTCGTCGAACCGATGGCCGGTGTTGAGCAGCACCACGTCGATGTGCTGCGCCAGTTCCGACAGATACGAACTGATGAACGCGCGATTATCGGGAGTATCCGGCAACGCGGTGTTGCCATAGAACTTCGCGGCGACGTAGCGCTCGGGAAGCTGACTGCGCATCGGCCAGGACGGCGTCGGCGGTATCGGCGTGAACCGCGCGAACGATTCGACCAGCGTGATCGGCGCGCGCTGGAACCAGAAGGGCTCGAACAGCCGGTACATCTCCGATGGATGCAGCAGCGCCGCGTCTCGCACGCCGCGCCGCTCGTGCACGCGAGCGATGATGTCGCGGTCGAACGACGACACCTCCATGTGCTTCAGACGGCCCCGCTGCTCGACGATCCGTTCGTCGTTGCGTTGACGGAACTCGTCGGGCGAGAAGAAGCTCAACACGTCTTCATAGTGGGGGGTGAGATGCGCGTACCACGGCGCCGCGCCGCCTCTCGAGACGACGACGAGCCGCTCCGGGTCGAAGTTGCCGTAGGTCTTCGCCCATGTGAGAAACGGAATCCAATAGAGCAGCTCGAACCCGGTCTCCGACAACCACGGACCCAGGAGAATCGGACGGCTGCTCCGGCCCAGCAGCGTGACGAGCTCGCGGATTTCGCGCGCCTCCTCGATGTCCCATCCGGCGAGACGCTTGGCGGGATCGCGCGGGCGGCCAAGCTTCGGGGTGAGCGCAGACGAGGGCTGATCGTCGAGATCGCGCGGCCGCTTGTTGAGCGCGCGCGCCGCAAACTGCTTCAGATCGATCAGCACGCGCCGCCGCCATGCGCGATAGTCTTTGCGCACCTGATTGCGGGTCCGCTTGCGCCACAGCTGCGTTCGCAGATTCAGCGCCAGCACGCCGGCGACGACGGCCAGCGGCAGCCGCCACACCCACCCCATCACGCGTGAGGAGCTGCGGCGCGGCGCCGGGCGCGCGACGATCGTGTCGAGCGCGTCGACGAAACGCGGCGTGGCCGCCTGGTCGAGACCGAACGGACGGATGAAGCCGGCGGCGAACTGCGTCGCCTTCTCGTCCCGCACGCCTTCAGTCGACAGAGAACCAGCGAGCAGCGCGACGTGCTCGTCGAGGCCTCTCGCGACGTGCAGGAGTCCGCCGTTGACCTTCAGCAGATATTGGAAATGAATCGTCCCTTCCTGGTTGTGCGTCGAGATCTCCGGCACCAGGACCGTGTGCACGGGTCGTCCGACACACGCCGCCTCGAGAAACGCGCTGGTGTTCAGCCCGACGACCGCGGCGCTGTAGTACATCGAATCGAAGTAGTCGTCCTTGGCCTCTGCATCGACGGGGTGCGCTCCCCAGAACGCGAGATGGCGGTAGCCGGAGAGATCGATGTCGCGCCACTCGTCGAGACGAGCGGGATGCGGACGAATCAGGATACCGAGCTCTCTGATGCGCGGGTCGCTGCTCGATCGCAGCGCTTCGACCCACTGCTGCACGAACGCAGGCTCGCTGGCAGTGCCGCGGAACAGCGACGAGCAGACGAACAGCACGAACGGTCTGTCACCGGGCAATCCGACACGATCGCAGAAGTCCGCTCGACTCCGCGACGGCCGTCTTCCCCACCATTGGTCGTAGCACTGGGCGCCGGTGACATGGACGCGGTCGGGGGGCACGCGATGCATCTCGATCGCCTCGCGTTGCTGGACCTCGTTCCACACCATCACCGCGTCGGGCCACGCGCGCAGCACCGATTTGCTCGAGAGATGATCCCAGCTGCCGACCGGCAACACCGTTCTGACGCCCAGCGCCCGCGCCGCCGCGAAGTGATCGAGTTGCGGTGAGCCGATATCGACGAGCGGCGTGATGAGCACCGCGTCCGGCGCCTGCGCAGCGATGTAGTCTCGCAGCGCGCGATCAATCGGCAGCCCCCGCTCCAGTCCGCTCAGAACGGCCCGCATCGCACGGCGGCCGCGTGGCGACCGGCCGAGCGGCCCTTCCATCAGACGGACGATGATCTGCGGCGCGCGCTCGCGCGCGCGGTCGCCGAGATGTGGCGTCTCGGCGTACGCCGGCTCGAGGAATCGCAGGTAGTCGAGGCCCAGCCGGATCTTTCGCGCCAGCTCCGACCAGCCGCCCACCTCCCGCCCCGGCGCATTGCCCATCGTCAGCCGATCGGGATAGCGCGCGACGAGCCGCTCGATCATCTGTCGTCCGCCGAGCGACTCCTCGCGATCGACGGCCAGGTGCAGTCGATGTCCGCGCGCGGCGAGTGCGTCGATGGCGGACTCGAAGTTTCGGAGATACGACCAGTGCCGGGCGAAGAACAGCAGTTTCACAGTTGGCGACGCACCACTCGTTTGGCGGCGGATCCAGCCTGCCGCGCGCCTCGGCGCAGCGGGCGTGTCAACCGCTGCAGCCATTTCCCGATCCCCCGGGTCGACTCATACCAGGCCCGCCATGTCGCGCGCCGCATGCGCTTCACGCCGGTGTGCGTGAGCGCGTGCCACCCACCGCGCAGCCAGTACCCGACCGCCGCGACCCACACCGCCGCTGCCACGAGCGGACGCAGGAGATACGTCCACAACGGCCGATCGTCGGCAAGCGAGCGCGCAACGACGGCCAGCAGGAACGCAAACGGTTGCAGCGCAACAGTCGCTGTGCCAGTTCGCTCCGGGAAGGGCGCCGGCGCGCGGACGATGTCGTCGATGGCTTTGGCGAACAGGGGTGAGACCGGAACGTCCAAACCATGAGGCCGGATGAAGTCGCGCACGAAGTCAGCGTGTGATGAGGCGTCCTCCCGGCCTGACAGCAACGCCGACAGCTGTTCGGTGTGAGCCTCGACAGAATCAGCTGTTCGTACCAGTCCGTGCGCGCCAATGAGATAGCGGAAGTGGAGGGTCCCCTCCTGGGAGTGCGCGAACTCGGGCGCGCGGATGGTGAAGACGGGACGTCCCACGATGCCTGCTTCGAGCTGCGCGCTGGTGTTGATGCCGACCACGGCAACGCTGTAGTAGAGCGAGTCGAAATAGTCTCGACGGAAGTCGGGCGCGTTCGGATCGGTGCCGATCGGTGGCCAGATCGCGACGTGGTCGAACCCGGCGCCATCGAACGCCCGCCACTGTCGAGCGTTCGCAGGATGCGGTCGAACGAGCACGCCGACCGACGCGGTTGTCGGATCGGCGGAGCCGCGCAGACGGGCGATCCAGCGTTCGGCAAACGGCGCTTCGTCAGGGGCGATGAACATCGAGGAGCCGACGTACAACACGAACGGCCTCGCCGGATCGAGACCCACCATCTCGCAGAACGCTTCACGCGAACGGCTCGGACGCGCATCGAACCAGCGGTCGAACAGCTGCGCGCCGGTGACGACGACGCGTGCCGGCGCAACGCCGTGGAGGGCAACCGCTTCGCCCTTCTGCGCGTCGTTCCACACGACGACGTGGTCGGGCACGACGCGGATCAGCCCCTTGCTCGTCAGGTTGTCCCAGCTCGCGACGCAGAGCGCACTGCGGATGCCGAGCCGACGCGCGCTCTTCACGTAATCGACCTGCTGCGAGCCGAGCTCGATGAGGGGAGTCACGAGCACGACGTCAGGGCGCTGCTGCTGCAGGAATTCGTCGATCGCGGGGGGCGCTGGAATCATCTGCTCGGTCAGCCGGAGCATGGTCGACACGAGCCGTCGGCCGGGCCGACCGGCCGCCACCGCGATTCGTACGAGCGGCACATACAGGCGCGGCAAGCGCTTCTCGGCGCGCGCACGAAGCTGCTCGGTGCCGGCGAACGCCGGCTCGAAAAAGCGCAGGTAGTCGAGCAGCAGTCGTACCGTCGTCGCCAGGCTCTCCCACGCTTCCTGCCGCCACTGCCGACTCCCGATCGGCGGTCGCGCCTCGCCGCTGCGAACGGCGGTGCGATCGCCGCGGACGAGGAACTGGCGGACGCTCTCGGTCCGCTCCGGTGTCGTTCCGCACGTGATTCGAGGCGAGCGTGTGGCCAGCCGCTGCGCCGTGACGTCTTCACCGAGCTTCGTCCGGCTGATCTCGAACGCGACGTGGACGTGATGGCCGGCCGCGGCGAGCTCGTCGAGGGCATCCTCGTAGTAGCGGATGAACCCGGGGTGCAGCATGACGAAGAGGATGCTGCTCACTGCCCCTCGTCAGCCTGCACCCGCGCAAGCCGTCCATCCCCGACGAAACCTTTGTCTGGCCCCCACTGGGCGACGTATGGAACCGAGTCGGCGAGCGCAGTGCCGGCAGCGACGACGCGGCTTCGAAACTGGACCTGCGACTCGGACTCGGTCCAGCCGCGAGCGAAGCCCTCGTGCATTTCTCGAACCGATTCGACGATCTCGCGGGCAGTGTTATCGCGCCAGCCGCAGTTGCGCATGTTCCTGTAGAACGCGCCGCTCAACAGATCGGTGGTCGTGAGCGTGCGTCCCGTGTCGAGATCGACAACCGTGCTCAATGCATACAGCCCGTCCTCACGCACGGGATACGCGCTGAA